>CAZJOH010000015.1:0-33650 GCA_964547575.1 uncultured Clostridium sp.
AATTACTGCTGTACTTGAAAGTACATACTCAAATTAATCTTCAAGGGTTTTTTCTATCAATCGTTGTTTAATTTTCAAGGTGCGTCGCACACCGTTCTTGCGGAGTGCTTGACTAATATATCACAATAAAATCAGATTGTCAACACTTTTTCGCGAGTTTTTCGCTCAACTTATCAACCCTTCCGAGTGTTTCATCTGCCTTTGTTTTATACTTCTTCTAATTCAGATTTGAGCTTGATATTGAGAGCAAACACCGAACATTCACGGCGGGAGCAAGCCACTGCCTTATAATTAATCAAAATCCCAAAAACTATTATCTCGAAATGATAATATCAATCCGTCATATCTCCACGAATTCAATCTTCTGCGTTCAATATAACTATTGTAATTAATATTGTATTTACAGTCAGGATTTATTATAATTTTTTAAATTGTTATGTCAACTTTTATAAAAACAGCGACTACTGAATGAAAGGAAGTGAGAAACGCCGATGGATAAATCAAAAGCGGACAAAATTCTTTCGAAATATTACGACGACTGTTATCGAAGCCTTTTGAAATACTGCAGGGTTCGCCTCGGAAAATATGAAAGTCATGCTCACGACTGCGTTCAGGATGCATTTATAGTTCTCTATAACAAACTGACAGACGGGGAAAACATTGAAAACCCCAGAGCTTTTCTCTATCGTACTGCCGATAACTTTATCCGCAGAACCGTTAAGGAATGTTCAAAGCAGCTTAAAAGGAATGTTTCACTTGATGATGTATCCGCAATAACATCATCTTCTGTTTCCGTTATCAACGATACATTAGATTATGAAAAATGCGCCGAAGCATTGATTGATATGCTTTCCGATTACGACAAACAAATATATATTATGAAGTATATTGAAAAGCTTTCCATCGGCGAAATTGCTGTTTCTCTGAATATCTCCCCTGCCGCTGCCGCAAAACGGCTGCAAAGAATGCGTGACAAAATAAAACACCTGATATCGGAAATTGATTATGAGGAGATGACGCTGTGACTGATTTTTTACTAAACAAAGATATTTTAAATGATATACTTTGCGACAATGATTTTATTAACGAGGCAGAAACATTTCTTAATGCACTTATCGATGACGAGCTTGAAAAAGAAAATCCAGATTTTGATTTTATTGACGAGTGCATTGATGCAATTGAAAGCATAAGAAACGAAGAACATCCTGCCGAAATACTTTTGTCAAAAAAGGATTTCATAAATAAAATTACAGGCAAAAAGAATTCCAAGCCCTTTATCGGTTTTGTTGCTGCAGCGGCGGCAATTGCAATTGTTTTTGGCGGTATGCAAATCGGACAAAACGAGCAAATCAGAACGATGGTATCGGAATTATCACAGCATCTTCCGTTCATAAATCCGATTGAACTGCCTCCAGCAAGAAGCATTATTTCGATATGCTGTTCTTTTTCAAGTGAATTCAAGGATGAATATGTTGAGGGTGAACCGTTTGACAAATCGGGAATCGGCGTTGTTGCGGAATACTCCGACGGAACAACAGAAAACATCCCCCTCTCCGAATGCAATATCAACTATGATGAAAGCTTCGGAAAGAACGCAGGATATGAAACGGTCACGGTTGAATATATGGGACTGAAAACGGATTTCAAGGTAAGAATTCTGTTTGACGAAAGCAGCGCTATTCTCAACTCAATTTATGCAGGATTTCCCGATGATGTTGAAATCGGCAAAGAAAATCTTGACAAAATTCAGGTTTATGCCGTATACAGTGACGGCAGTGAAAGACTTCTCAATTCTGACAAATACAAAATCACCATTGAAAGTGTTGATGAGACAACAGATGTTGTTACGATTGATTACAAAAATTGTTCAGCTACTTTCGCAATTGAAAAGGAGGATTTGCAATGAAGAAATCCATGAAGAAATTATTGATATTAACGGTTATTGCGGCAATGGTTGTTGCATCAGCACCGTTTAGCAAAATAGATCTTTCTGATTTTATTTTGCCCGAGGTAAAGGCGGCAACCGAAGCATTCACTTGGGGTGATTATGAGTGTAAAATTATAAATAAAAATGAGGTTAAACTCGTAAAATATTACGGGAAAGACACCGAGGTCACAATTCCCTCTGAAATTAACGGAATGCCCGTCACATCAATTGGTGAAGGTTAACTTAATGGCATATAATCCTATGAAGCTTACAGTGCTAAGCCTCACCCCAATGCAGAGAACAACAACAAAATCACAAAGATTACCGTGCCGTCTTCTGTTAAAACAATCTGCATAAAAGCGTTTGGTTCTATGGAAAACCTTAACGGGGTTGTTCTTAATGAAGGTCTTGAAGTGATTGACGATTGGGCTTTTGAAGCCTGCCCCAAACTTTGCGAACTTAATCTGCCCGACAGTCTTGTTTCCTTTGATTTTACCGCTGTAGATGAAACCCCGATTACCGAGTTGGTTTTCGGGACAAATGTTAAATCTATGGTAACGGTTGTCGGCACGGGTATTTTCAAATACCTCAGCTCAAACGCAGGCTTTGAAATTGTTGCAAGGAGCATTTCCGATGCAAGTATTGCCGACATAGCGGACCGTGAGTACACAGGAAATGCAACAACCCCCGAAATCAGCGTTAATTTCGGAGGAATAAAGCTGCAAAACGGAGTTGATTACACGGTCAGCTACGGCAACAATACCGAAGCAGGCACGGCAACCGTAACGGTTAAAGGCATAGGCAATTTCAAAGGCAGCACACAAACCAGCTTTGAAATTGTTGAGAATAAAGGCACCGAACCTGAAAATCCACCGCTTGAAGAACCGCCCGTTCAGAATGAAGAAAGCGTTTTTGATAAAGTGATTGATTTTGTATTTGAAATTATAACCGCAATTCTTAAGGTTATTGCATTTGTTTGGAATCTGGTTTTCAGCCTTTGAATTTCAGTTTGATTTCTTCTATCATCTCCACGATTTTAAATCGCATTACATATTTTGCGGGGCTGCTTATTATTTCCGCTCCGTCTTCACCTAAAATTAATTCCGTTTCTGTTTTGGCTGTTGCGGCAGGAAGGCACAGCGGCGGAAACATTACGCACCACCAATTATGTCCCTTTCCGCTGCCGAGAATTACTTTTAAAGCAAGGTACTCCCCTGCAGGCAGGGTGAAGCTTTCATATTCACGGGTTTGAAAATACTCCTCGGTCAGATATATTTCCGCTTTATACTCAAATCCGTTTTCGGCAAGAACCTCGTTCGCCTTTTGAACGAGAAAATCCCGTTCTTTTGCAAGAGTTTCTTCGGCGTTATCTCTATTTACCGTACCATCAAAAAGCTCACTTCCGCATTCAAGCAATGCATCCCTGACTTTCAGCTTTACCTGCTGGTCCTGCTCGCTGTCGGAATTTGCAAGAACATGAAGTCTTATAACATTATCTCTTATTTCATTACATTCCGCACCGAAGCCGATTACGGAAAAGATAATTGAGATAACCAAACCGATTGCAACGGAGATTTCCGCCATTTGATATTTCTTCATAAAAATAAACCGTCCTTTTATGTTGTAACAACATTCTTGGACGGTTTGCTTTGTTTTATTCGGTTATTTTAACATCAAGTCCGCCGATTTCGTCACGTGCTTTGAACACATAGCCGTTCTGGCTTAAAATATCAATATGAGAAAGTGCCTCACCCGTACCGAGTGCAACGCAATTAAGAGGAGAATCGGCAACAGTTGTTTTAACACCCGTTTTCTTTTCAATCATTTCATCAATTCCTCTGAGCAACGCACCGCCGCCGGTCAGGCGTATACCCGATTCACATATATCGGCAGATAATTCGGGCGGAGTAAGCTCGAGTACGGAGCGAACGGTTTCTGCGATTGTTTCAAGATGAGGACGCATTGCAAGATATGTTTCCGTTGAACTTACCTCAATACTAACAGGCATATTGGTTATAAAATGCTTACCTTTTACCGTAAGACCGAGTTCAACATCACGAAGATAAGAACAGCCGATTTGTTTTTTTATAAATTCACCCGTTTTATCACCGATAATCACATCTCTTTCACGTCTTATCTGACGTACAATCGCTTCATCAAAAGCATTACCGGCAACCTTAATTGAACGTGAAATAGAAATGCATCCCATAGTGATAACGGCAATATCAGTTGTTCCTCCGCCGATATCAACTATCATTGTGCCGACAGGCCTGTTGCTTCCGAGACCTGCACCGAGTGCAGCGGCAAGTGGTTCTTCAATAAGACAAGCTTTGGCAGCACCCGCAGCTGTTACGAGATCAAGAATTGTTCTTTTTTCAAGACTTGTTGCCATAGAAGGCACACACACAACAACATTGGGCTTGAACACCATGTTTTTACAAATCTTTGAAAGAACATATCGGAGTATATGCTTTGTTGCAGTAAAATCAGATACCACACCGTGAAGCATGGGCTTTACAACACGGATTGAATCGGGATTTTTACCGATCATTTCCCATGCACGCTTACCTACACCGATAAGCTTTCCGCTTTCTTTTTCATAGGCGGCAACACAAGGCTCGGTCATAACTATACCCTTGCCTTCAACGAAAACAACTATAGAGGTTGTTCCGAGATCTATTCCTATATTTGCACCGAGCATGGTTTCACCACCTTTATATTATTTTTTCTTCTTTTTGTATGGAGTCAATGCGAGGGCTATGCAGTATATCTCTTTTGCGCCGTGAAGCCACAGCATTTTGGCGCACTCATTGAATGTTTCTCCTGAGGTTGAGATATCATCGCAGAGCAGAACGGTTTTTCCTTCAACATCGGTGGGATTGGAAATATCAAAAGCACCGGTAAGATTCCCTTTACGAAGATAATATCGGATTTCGTGCTGTATCTTCGTATCGTATATTTTTGAGATAACATCCGGCTTATGCTCGATGCCGAGCCTTTCGGATATACCTTTCGCAAGATAAAAGCACTGATTATAGCCCCTCTTTTTTCTGCTCTTTTCTGTCATGGGGATTTCGGTTATAAAATCAAAAGAAATATTTTCGAATTTTTCTTTAACGGTTTCTGCCATTTCAAGAGAATACGCTTCATAATTTCTCAATCCGCCCCGAAATTTAAAAGCATGAACACCGTGTCTGACACAGCCGTCATAATAAAACGGAGCAGCAATTGCATCAAAATAATTTTCCGCACCCTTGCAAGTACACTTATCCTTTTCCCTTCCGCATTTGCGGCATACCGTTCCCGTTATTCTCGGAAGTTCTTTTTCACATTTACCGCACATCATGAGGCTTGAAGAAATAACCTTACCGCAGTATGCGCATCTTCTCGGGAAAAGAGAAAGAATCAAAGCTTCGAATGACTTTTTCAATTTTCTTCACCAAGCATTATAAAACTCTTGAGGGCTGAATAGCGCTTGGCTTTGCTGTTATTATTAACCATACGCTCAACGGTATTTCTTGATCCTACAAGAATCATCAGCTTTTTCGCACGGGTTACGGCTGTATAAAGCAGATTACGGTATGCAAGCTGCTCAACAACTCCGGTTACCGGCATTACAACTGCTTCAAACTCGTTGCCCTGACTTTTATGAACGGTTACGGCGTAGGCATGCTCAAGCTCCGTACTCCCCTCAAAAGGGTATTCGGCAAGCTTATCATCAAAGCGAACATACAGTATATGAGCACCTTCATCAATTTTATCGAGAATACCGATATCTCCGTTAAAAACACCGAGACCGTCTTTTTCCGAGGATGACCACGGAATGTTGTAATTATTTTTGATCTGCATGAGCTTATCGCCTTCACGGAATATTCTCTGACCGAAAGCATGCTCACGCTTATGTCTTGCAGGAGGATTGATTTCCGCCTGAAGATATTTATTAAGACTAACGGTTCCTGCCTCGCCTTTTCTTGACGGACAAAGAACCTGAATATCGTCTGTAGGTGAATATTTATAAGCATTCGGGAGCCTGATTGAGCAAAGCTCCGTAACGGTTTTTGCCGCAGAAGCAGGCTGAATTCTTTCCATAAAGAAAAAATCCTTATCCGTTCTTGTTATTTCGGGGAATTCACCCTTAACGATTTTATGTGCATTTGTTACGATAAGGCTTTCCATAGCCTGACGAAAAACTTCTTTAAGCTCAACAACCGGCAGTGCCTTGGAATTAATCATATCGTGGAGCACGTTTCCGGCACCTACGGGCGGAAGCTGGTCGGAATCGCCGACCATAACAAGCCTGCAGCCGATCGGAAGTGCATCAAGAAGGCTTGAAAAAAGAACGATATCAACCATCGAAAGCTCATCAATTATAACTGCACCGACACTTAAAGGATTGCGTTTGTTACGCTGAAAAACAGGTCTGTCGTTTCTGTCCCATTCAACCTCAAGAAGGCGGTGAATGGTCTGGGCTTCTCTGCCCGTAAGCTCGCTCATTCTTTTTGCGGCTCTTCCCGTGGGAGCGGCAAGAGCAACCTCAAGACCCTGACCCTCAAACACCTTAAGTATTCCTCGCAGGGTTGTTGTTTTGCCCGTACCGGGTCCGCCCGTAAGAATGAGTATTCCTCTTTCAACGGCAAGCTTTATTGCAAGACGCTGCATATCGTTATAGCAGACACCGCCGATAAGCTCGGCATGATTTATCTGCTCATCAATATTATCAAGACATTTCGGAGCAAAGCGTTTCATAAAAAGAACGGTATTCGCCGCTCTTTTCTCCGCATCGTAAATTTCAGGAAGAAAAATAAATTCTCTGCTGTAAATTATATCGGAAACAAGCTGCTTTTGTTCAATGAGCTTATCAAGCTGAATTTCGGTATCATCTTCGGAACATCCGAGAAGCGAAACACACGGCGGAATGAGCTTTTCACGGGGCAAGCAGGTATGTCCGTTATAAAGATTATGACGGACAACATAAAGAATCCCCGCCGCTACTCTGTATTCATCCGCAGGAGGCACAGGAAGTCTGCCTGCGATATTGCATGCCTTTTCAAAGGTTATGCCTATACCCTCGGAGCAAAGGAGATAAGGATTTCTTTCAACCGTTTCAACAGACCTTGACCCGAAAAGCTTAAACACCTTAAGGCACTCAGCGGTGGTCATTCCGTATTTTTCAAGAGAAATCAGTGCTTCTCTCTCTGCAGCACGTTTTCTGAATTCCTCGGATATTTCCTTCGCTCTTTCTCTTGAAATACCTTTGATTTCGGAAAGACGGTCGGGAGCATTTTCGATAATACTGAAGGTTTCTTCACCATAGCGCTCAACGATTTTCTGCGCTGTTTTTTCTCTTATTCCTTTAATGATTCCCGATGAAAGATACGAAAGCATTTCGGCTGCGGTTTCAGGCATTTCACGAACGCAACCTTCTATTTTAAGCTGTTTTCCGAATGTTGGATGCACCAACCATTTCCCCGTAAACGTTACTCTTTCTCCGCAGTAAAGGTCACCTGTGTTACCCGTAGCAGTAAAAAGCTCACCGTCACTTGAAAATTCAAGCACAGTGTAGCCGTTTTCGGTATTTTGGTATGTTATGTATTCCACAACACCAGTTACAGTAACAAATTCTTCCATATCAACCAATCATAAAAAATGTCCGCAAAACTACTATGTGCCGAGTGAATCTGTAAGCCGAGTTCTGTCGTTTAAGGCAATTATCTGTCTACGCCGTACATTGCTGCACGGCTTTAGCCACCCTTCGGAGTATCGCCGAGCAAGCGACGGAGCAAAGCTCCTCCTCCCATCGGTGTTGCTTCGGATAGGGTTTGCAGGGCCGTGCGGTTCCCCGCACGCCGGTGAGCTCTTACCTCGCCTTTCCACCCTTACCTGCAAAGCAGGCGGTATATCTCTGTTGCACTTTCCCTAAGGTCACCCTCGGCGGCCGTTAGCCGTTATCCTGCTCTGTGAAGCTCGGACTTTCCTCACGCAGCAAAAGCTGCCCGCAATCGCCCAACTCACTCAGCACATACATTGTATATTTTAAATCACCTTTTATTAAAAGTCAAACAAAATATATATTTGTTTAAAATAATTTACAATTAGACTATTGTATATCCGAAAAAATTGCGTTAAAATGTTAAACATAACAGATGAAAGGATAAGTACATGGAAGATATATATATTTCAAAGAAAAAGCGGCAGCCGGAGGAAATCGATTTTGTGTTTCTGGACGAGCCTTCTTCTCCCCAACCGCCTGAAGAAGAACCCCCAAAACCAAAAAAGAAGAAAAAGCACCGTCTGCTTAAATTTGTTGCAACGGTACTTATTATCGCTTTTCTGTTTTCATCCGCATTTATTTTTGTTTTTGCAGCAATGTCAGGATACACAAGAGAAGACCTCGAAACAAACGAATATATTTCTTCGTTTGAGCTTAAGAGCAGTCCGTTTGTTTCAAACATACTGCTTTTGGGTGTTGACGGAAGCGCAGACTCTTCTTCACGCTCGGACACGATGATACTTGTTTCAGTCGACTTTGCTCATATGAAGATAAAGCTAACCTCTTTTCTTCGTGACAGCTGGGTTGAGATTCCGTCAAAAGGCAAGAAAGCAAAGCTGAATTCGGCTTGCTCATCAGGCGGTCCTCAGCTTGTTGTTGACACTATTGAATATAATTTCGGAGTGGATATTGATCACTATGTTATGGTAGACTTTGATATGTTCACTCAGATAATTGACAGCCTCGGAGGAGTTACCGTTGAGGTTACCCAAAAAGAAGCAAATTTTATAAACAGCACCACAAGGCAGACAGTTGAAAGCGGAGAAAATGTTACTCTCAACGGCGACGAGGCTCTTGTTTATTGCAGAATAAGAAAGCTCGATTCAGACTATATGAGAACATACAGACAGAGAAAGGTTATTTCCGCTCTGATAAATCAAGCGAAAAAAGCGGGCATCTCGTCACTGATCGAAACGATGAATAATGTTTTTCCGCTTATAAAAACAGATATGTCTGCTCTTGAAATAACGGGTCTTGCCTATAAGGCGGGAATCGGCATTGTTGCTTTTGATATTGAACAAAACCGTGTTCCGATTGATGAACATATGGAAGTCGGAACCAAGAACGGTCAGTGGGTTGAGATTGTTGACATTGATGCCGCAAGCGAATACCTGCAGGATTATATCTACACAAACAAAATAAAAATTGAGGAAGAATAAAATGGATGTTACCTTCAGAAAATTCAAACCCGAAGACAGAGATATTTTCTTTTCCATGGTCAAAAAGTTCTACGCACCGCCTGCCGTTCTCCACTTTCCTTCGGATGAGGTTATGATGTCAAGCTTTGACGCTGCTCTTGATATGCCCGGGCTTGTTAAGGGTTATATTTTTGAGTGCAACAAAAAAGCTGCGGGATATGCCGTTGTTTCAATGAAATTTGAAACAGAGGTCGGCGGCATGGCTGCATGGATTGAAGAGCTTTTTGTTGAGGAGGAATACCGTTCTTGCGGAATAGGAAGCGCATTTTTTGAACAGCTCAAAAAAGAGCTTTCCGGTAAAATCAAGAGAATTCGTCTTGAAGTCGGAGATGAAAATGACGGAGCCAAGCAGCTCTATAAGCGCATAGGCTTTGAAATGCTCGACTACCGTCAGATGGTTATTGATAAAGATTTTTAATTGAAATGAGGTATTGCAATGAAAAAAATCATCTCACTTATACTTTCGTTTATCATCTTTTTTCCTTCATATCTGATAAGCTTTATGCCGAAAAACATTGATACGGATTTCGGATTTGAAAGCGGATATTCGGAGGGTAAAATCATGCTTTGCGGTGAATATGCACCCGTTGAAACAAACGGCGAATTCAAAAAAGGCAGTGCACTTGTTTATGATTTCGGCGAGGCTGAATGCGATTGGTTCAACTATTTCGGAATAAAATACAAAACCGATGCATACACCAAAGGAACAATTACCTACATAAAAAATGCTGAGGAATACAGCGAGGAATTTTTCCTTGAACCGAGTGAAAACGGAAGCTTTTACAGCTTTATCGACGGCATGCTTGATAAGTACAAATCAAACCGACTTTGTTCAGTCATTTTTGAACCTCTCAACAAAGAAACGGGTTCATTCACACTTGAAGGGATCGGACTTTTCAATCGTGAAATTCCCGAAAGAGAAGTTTATATTCAGAACGATGAATACAAGCTCGGCATTGACCTTTTATGGGGAGGCGCATTAAGTTATCTCGAGGATCTGAACTCAAACGTTCAGGCAGTCAAGGTTGACGGGCGTGTTTTTGTGGACTCGGATGCAGAAACAAGATACAACGCCAAATCGGTAAACAACAACGTTAATCTTATCAACAGATTCGACCCCGGAAGACTTGTTCAGCAGTCTTATTACGGCACAGCAAGCAACGGATATGAATGCGGCGAATTCATGGGTCAAAAGTGGAATTACAACCCTGTTCAGGGCGGCAATCAGTTCGGTGATGCAAGCAAAATCGTAGATATTATTACAACAGACAATTCGCTTTACATAAAATGCCGTCCTCTTGACTGGGCAAAATCGGCGGAGGACATAACTCCGTCTTATATGGAAGCCACATATTCCCTCAAGAAAAACCTTGTTGATGTTTCATGCAGATTTGTTGATTTTTCGGGATATGACAGCGCAACAACCACTCAGGAAATGCCTGCCTTCTACTGCATTGAGCCGTTCAACAGATTTGTATACTACGGTGGTGAAGCTCCCTGGACAAATGACCCGAACCTTTCTTATGAGAACAAGCTGATTTTCTGGCCCGATGCGGGATATCCGAATTTCAATTCAACAGAAAAATGGTCGGCTTTCATCGGCGAATTTGACGACAGCTTCGGAATAGGTATTTATGTTCCGAGCGGCCCTTCCTTCCTTGCAGGAGTTTATAACAGAGAAACAACCTCAAACACCGACCCGTCAAAAGATGTTGCAACCTCTTATATCGCTGCAGTTGAGTTGCATGAATTTTCAAGCTTCAAGCCGTTTGAATATAACTACAGCATATCAACGGGAACGGTTACCGAAATGAGAAACGCATTTGACACAATAGAATAAAAATTAACCGCTGCAGACATTGAAATCTGCGGCGGTTATCTTTTTAGTTATCAAGATTTGCGAGATGCTTATAATTTTCTTTGAGCGAAGAATAAAGCTTGCCGTAAAGGGCAAAATTCTTGGCGTATTTTTCGCTGTTTTCCATGGCGGGAAGATACTCATTATCACTGTACTTTACCATTGTATCGGCAGCTTCATAAATATCGTTATAGAGTCCTGCACCGACTGCTGCAAGAACGGCAACGCCAAGTGCAGGGCCCTCCTTAGACTGAATGGTTTTGATTTTAAGGCGGAACATATCACCGAGCATTTCTTTCCAGAGCTTTGACTTTCCGCCGCCGCCCGTAACGAGCATTGAATCGGGAGTAATACCCATTTCATCGAGGACTTTAAGGCAATCCATGAGCGAATAACCCACGCCCTCCATTACGGCACGGATAAAATGCGCTCTTGTGTGTATTGCGGAAATTCCGAAGAACACGCCTCTGCAATCGGGGTCAAGGTGAGGAGTTCTTTCGCCCATAAGATAAGGCAGATAGAAAAGCTTTTCAGCGCCGATAGGTATACCTGCCGCCTTTTCATCGGTTATTTTATAAACATCCTCGCCCTTTGCGCTGCTTTCTTCGGTTTCAGCAAGGCAAAACTGATTTTTGAACCACCGGAGTGAAAGACCTGCCGCCTGAGTAACGCCCATCACATGCCACTTACCGGGTACTGCGCAACAGAAGGTATGAACCCTTCCCATGGGGTCAATTTTGGGTTCATCAGTATGAACGAAAACAACGCCCGAAGTACCGATTGTTGTAAATGCTTTTCCGTCACGGATAACGGCAGTACCAACTGCGGCGGCGGCATTATCGCCTGCACCTGCAACTATAAGAGTATTTTCGGAAAGACACGTTTCACCTTCAGCCTCCTTGCTTACATGACCCGTAACCTCAACGGATTCATAAACTTTTGCGAGTAACGATTTATCGATTCCGAGCTTTTCAAGCACTTCATCGGACCAGCAACGTTTTTTAACATCAAGAAGCTGCATTCCCGAGGCATCGGAAACATCTGTTGCAAAATCGCCCGAAAGCCTGAAGCGGAGATAATCCTTGGGAAGAAGAATGTGTCTGCACTTATCGAAATTCTCTTTTTCGTGCTTTTTGACCCACATTATTTTGGATGCGGTAAAGCCCGTAAGAGCAGGGTTTGCGGTGATTTCGATAAGCTTTTCCTTGCCGATAATTCTTGTTATATCCTCGCATTCCTCGCCCGTTCTCTGGTCGCACCAAAGAATTGCAGGACGCAGAACATCACATTTTTCGTCAAGCATGACAAGTCCGTGCATCTGACCCGAAATGCCGAGAGAAAGAATATCCTCGCAGGGAATTTTGCTGTTTTCAAGAACTTCACTGATAGTTTCTTTGGCGGCAATCCACCAAAGCTCGGGATCCTGCTCCGCCCAACCGTTTTTAGGCTGTGAGAGCGGATATTCTCTGTAAGCAGATGCAACCACATCGCCGTTTTTGCTGAAAATAACGGTTTTAAGACCCGTTGTTCCCAGATCTATACCGATAACATATTTCATATTATCACCCAAACATTATGTTGTTGATTACGCTTTCAAGATATTCCTGCTTGCCCGAACCGGGATTTGCAGGCTTACCCATTTCGCAGGCATAATCGGAGAGCTCCTCAAGAGTTGCGCTGCCGTTTCTGATTTTCTGACCGATTTCGCCGTTGAAGGATGAATATTTTTCTTCAACAAAGCTGTCAATTCTGCCGTCCTCAATAATTTCGGCAGCCTTGATAAGACCGAGAGCAAAGGTATCCATACCGAGAATAAAGCCGAGGAACATATCCTCATGGGTGTTGCTGGGTCTGCGGTTCTTTGCATCAAAGTTAAGACCGCCGTTTATAAATCCGCCGCTCTTAAGAACTTCATACATGCACATAGTTGCTTCATAAACATCAAACGGGAATTCATCTGTATCCCAGCCGAGAAGAAGGTCGCCCTGGTTGGCATCGATGCTGCCGAGCATACCGTTGATTGCACTTATGCGAAGCTCATGCTGGAAGGTATGACCTGCAAGAGTTGCATGGTTTGCTTCAATATTCATCTTGAAATCCTTGTCAAGACCGTACTGCTTCAAAAATCCGATAGCAGTTGATGCATCAAAATCATACTGATGCTTCATGGGCTCCTTCGGCTTGGGTTCAATATAGAAATCGCCTTCAAAACCGATTTTTCTGCCGTAGTCAACAGCAAGACGCATAAGGCGTGCAATATTCTCCTGTTCAAACTTAACATCGGTATTGAGGAGGGTTTCATAGCCCTCTCTGCCACCCCAAAAAACATAGCCCTTACCGCCGAGCTTTACGGTTAAATCAAGAGCTTTTTTTACCTGAGCAGCAGCAAAGCAGAAAACATCTGCAGAATTGGTGCTGCCTGCACCGTTCATAAAACGGGGATCGGAGAACATATTTGCAGTTCCCCAAAGGCACTTAATGCCTGTTTCATTCATCTTTCCGAGTATGTAATCGGTGATTTCATCAAGTCTTTTATTTGTTTCTTTGATATCATCCGCCGCAGGAACGATATCCGCATCATGGAAGCAGAAATACTCAACTCCGAGCTTTGACATAAACTCAAAGCCTGCGTCAACCTTTGCCTTTGCGTGCTCCATTGTACCGGGAACTGCACCGAAGGATTTTTCTGCGGTATCTCTGCCGAACATATCTGTTCCGCAGGCGCAGAGATTATGCCACCATGCCATGGCAAACTTAAGATGCTCGCTCATTTTTTTGCCCATGATAACACGGTCTTTATCATAGTATTTAAAAGCAAGAGGATTTTTGCTCTTGGGACCTTCATATTTTATTGCGGGAACGCTGAAAATTTCGCTCATCGTCGCTACTCCTTTATTATAAAAATCGATGTTACATATTATAGCAAATGTTTTCCGACTTTTCAATAAGTTCGAAAATAAAATAACCGCCGACTAATGCTGCCGACGGTATTCATCATTTGCCTTCTTTTTCTTTTCTTATTCTTTCTTTCGCCTCTTCAACGGTTTCGCCGTCTTTGGTAAGAAAATTATCAACAAAACCATCCTCGATTTTTGTATAAGTATCGACAACGGTATTTTCAATTTTCTTATAACCGTCTGTTACCTTTTCAGCTATCTTTTCGCTGACTTTAACAATTTTTGATTTTGCCATTACAACTCACCTCCGAATCATTCCTTGATTCCCTTGCAAACGGGAATGAGAGATAAAATCAAAACAATTCCTACTATTCCGATAAGCACTCCCGCAACAAGCTTATCCCATACCATACAGAAGCACATTCCTACTCCAAGCAATAAAGCTCCTGCAATGCTGAGAATAATAATACCTACGGACTTACCGCTGATTTTAATCGGTGCCTTATGCTCCATTTTACGCCATATGATAATTGTTATCAAACAAAGAACAAGACCGATGCTTCCGAAAATAATTCCCTGCTTAAATGTATTCCACTCGGGAAGAAGAGTCATGCACATTCCGAGTGCAAACAAAACACCGCTGACCGTACCCAAAACGAGGGCAACAAAACTGCTTTTTTTCATAATTAACATTTCCTTCCGTTTGATTTCGTTGTTCTTATATTACCAAGCGGATATTTGAAAATTATGATTGTTTTATTTTTGAAATTTCAATTTTTTGTTATAGAAATGTTTAAGAGGAGCCGCAAAGCAGCCCCTCTTATTATTATAGATTCAGTTTACAGAGTAAATACGGGTCAAAAGCTCTTTAAGCGTTTCGGCATCTTTTCTGAACTGCAAAAGACTGTCCCCTTTCACAAATTCAAGAATATAGTCTGTATTATGACTGTAATCTTTCAGATGCTCAATATACTTTTTCCATTCATCCGCACCTTTTTTAAGACTATGCCTTATTCCGAGATTATCCCAATAAAAAACATGAACTCCGTTAACATGCGGTGAAACGGCTTCAAGATTATCAAAATCGGTTTTCACTCTCAAAGGCTGCCAATATGTTGCAAGATTATCACGGTTTACAGCCTCAAGAAATTCAACAGAGGACTTTCCGTTATCATTGAATGTACCCTCATGGAATTCAAAAGAAATGATCATATCTTTTTCTTCTGCCATATCGCAAAGCTTCTGCGTTTCTTTCTTAAGAGCTTCAAAAAGCTTTACATCCGTTTTTTCACTTGAATCGGTACCGAGCCATAAACGGATTCTTTTGCAGCCTGTTTTTTCAGCAACGGAAAGTATCTTTTCAAACAGTTTAAAATCCTTCTGACCTATTCTGTAATAGCTGCCGTAGGAAATTGCTTTTATACCGTATTTTTCCTGAAGGGAAATCACTTCACAAAGAGCATTTTCATCGTCGGGAGGCAGATGAATATCCCCTCCCCATTCGATATATTCAATGCCGTTTTCCTTGGCGGCAATGCATATTTCTTCTCTTGAAAGATTTCTGAAAGTAACGCTTGTAAAGCCTAATCTGAACATATTACTGTCTTTCAGCTGAATATGCAATATCTATGCTCTTTTTGAAAAGCATAAAATCATACTGGGGTCTCCAGCTGTCACCCGTTTCAACATTTTTCTTGAACTCTTCCTCAGAAAGAGCGATGTTGATTACGGTAACACCCTTAAGCTCATCGCTTTCTTTATAAACCGTATCCCAGAATGCATGGTGTCCGATATGGGTTACGCTTTCGGGAATATAAACATAGGTCATAGCCTGGTTATAGCTGAAAGCATCCGAGCCGATATATTCAAGACCCTCCGGCAGAGAATTATATACTTCACCGAGAGCATCTGCCGATGTAAAATGAGCATCGGTTACTTCTCCCGCAGGCTTATAGCTGTAAACTCCTTCGAGAAGAGGAATTTCAAAGAATCCGAGAGTTTCAATGGTTTTCAAGCCTTCGGGAAGATAAACATTCTTCATATTTGCATAGTTGAAGCAAAGCTGACCGATTGTTTCAACCGATGAAGGCACAACATAGGTGAGAACATCATTTACATACTGCTCATAGTTTGCATCCTCGGCTGACGGCTCAATTCTGTAGCCGTTTTCATCATACACGGCATGGCCGTATTTTTCGGCAAGATATGTATCATGGTCGCAGGGTCTGCAAATAATTTCGGTTTTGTCCTTATTAAAAAGAACACCGTCAACATCGCAGTAATTGGGGTTATTTTCGTCAACCTCAATCCGCTGTAAAGCCCAGCATGAATAGAATGCCTTGGGGTCAACATATTCAACTTCAGCACCGATATTGATAACCTTTACCTTTTCATCGCAGTTGAGCGCATATGCACCGACGGACTTAACCTTACGGGTTTCATCCTTAACAATGATAAAATTGGTATTTACATCGGGATTTTCACGGTCATATTCAACGCTCGAAACATAATCGATATCAAGAGTTGTTATATAACCCGTGTTGCTGAATTTTGAAAGCTCAATACCGATTTCGGTCTGATCGTATTCAAAGGTATCCTTTTGAACGGTTCTCACGCTGAAATAGCAGGATATTGAAACGGCAACTATAATTACGAGAGCAAAAATAACCTTTTTGATCCCGTAATGCTTATAGGGCTTGTTAATATGAGGAGCTGCAAGCCCTTCTACCCTGTAAGTCCATATTTCATCTTCAGGGATATCGAGATGAATGGGTTCTTCAACCGCAATCTGTTTCTTTTCTTTTTTACTCATATTATCACCCCTTATCCTAAATATCCGCCTGAAACGGTTACGCCTTCTTCTTCAGCCTTCTTCTCGGTTACTTCGGCACGGCGTTTAAGAACTTCCATAACCATGTTCTGCTTCTTGCTGTCATAGTCCCAGAAGAGATAAGGAATAGTCATAAGAGCGAAGCCTATAACGTCAACAATAATCGGTATAACTATGATGTTTCTTCTCGAATCGTCAATGAAGAGAACATCCCAATTGCTGTTGAAGCCGTATTTGAGAAGCATAAGAGGAATGATAAGACCTACAAAGGAAGTAATCGGACCTGTAAACCAGCCGAAAACTCCGGAGAAGCTTTCAAGGCGTTCGCCCGAAAGATACATCTGATAGTCACCGATACGGACATTCATATCGTGGCCCGCAGTTGTGGGAACAGTCTTTGTCATTTCCATAAAGAAAAGAACAACAACGCAGATTGTTCCGCAGAGAGTAAGGTTATCGCCGCAGAACCACATTGCACCTGCAATAAGTCCGTAGCCGATTGCTCTTGTAAGCTGATAGAAAATCATAATCTGCTTAAACGAGAATCTCTTGAGGAAATAGGGGGAGAGCAAATCGGGCGGAGTTCCCGCAAAGGAAATAAGCATAACAATAAGGCTGTAGGGAAGTCCGCTTAAACGGAAGGTATAGAAATAAAGAATCGTAACAAACGGAAGCATGCCGTTTCCGAGAGAGTCAATAAGACCAACTATAGTATTGATAAGCAGATACTTATTATGAAGAACACCGAACATGCCGTCCCAGAACTTAATTTGAACCTTCTTTTCAACAGGCGGCTGAGGAATTCTTTCTTTTACCTTGCCTGCAAATATCATTGTGAACGCCGCAAGAACACAGAATGTGATGGGGATAACATATCTGTAAACATTGATATCAGCCCATTCATAGCGAAGCGCACCAATAACAGCGGGAATGATAATGCCGACTATGGTATTGAAGAAATGGGAAAGCTTTACGGGATAGCTGCGCACAAGAATTCTTTCCTGAAGATTGGGGCTGATGCTTCTTGTGCAGGTTTCGAGGTTATTGGCAAAACCGAAAACGTTATAGGTTGCAAAAAGAAGGTTTGCCACCCACACTCTTGTTGCAACATCGGGAATATTATAAACAGGAAGCCAACCGATAAGAATAACCATTATACACTTGGGCACAACGTCGCAGTAAAGTGAATATTTATATCTGCCGAACTTCGGGAGAAGCTTTTTACGCCAGAAGATATTTCTTGCGCCTACCCAGCCTGTATAAAGGAAATGCGTACCGAAGGTTTTAAAACACGCCGTGGCATTCATGCCTTCAAGACCGTTGAGATATGTAATAAATGGGCTTGTCGGGTTAAACAGCGTGGAATAATCAAACAGTATGGTTGATATTCCGAAAATCATCATTAAAACATAGACGAAATAGAATTTTCTTTCGGTTTTCTTCGGAAGAAATCCGAGGTTGTCGCAGACAAACCACCACATCAGCGCCGAAATATAGCCGAGAGGCATATTCAGAATGCTGATAACCGAGAATGTCAGATAAGGCAGCTTATAGTGGTGCATGATAAGATAACAAGATGAGAAAAATCCTATGTATTCAAGCACCTTTGAGCCTGCGTAGTTGCTTCCGACGGCAAAAAGAACGTCCCTGTATTCTTTATACGGAACATATTTGCCTTCGGCGGGGGTATTCCAATGCGTTTTGATTTCGGTAAACAGCGATTGTACTTTGGCAATCAGACCGTTCATACGTATCAATCCTCCTTTTTATGGATTAATAATAACACAAAATCTTACGCTTGGCAACTTATTATATTATTTTTATAAAATATTTCCTTGAATATCACTCACAAAATCAATCGGAATTACGGTTTCATCGCTCATTGTGATTTCACGGCTTAATGTGTTGATTCTTTTTATATATCCCGTGGCATTCACATATGCGCCGCCCGTTTTTCTTTCGTCGGGCTTAAAATACGTCACGGTTATTTCGGGTTTATCTTCTGCAAAATCCATAATCAGGTGCAGCTTTGCATCAAGAATTTCCTTTTCGTTTTCATCAAGCTCGATAAAAGTATCGGTAAGCCTTGCGGTTTCGGCAAGTGCCGCACCATGACCCGTCAGCGCTGCAAAAGGGCTGAACTGAGCCGCACGGTCATACATGGACATACGGGGTCTTGTTTCGGAAACATGATGGGGAAGATTTATTATATCTTTATATTTACTGTCCATTTATGCCTTATGCCCTCCTATTTGTCTGTTACGGTCTTTTGCCGTTGCACCCTCTTTATAATTCATTCCTTTGAGAATAGCATTCTTGCCGTACTTATTTTTTATATCAATAAGTGCATACTGCATTCTGCGTTCACGCTCAAGCGAAGCTTCAAGCTCGGCTTTTTTGCGCTGCTTTTCCTCATAATCTTCAAAAAGACTGAGCTGCTCGGGTGCCTCTTCTTCCACATCGCATTCACGAATAACGTTACAGGCGGTAAGATTAATTCTGCGGATAAGAAGATTTTTATCAACTATCCGTTCATAAAGCTCTGTTACGGCATCGGTAATCAGTCGGGTTGACGAAGTCTGCATGCCGATATTCGCAGTTCCCCTTGCGTGCTTCGGAACTTCTCTGCCGTAAAAGTCGGTTTTAATCTCTCCCGAATATGCCTTCCTTCTGCCGATATCGGTAAGATTTTCAATATCATAGCCGATAACAAGCACAAGCTGATTTGTGACAAGCTTTTTTTCAACAAGCTCCAGTGAAAGGTTATCCGCCATTTCTTTTGTTATAAGCTTCGCCTTATCAAAATTATAAGGCATCTGAAGCACCTGACCCGTGCTGATGCTGTTGGTCTGCGGCTTATAAGCTTTAATCTCGGCAATGGTGCAGGGTTCCCACCCCCATGCATGATCAATAAGAAGCTCGGCGTTTACGCCAAAGAGTCTGTAAAGTAAATCCTCGTTTTTAATTGAACACATCGCAACATCGCCCATGGTAAGCATACCGTGCTTTTCAAGCTTTTCGGATATTCCCCTTCCCACTCTCCAGAAATCAGTAAGCGGTCGGTGACTCCAGAGGCGTTCTCTGTAGCTCATTTCGTCAAGCTCTGCGATTCTTACTCCGTCCTCATCGGCAGGGATATGCTTTGCGGTTATATCCATCGCCACCTTGCAGAGATAAAGATTTGTTCCTATTCCCGCAGTAGCCGTAACTCCCGTTTCAGCAAGCACTTCTCTTATCAGCATGCGTGCAAAATCGTGCGCCGACATTTTGTTGAGCTTCAAATAATCAGTTGCATCAATAAAAACCTCGTCAATGCTGTAAACATGAATATCCTCGGGAGCTATATAGCGCAGATAAACCTGAAAAATACGGGTGCTGTATTCAATATAAAGTGCCATCCTCGGCGGTGAAACAATATAGTCAATCTCCAGAGAAGGATCAGTTTTAAGCTTATTTGCATCATATGATTTTCCGCTGAATTTTCTGTTCGGAGCGCTCATTCTTCTCATGGCGTTGGCAGCCTTCACCTGCTGAATAAGCTCAAACATTCTTGCTCTGCCCGAAACGCCGTAGCTTTTAAGACTCGGAGAAACGGCAAGACAGATTGTTTTTTCTGTTCTCGAAGGATCTGCGACAACAAGATTTACGCTCAACGGATCAAGCCCTCTCTCGGTTGCCTCAACAGAGGCATAGAAGGACTTAAGGTCAATTGCAATATAAGTTTTTTTATTCATCCTTCCATACCTCCCAAAATCCACATTGTTATTATACCAAATCATTTGATAATTTTCAATATATTTTTGAACATTTGTTCGTTATAGAGCTGTGAAAAATCGGAATGTCGTTCCGGACACTCCGATTCGTTTTTTGTTATTCTGACTTTCCGGTAGCTTCTTCACAAACAGTCTGAATTATTTGCTCTTTCGGCTGACGGTTTACGTCTTCTTTTATAAGGCGATAAATTGCCGCCGCCATGGGAACACCTATAAGCATTCCCCAGATGCCCATAACACCGCCGCCTACGGTTACCGCCGCAAGCACCCAGATTCCGGGCAAACCGATTGATGAACCGACCACCTTGGGATAAATAAGATTTCCTTCAATCTGCTGAAGAACCACGATAAATATAAGGAAAATCAATGCCTTCATAGGTGATTCCATAAGTATCAGGAAAGCACCTACACCGGCTCCGATAAATGCACCGACAATGGGAATAAGAGCCGTAAAAGCAATAAGTGCACCTATCATTGCAGCATAAGGCAGTCTTAAAATCGCCATGCCGATTGTACAGAGAGTTCCGAGAATAACCGCTTCCGTGCACTGACCGACGATAAAACGGTGAAAGCTGTCATTAACAACGCCGAGAATATGAGTTCCTTTTGAAAGCCAGCGTTCCGGAAGATATTTTCCCGTTAATTTCTTTAACTGACGGAAAAGTCTGTTTTTATCAAGAAGAAGATACAAAGCAAAAATAAGACCGAGAACGAAGTTTGCAACAACGGAAAAAATTGACGTTACGGCAGTAACAGCCACATTCATGGCACTTCCGAGGCCCGAGGTTACGGTTCCTATTATATCGTTAATTCTTGACTTCCAATCGATTGAGGAAAGACTGTTAATCAAATCCTTTGAAATAAAATCAATTGTTTTGAGCTTTTCGACAAGCATATTTATTGCTGCCGGCACTTCAGCTATAAGAAGCTTGATACAGTTAACAAGCTGCGGTGCAATAAGAACGACTATAAGAGCAATGATGCCTATAACCGTAAGTATCGAACCGATAAGACAAACAGGTCGTCGGCTTTTTTTCGCAATTTCTTTTTTGGAGTTCGGAAACCAATGTCTTTCATAGAAATTCATAAGAATATTAAGCGGATATGAAATGACAAATCCGAACAGAAGCGGTGCGGCTGCGGAAAACACCGTTCCGACAGCACCCGAAATACTTGTCCAGTAATGAATCACAAGATAAAGACCTAAAATACTCAATCCGATTTTTAAAAGGGTTTTGTTTTCAAGCTTTTTCAATTTTCTCCCTCCGGAATCCGCATTATCGATTTGATTATATAGTATGATTTTGAACAAATTATTAACAAAGTAACATTATTTGCAATTTGAGTATATACAGAAAAAGCCCGCCTTTTCTCAAAGCAACTCAATTATTTCTGTTTGTTTTGTCATAACATCGGTATACCGAATCGTGTGACATTTCGGCACTCCGCTGCTGACCTCTTCAATCCTGAAACATGAGTTATATACTTCACGCAGCTTTGCCATATAAAATATTGCAGCAGATTTTTATTTTTTAAATTGTTTTCTCTTTATGAAGCCGCAAATATTGATTTTTAGCCTATGTTGTGATATGCTGATTTTATAATTTTTCAGGAGTGTTTTATATGAACAAAATAATCAAATCCTTTCTCGCAGGTCTTGCTCTCCCCTGCCTTGCAGCCATGGGAATACCGCATAAATTCAAGTCAACTAAATTCAAAAGAGAAAATCCCGAACCGCTCAAATTCGGAGCTGACGGCAAGTTCAGAATTCTTCACCTTACGGACATACATGACGTTGAGCCGATAATGGATGATGACGAAAACAGAGAAATCCCCGAAAGCCGTGACAAAGAAACGATAAATGTTATTGAACAGGCAGTTGCGAAAACAAATCCCGACCTTGTTGTGTTCGGCGGAGATAACATAAGCGGATATTGGGAAGAATTTACATACGACTATGTACAAAGCACGATTCAAAAAATCACAGAACCGATAAGAAAAAGAAACATTCCCCTCTGCGTTGTTTTCGGAAATCATGACGGCGAAGAAGGCTTCCACACAGAATTTCAGATGATGCTGTATATGGAATATCCGAACTGCCGTTCAAACCTCAACGATGCCGATGTTTACGGCTGCGGCAACTGCTGCGTAACAATCAAAAGCAGCGACGGCAAAAAGGATGCCTATGCAATCTGGCTGATTGACTCAAACGACTATCAGCGAAACTCCAAAGGTAAATTATCTTATGACTGCGTTCACGATGACCAGATTGAATGGTATGAAAAAAGAGCAGAAGAACTTAAAAAAGCAAACGACGGTGAGCCTCTGCCTGCAATCCTCTTTCAGCATATGACCGTTCAGCAGGAATACGACGGTTTCAGAGAAGTTACCGCCGATGATGACTACACCTTTGAGCGTAACGGAAAATATTATAAATTCGGTCACGAAATAATCGAAGGCAGAATCAGGGAATGCCCCTGCCCGCCGAATCTTGAAAATGACCACAGAGAGCAATTTGAAAGCTGGAAAAAGACGGGAGATATTGTTGCGGCATTTTTCGGTCACGATCATGTAAATGATTTTCATATCAACATAGACGGTATAGATCTTTATCAGACTCTCTGCACAGGATATTTCTCATACGGAAAAGAACGCGGAGGCAGACTTATTATTCTTGACGAAAATAACCCGAGGGAAATTTATTCCGAATCATTTGAAATAGAAAGAATAACGGATACTGAAATATAAAACGAAAGGAACGGCATTATGGCAAAATCATCAAATCAGAAGCTGAAGCTGCTTTATCTTGTTAAGTTTCTTATGCAGCATTCCGACGAAGAGCATCCTGTCAGCACTGCGCAGATAATCGAAGAGCTTGCAAAAAACAATATTTCGGCAGAAAGAAAAAGCATTTATGACGATATTGAAGCGTTGAAGCTTTTCGGGCTGGATATTATACAGGTAAAAGGCAAAAACGGCGGATATTATATAGGCGAACGTGATTTTGAGCTGCCGGAGCTCAAGCTCCTTGTTGACAGCATTCAGTCATCAAAATTTATAACTCAAGATAAAACTTATAAGCTTATTAAAAAGCTTGAAAATCTTGCAAGCGTTTATGACGGTCAGCTTCTGCAAAGGCAGGTATATGTTACAAACCGTGTTAAAAGCATGAACGAAAGCATTTACTATGCAGTTGACGTTATCTCCGATGCCATTACGCAGAACAAAAAAATCCGTTATAAATATTTTGAATATACCGTTGAGAAAACCCACCGTTACAGACACGACGGCGCATTCTATGAGGTGAGCCCGTTTGCTCTCATATGGGACGATGAAAACTACTACATGCTCGCATGGGATTCCGATGCAGAAAAAATGAAGCATTACCGTGTTGACAAAATGGAGAAGGTTTCTCTTATAGATTCAGAGCGTGAAGGCGCAAAAGAGTTTGAAGCCTTTGACATGTCGGCTTACACAAAAACCGTTTTCGGTATGTTCGGCGGAAACGAGCAGAAGGTTAAGCTCCGTTTTGCAAATCATCTTGTAGGTGCCGTGCTTGACCGTTTCGGCAGAGATACAATTATTATCAAAGACGGCAATGAGCATTTCACATTTACCGTAAATGTTGTTGTCAGCCAGCAGTTCCTTGCATGGGTTTTCGGCTTCGGAACGGAAGCTGAAATAATTTCACCCGAGGATGTCCGTAAAGAAATGAAAAAGCAGGCAACGCTTGTTGCAGAATTGTATAAGTAATATTTAAACCCGCCTTGCAGCAGCAAAGCGGGTTATTTGTTACCAACGATTTTCTACATATTCACAGAATGTAAAAAGGTCTTTTATTTCAATTTTTGTTCCGTCATCAAGGGTTACATCGCCGTTCCATACGCCGAAAATCTGGTGACAGTTCATTCTTCCTATCAGGAAATTGACATCGGTATGATTATCGAGAGTCGGTGTCATGGTCATGTTGAATCTGCCGTCCTCGGAGATAAACTTCCATTCCTCCAGAAATCTGCCCTTCGGAAATTTTTCAACATCAACGGCGCCGATTTTATGAACCTTTCCGTCATAGAGAATGCAGGTTTCCGTGGCATTGCTTTCATCGCCTATCGCCCAAGTAATTTCAAATCCGAGAAGATGCTTTATGCCGTTTTCATCGGGAAGATATGTTGATGCGCTGCCCCAGTACCATACCATACGGTGAGGAGTGTTTACTCTGCCCCAGTCAAGAGTACAGAAGGAATTTTCCTTGGAAAACTCATATGTAAAACCGTCAATTTTAAAAGTTGCATCGCAGGGCATGCAGAACTGCTTGGTAGTCATGAAATATTTGGTGTTATCGCCTTCAAACGGGAGAACGGTTGTAATGTTTTCAAGATCGGGCATAATATCCATCTGAGCATGGCATTCAACCTGTTTGCCGTTATGTTTTTTCTTAAACCAAAGAGTTCTTTCGGTTTCCTTTGTGACAAAATCGAACTCTGCACCGCCGATTTTATCCTTATAACGGTTGGGAGAATCTCCCTTTGCGGGAGGAATATGTTTCTTGCCGCCTAAAAAGAGCTGAGTTGCATCAATAATAACCTTACCCGTTTCAAGGTCAACAAGCTTTGCACCGACATAACCGCCCATATTGATATTCGCAAAGCTGATAAGCATCTGCATCTTGCCGTCGGTAATATTATAAAAATCCCATTCCTTACGGCTCATTATTCCTGTTTTCACATAATCTCTGTTATACTCAAACACGTTTTTTCTTGCCCAGCCCTTTGCAAGCAAGGTTCCGTCGGGCGCAAGAAGAGGCGTGCTTTCGGTATACTCGGTCTGCTTTGATTTTTCTTTCCAATCCTTAAAAGGCTTATAGGTTCTTTTAAGTTCAACACTCATTTTTGTTTCTCCCAATCCAAATTTTAAATAAAGCTTTCAGGTACATCCTTTCCGAATTCCTCACACGGTTCTTTTGAAAGCTCAAAAGCCAGAACACCGCCTGCCGTGATTTCGGAATAATCGAGATACGCTCTTGTGATTTTCTGACCGTTCAGGCTCATTGAGCGTATATACGGAAACTCAAGCGGGTCTTTATCGCACACAACCGCAAAAGTTTCAGCAACAGCACATGAATGATATTCAGAATCAAGCTTTATTTTTGCTTCTTTAAACAACGGTGTATTGACAAAATACACCTGATATCCCGGACAAAGCTGTGCAAATCCCATTGCTGAAAGAACATACCACGCTGAAAGCTGACCGACATCCTCGTTTCCGCAGAAACCGAAAGCGCCTGTTCTGTAGGCTTCTTTTTGGACTCGCCTTGTCCAGTACTGTGTTCTGTGCGCCTTACCCAGCATAGTAAAATAATGGGTTATGTTATGGCACGGCTCGTTTGAATGGTTATAATCATCATTCCAGAGCTTTTTTAAATCTGCTCTTTCGAAGAAATTTTCAAGAAGCTTCAAAGTACGTTTCTCTCCAAAAAGCCTGCTCAGGCCCCTTACATCATAAGGCACAAACCATGACTGCTGATAGATATTGCTCTCAACGCAACCGTTATCGTCATATCTGTTCTTTTCAAAAACAAACAAACCGTTTTTGTGTCTGGGTGCCATAAATCCGAGCAAACGGTTAAAGTTTTTACCGTAGCGTTTGACTCTGCTCATGAAATATTCGGCATCATCTTTCTTACCCATAGCTTCCGCAAGCTTTGACATTGTATAATCTGCAAGCAAGAATTCAAGGGTGTCACTGAGTTTTTTGGGAACATAGCATTTCTCTTTATACTGTCTGCAGTCGGGTCTTAACGATTGAAAAGGCTTACCATAAAGCTCGGTTGCACCGAGACACGATGCCTTCGCAATTTCATATGCCTTTTCGGTATCGACGGTTTTTATTCCTTTAAGATATGCATCAGCAACAACTATAAGACCGGGATCGCCGACCATGCTGTGAGAATCATTTCCGAGAAGCTCCCATCTCGGGAAAGCGGTGTTTCTGCATTCCGCAATTTTAAGAAGTGAGTTAACCGTATCCCTTACCATATCGGGGCAGATAACCGCAAGAAGCGGAAACTCGCTTCTGTAAACATCCCAGCCGCTGAACACGGTGCGATGGGTATATTCCTCGGTTTTATATATCTTGCCGTCAATTGAAAATCTGCCGTCCGAATCGGCTGCATGGCGAGGGTCAAGAAGTGTGTGGTAAAGGCAGGTGTAAAAAATTTTAAGGTCTGTTTCGTCACTTCCGACAACATCAACACCTTCAAATGCCTTTTCCCATGCATCACTTGCCGCACTTCTCATTGAATCAAAATCAAATCCGAAGCTTTCATATTCAAAATTTTTCCTTGCACCTTCAATATCCGTATAAGATATTGCACATTTTATCTTTATCGGTTCATCTGTGTCTTCGCCAAAGGTTACAAGCAAGCCGATATCCTCATGCTCAAGCTTTTTTATGTTTTCTTCTGCAAATTCCTCGTTTGAGAAAAAACGCATACTCTTGGCAGGCACAGACAGTCCACACACAAAATATAAATCATAGGAAATTCCGCCGCCTCCCCTGCCGAGACCGCCGCCTGCGGGAGTGCAGTGAATTTTGCCCTCAATTCGGTTATCATTAATAATTTCTACCTTTTCAAAATCGGCATGGCCGCCGATTCTGCGAGAAAAATTGAATATTACTCTTGCATCGGATTTTTCCGGATAAGTAAAACGAAGAATACCCGTATACATTGATGCGGTTGCCTCTGCAAAAATCCCGTAACGGCTGAGATTAACGGAATAATATCCCGCCTTTGCCGTTTCTTCCTCATGAGAAAATCCGGATTTCCAGCCGACCGTGCCCTTTTCAAACGGCACTTCCGCATTGCTTCCGCTTCTCAAATCCGTTTCGCCGATAACGGGCATTATCTGAACATTACCCAGATCGCCGTACCAGCCGATTCCGCTCATATGATTGAAGCTGAATCCTTCTATTGAGTTATGGCAGTAATTATAACCCGTGCCGTTATCTCCGCCCGTTACGGTATCGGGGCAAAGCTGCACCAGTCCGCCGGGAACACATGCACCGGGATGAGTTTTTCCGCCGCCGTGCCAGCTTTCTTCCTGCTCATCGCCGACGGTACCTATAATCGGGTCAACATAATCCGCTTTTTTCATTATATCACCTTGGAAAACATAATAACTTTAATATATTAGCACAGATTTACAAAATAGTCAAAATATATTATTGACCTTAATATCCATGCGGATTATAATTGAAATATAAAGGAGTGTTCGTCATGGATAATAAGCTTTTTTCAAGACATATTGAATTGAAAAACATAAAATTAAATGACCCCTTCTGGACTAATGATCAGGAGCTTGTCCGAAAAGAGGTTATTCCGTATCAATATGAGGCATTGCACGACCGTATAGAGGGTGCTGAAAAGAGCTATGCCGTTGAAAATTTCATAAAAGCAGGTAAAATCACAAAGAAAGTGAAAAACGGCGAAAAAGTGCCTACATATCCTGCTGATAAATGGTGCTATAACGATGATAATGCCGATCCTAATGCTTTTCACGGCTGGGTTTTTCAGGACAGCGATGTTTACAAGTGGCTTGAGGCTGTGGGATATTCGCTCTCAAACAGTCCCGATGATAAACTTGAAGCAAAAGCGGATGAAATCATTGATTTGGTATGCAATGCACAGCTTGAAAACGGTTATCTTGATACTCTTTATGTAATTAACAACCGTGACGGAATCTTTTCAAATCTCAAAGATTTCCATGAGCTTTACTGCTTCGGCCATCTTGCGGAAGCGGCTGTAAGCTATTACAATGCTACGGGTAAAAGCAAGCTGCTTGATGCGGTCTGCCGTTTTGCCGACTTGATTTGCGATACCTTCGGAGAGGATAAAATCAAGGGTTACGGCGGGCATGAAATCGCCGAAATGGCTCTTATAAAACTATATGATGTCACGGGTAAAAAAGAATATCTTGACACCGCAAAATTCTTTGTTGACGAAAGAGGCAAAAAGCCCTATTACTATGATGTTGTGCTCGGCAAAACAACGGTTTATGATAACTACCATTATAATCAGGCGCATTGCGAACCGAGGAAGCAGCACGAAGCTGTAGGCCATGCGGTAAGAGGAGTTTATCTCTACAGCGGAATGGCGGATGTTGCAAAGCGTTACGGTGACGAGGAGCTTTACACCGCCTGCAAAAAGCTGATTGATAACATAATGCACCAAAAGATGTATATCACGG
The DNA here is from genome assembly GCA_964547575.1 of uncultured Clostridium sp. Taxonomy (GTDB): domain Bacteria; phylum Bacillota; class Clostridia; order Oscillospirales; family Acutalibacteraceae; genus CAG-177. The sequence continues at coordinate 28,780 of CAZJOH010000015.1, forward strand.
GCGGAATCGGCTCAACCGTTGACGGAGAGGCATTTTCGTTCAACTATGATTTGCCGAATGACCTTGCATACAGCGAAACCTGCGCTTCTATTGGTCTTATATTCTTTGCACGAAGAATGCTTGAAATCGAGCCGAACCCGAAAATTGCGGACACCGTTGAACGTGCGCTTTATAACACCGTTTTATCAGGTATGTCAAATGACGGCAAGAGCTTTTTTTATGTGAATCCCCTTGAAGTTCTCCCTGAGGCATCGCATAAAGATTCACGCAAGCGTCATATAAAAACCGTAAGACAAAAATGGTTCTTATGTGCATGCTGTCCCCCAAACCTTGCAAGGCTTATTTCATCAATCGGTGAATACTGCTTTACGGAAAACAAAGATACTCTGTTCATACATCAGTTCATCGGTTGCGAAGCAAAAACAGAAAATGCGAAAATTAAAATTGTTTCATCTTACACGGAAAACGGCAAGGTTACAATAAAAGTTACACCGAAAAAGGAATTTAAGCTTGCGGTAAGAATTCCTGCATGGTGCGATAATTATAAATTTTCACAGCCGTGCGAAATCATTAACGAATATGCATATTTTGATATTAAAAACGAAGCAGAAATAAACGCTGATTTTGAAATAAAGGTTAAGCTTATAAAATGCTCAAACAGAGTAAGAGCTAACATAGGAAAAGCAGCGGTTACAAGAGGTCCGTTTGTTTACTGCATTGAAGAAGCTGATAACGGAAAAAATCTGCAGATGCTGAAAATCAGCAGCAGACCCGAATTCAGAGTTCATGGCGATACGGTTATCGCAAAGGGGTACAGAGAAAAGGACAGCGAAACACTCTACAGCGAATGGCATGAGCCCGAGCTTGAAGAAACGGAAATAAAGCTCATCCCCTATTATAATTGGGGCAACAGAGGCGAGAACGAGATGTGTGTTTATATCAATATCCTTTAACATTTACCTTCAACGAACCATTTGCCGTGGTTATCCTCATAGATAAAGGTTTCTCTGCCGTTAATCTGCACGGTGTAGCGAATTTCACCTCCGCCGACATTGCGTGAACAGCATTTGCAGCGGTTGAGAAGCCTTTCGACGGTATAGACCGTGCCGTCCTCCCATTGAATACGCAAGGGTCTGCGCTTGCCGTCTTTATCAACAAGCACATAAACGTCAACAAACACTTTTCTGACCATTGCGTTTCCTCCTTGAACTTATCGAACGTTTGTTCTGCTGTAAGTTATATAATATACCCTTTTAGGGGAAATGTCAAGTCGGAAAAACAAGGAAATTGTACCTTTGCAGGAAACAATCATTTGTGAAAAGCAACTAATACATTGAGTTATTGTGCTTAACAATGATACTATAGATAATGGAGGGAATCATATTATGGTTAGTCCGCCAAGAAGTCACAGAAGAATGATGAAACCATCTAAATATGTAAATTATGATGCAAAAGGATTTATAAAATTAGGAATTGTTCTCTTGCTGTTTGGAATTCTGGTTTTTGGTGTTTTGGAGCTTACAACAAAGCCCAAAACTCCTGCCACTTCCGGTAATGTTTGGGATACTATAGTTTCACAAGGATATCAACCCGAAGATGTTGCGGATAAGTATCATAGCCAAGATCCTGAATCAAAAAATAGCCTTCTAAAATGTATAGCTTTTGAAAATAGTGATATGCACTTTGAGTTTTTTGAATTGAACAGCGATAGTATGGCTCAAAAAATTTATTCCCAATTTCACCGCAAAATCGTAGATAATTATAATGCTTCTCATATAATTGAAACAGAAAACAAAAAAGCCAATTATGTAATTTATACTTTGGATAATGGGGAAAGATATAATGTAGCAATTTATGTGGGTAATACTGCGGTGTATGCATATTGTAATTCGGAAAACAAAAATGAAATTAATAAAATCCTTGATGCAATTGATTATTTGAAAGCCTAACTTAAATATTCAAGAAAATATCAGCAAAAACGCTCGGAATGCTTATGCGCTCCGAGCGTTTAATTTTATATTTCGGCGGGAGCAAGCCCCCGCCCTACAGTTGCAGAAAATTGCTGTAGGGGCGGATATTATCCGCCCGTATACAATCGGTCATAGGGTAAGCCTATCCTTAACATTCTGCAAGGAATATATCACTTTCAAAGAAAATATCACAAACGGATGAAATCCGTTTATTTTGCAGGGGGAACATTGATTTCGAGGTCGGTAAGGGGGAATGAGCAGCAGGGATGAATGCAGCCGAACTGATAGTCTGCAAGTCGGCGGTATTCAAGATGCTTCGGAACATAAACCTCGCCCGAAATAAGATGCGAATGGCAGAAGCCGCATTCGCCGCTGCGACAGCGTGCAGGTGCCGAAAGACCGTTTTTCTCGATTATCTGCATAACGGAATCCGAGGATGAACCGAAAATAATATAGGTTTTATCCTGAATTGTAACGGTGATTTTAACTTTTTCGGGAACTCCTGCAGGATAATCGGGCTGTGAAGCAGGATTATGGAATTCGCCGAACATCTCATGGCGGATATATTTCTTTGCAAGATTCAGCTTTTCAAGCTCTTTATCTACAAATTCATACATCTGCTGAGGTCCGCAAAGGAATACGGAATATGCTTCATTTTCGGGAGCATATTTTTTGATAAGCTCCGCCGTAATAAAGCCTTTTTCAGTTCCCTTAACCTTCTTTTTCGAGTCGCTGAGAACATGAACAACCTTTATTTTATCACATTTCTTTTCAAGCTCTTCAAGCTCCTCACGGAAAAGAATATTATCATAGTCACGGCTGCCGTAAAGCAGAGTCATTTCAAAATCCTCATCGCCGTCTGCAATTGCGTTTGCCATTGAAACAAACGGAGTTATACCGCTGCCGCCTGCAAGGCAGATAACCTTTTCGGCATCACGGAGAGGCTGATATTCAAAATTACCCGAGGGTGCGGAAACCTCAACCTCTGCGCCGACTGTCCACGTATCAAAGATATACCTTGAAACGAGTCCTCCGTCAACAAGCTTTATGGTTAAAACATACTTACCCTCAAGCGAATCCTTGGGCGATGATGAAATCGAATATGCTCTTGTAACGGGCATACCGTTGATTGTTTCAAATACGGTAAGATATTTTCCTGCACCGAAATATGCAAGCTCCTTTGTTCCTCTTTCGGGGTCGGGAACGAGGGTGAAGCTCTTGCAATCGGGGGCCATATCTTTTACTTCGGCAACCTTAAGATACTGACGCTTGGGGTGAAGTGCACGGGCAAGAGCGGTTGCCTGATCGGGAATCTGCGGAAGCTCTGTGCCTGCGGCTTCAAATCTTGCCTGTCTGCCCTTAAGAAGCGACACAAAATCGAGTGCTTTTAAATCTTTTTTAAGCTTGCTTGCCATCTTATTTGCCCTCCTTCATCTTTTTGATTACTATTCCTGCGGCCTTTTCGCCCGAATAATAAGCGCAGCCGTAGCCGTCGCCTCTCTCCTGAGTTGCGCCGCAGAAGAAGAAGTTATCAAACGGCTGGTCCTTCATATACTGAACGGTTCTGGGAATCATGCTGTCCCATTTTTCAAGCATATAGCCGTAAGGAGTGCCGAGAGGAGTATTGAGATAACGGGCAAATGTGGGCGGAAGGGCGATTTCTATTTCTTCAATATAAGGTGTGATGGAAATATTGAGAGCCTTTTCGCAGGTTTCAATCATATCCTTTGCAATCTTTGTCTTGAACTTCTTATAATCCTGAGGCTTGATATCCTTCATAACATCGCCGAAGGTCATTGCGGTTAAGAAAAGCTGACATGTGCCTTCGGGAGTACAGTCGGGAATAATCTCGTTAAGGCAGTTGATAATGCAGTAACCGTTGCCGTAGCTCTGCGCAGCCTCATACTGCTTATCCGAATCCGAATCGGGAGCGATGAATACGGAATAGTCGGTAATACCCAGCTCTTCCTTTGTAACATTCATGCCGAGATAAACGGTTGTGAGGGTACAAGCAGTCTTTCTTGCGTTAAGCATTTTAATCTGCTTTTCGGGAACATCATTTTTATCCATAAGCTCATTGAATACGGCATAGGGATATGAGTTGCAGATAATATATTTGCCGTAAACCTCTTTTTCGCCATTGACAACAACACCTGCAGGCTTACCGTTTTCCATGATAATCTTTGTAACTTCGGAGTTATACCAGATATCGCCATCGTTATCACGGATAACCTTATCGATTGCAAGGCTCATTTCGTGGCTGCGCTTATGAGGAATACCCGTTCCGCTTCTTACATAGCTGTGAAGAACGCACATATAGTAAAGGAAGTCAAACTGTGATGCAGGAGAACCCATATAGCACCAATAGGTATTGAAAATATCCTGCGCCTTTTTGGGCATACCGAGAATATCAAGTCCCTCTTTGAGCGTACAGGTAGTCATTCTCATGATATCGGGAACATCTTTTAAAACACTCGGAAGCTTGCCGGGATTATCAAGGCATTCAAACGCATTGAACATACGCTTTGACAAATCAAACGCAGTCATGCAGCTCTCGTATGAACCGGGCACGATTTCATCAAGCTTTCTTGCAAAATTATTGAAGCCTACGGGCATACGGGCATCAACGGTTACTTCAACGCCGTTTTCATTGACAAAAGTATCCTTATCCCCTTCTTTTGCGGGAACGATAAGACGGAAGGTTGAATTATGCTTATACCAATCAACCTTTGCGCCGATTTTGTTGAAGATTACTTCGATTGAACCGGGCTCCTCGGGTGTGCCGATGCCTGCAAGCTCATGAAGCGAGGGCTCAAACTCAAATCTGCCTCTTACAAATGATGAAGCAGAGCCGCCGGGGATATTGTGCCTTTCAAGAAGAAGAGTTGAAAGACCTGCTTT
>CAZJOH010000016.1:0-33128 GCA_964547575.1 uncultured Clostridium sp.
ACTTCAAAGCTTGCGTCCTCATAGAGATCATAAATACCGATATAATAAGTTTCACCTGCTTCAAAGCCATAAATCAATTTGAAATTGAGGTTTCCGTTGTCATAATCAACATCGTCATGTGAAATTAACCATTCGCCGTCTGCATCATAAACATAGCAAATAGAGTCGTTTGGTCCGGTCGGGTCGCAAAAAGATTCAAAGCAATATGCTCCGCTTTCTTCGGGAACAAATTTGTACCAGCCGATTTCATTATCAAGAACAGCTGAATCGTGGATGAATTCATCGCCTGCTTTGATATCCTTGGCGATATATTCTTTTCCGCAAACACAAAAACCGAGAAAACTCATTACGGTGTGGTCGCAGGGTACGCCGCATACGGTGCAAATGCCGTCTGAATATTCTCCGTGACCGCATTCAAGGGTAATTTTGTATTCAAAAGTACCTTCATTAAAAATGTTGAGTTCGAAATAATAGGTTGTTCCTGCTTCAAATTCATACTCAATAACAAAATCAAGTCCGTTATCATCATCGGCCATCTCAAGAATATCTTCGCCGTTTTCGTCCCAAAGGGTACAGTATGTATCCAGATCGTCGGATTCAGCCGACAGGATATATGTGCCGTCTTTCTCGGGTACAAAACTGACATATATGGGTTCGTCGCATGTTACGGTAACAGTAAGGGTCTGACCGCGTTTGATTTCGTAAGAGGCATTAATTGCGGCTGCGGAAACAGATACAGCAGATATAAGCATCAATACTGCAAGAATGGTTGATAATAATTTTTTCATTGTATTTTCCTCCTTTATATATAAATACAAATTATATTTTACTTAAGCAACTCTTCAAACGCCTGTTCATTCGTCTGTTCAACATATTCCTTGAACTCCTTGAATATTCGTTTGCCGATGCTGCGGTAATCCATTGCAAGAACCTTTTCAATCTTTATCCTGCGGATTTCTTCGGGTACATTGTAAATCATCATAATCGTTTTCAATGCTCCGGAAATTCGGGTTTCAAGATGTATGGACTTGTCAACGGCGTTCAGAGTTGAATATTCAATTCCGGAAACAAGGCTTTCCGCTTCTCTGAACTGTTCGTCTGTCCAATCGGGGCAATATTCGGCAAAAACTTCCTTTGCACGGTTAAAATCATTCTTCTGAATAATCTCAAGACAGCTATCGCTCCGATATGATGAAACCAAAAAGTCCTTTGCGATTTCATCTTCCTCGCAAGCCGCCGCCATTGACATAAGCTCAAGGCAAACCGCAAGCAGGTTGCTTATTCCGTCGTCTGCTTCCTTTTTCATAAGCTCCCATTGAAAATCACAGAGCATTTCAACAAGAACTGCAAGCAACGCATCCTTTGACGAAAAATAGAAAACAACATGGCCCGAACTTATATCAAGCTCATCAGCAATCATTTTCAGGGTTGTAGCCGAATACCCCTTTTCAATGAACATGCTTGATGCAACCTGGATAATTTCCATTCTGGTTGTGTTAACTTTTCTTCTCCTGATAATGACCCCTCTCTCTCACTAATTTTAAGCAAGCCGCAACATTGAGCGTGTTCAATGTTGAGTGCGCTCAATGTTGAGTACGCTCAAATTATACATATTTTTACTGCATTTGTCAATATAATTTTTCCCAAATTTGGAATAATCTTTTGCGCTGAATACCTTTATATAAATTATAGCTGATAAATTTGAGAATTCGGCGGCACATTCCTTGCTGAGCGCTGAGGCATCATATAATCCTTCCGCTCGTTATAAACCTTGATAACGGGCGTGGAATTGCGGGCAAAGCTGAACTGCCGATGTGCATGGTCGGATAAACATCCTCAAAGCTTTCATTTGTAAGTATTCCGACTGCAAGACGAATGATGACATCATTGTTCGCCGTTACAGCGTGGATGATGAAAAAAGCAAGCAACTTTTTGTTGCTTGCTTCAGGCTGTTGAAGTTTTATTACTTTGTGTGCTCTCGTTTTATTCGGTTTCTGCAAGATGCTCTTCTGCGTAGTGAACGGCAACTGCGCCGTCTGCGGCAGCGGTGACAACCTGACGGAGCGGCTTTGTTCTTACATCGCCAACAGCATAAACTCCGGAAATATTCGTTCTTGTTGATTCATCTGCAATTATATAACCGTTTTCGTCGGTTGCAACAGCATCTCCCAAAAATTCCGTTGCAGGCTTTCTGCCTATGCTGACAAAGATACCGTCGCATGGAATTTCGGTTTCTTCGCCCGTCGAGGTGTTTTTGATTTTTACGCCCGTGACCTTTAAATCGGTGACGAAGTCCGAAACGGTGCTGTTCCAAAGAAACTCAACGTTTTCCGTTTTCATAAGAGGCTCATGGTAAATTTTTTCGGCACGGAGCTTATCCCTGCGATGAACAACATAAACCTTTTTGACAAGCCTTGAAAGATATAGCGCATCTGCCGCTGCGGAATTTCCTCCGCCGACAACCACTACGGTTTTATCTTTATAGAATCTGCCGTCGCAGTGGGCGCAGTAGTGAACGCCTCTGCCGATAAGCGTATTCTCGCCGTCGATACCCAGCTCACGGGGATTTGCTCCCGTGGAAATAACAATGGTCTTTGCAAGATACGTGCCGTTTGTTGTTTCAAGCTTTTTTATCTTATCCGAAAAATCAACCGCCGTTACCTCAGCGTATTCCGTTTCAGCCCCGAAACGGTTTGCGCTTTGCTGCATTTTCATACCGAGCGTGAAGCCGTCAACGCCTTCTTCAAAGCCGGGGTAATTATCAATATCCCCCGTAAGAGCCATCTGACCGCCTGCGGAAAGTTTTTCGATTACGGCAACATCAAATCCTGCTCTGGCGGCATATAAAGCGGCAGTATAGCCGGCGGGTCCTCCGCCGATGATAAGCATATCGTAAATGTGTTCCATAATCAGTCCTCTAACATTGCAAGAATCTGGGGCTTGGGTCTTGCGCCTGCCGACTGATTTACGATTTTGCCGTTTTTCATTACAACGAGCATGGGAATGCTTGCAACGCCGAATGCCTGAGCGAGTTCAGGTTCATCGTCAACATTGATTTTGCCGACAAGATACTGCGGATTTTCTTTTGCGATCTCGTCAACGATGGGTGAAACCATTCTGCACGGTCCGCACCAATCGGCATAGAAATCGAGAAGAACGGGCTTATCGCTGCTTTTTACGGATTCAAAATTATCCTTATTTATACTGATTACTGACATATTCAATACTTCCTTTCTTTACGGTTTTATTATAACCTCTTTTGTTGCGAAGTGTTTACTTTTTTGCTTTATTGTGTTATAAATGAAGAATCAAACCGAGGAGGCTTTATCATGGCATTTTTAAAAGCAAAAGAACATTTGCAGAAATACGGAATGGGAAACCTTGTTATGGAATTTGATGTCTCTTCAGCAACGGTAGGGGAGGCAGCAATAGCAGTTGGCTGCACCGAAGGTGAAATCGCCAAAACGCTTTCATTCATCGTTGAGGAAAATCCGATACTTATTGTTGTTGCAGGCGATGTTAAAATAGATAACGCAAAATACAGAGCAGAGTTTCATACAAAGGCAAAAATGATTCCTTTTGAAAGCGTTGAGGAATTGACGGGTCACGCCGTCGGAGGAGTCTGTCCCTTCGGAAGGAACGAAAATGTTGCCGTTTATCTTGATGAATCCCTCAAGCGTTTTGATATAGTTTATCCTGCCTGCGGAAGCTCCAACAGCGCCGTTAAGCTGACTGTTGAGGAGCTTGAAAAAGCCTCCGAATTCTTGAAATGGGTTAATATTTGCAAATAAAACACAGCGGTTGTTTCACACTGAACAACCGCTGATTTTTTTTGTTAAAGCTTTGAAAATCCGTGGCAATTGATAAGCGCATCAAGCTTTTTGCCTTCTTTGCACAACGGGCATTCGTGAGAGGGGCAGGTGAAATAGCCCTCAAGGTCATTGGGATTGAAAACGGAATTAACGGTGTACCCGTCGCATTCCTCAGCGGTTGCGAAAATCGAAGCGATGCCTACAACCTCGCCACCGTAATATTTAACAGCTTCAACAGCCGCCTTTGCGGTAGCGCCTGTTGCAACGGAAACCGCAAGCACAAGAACGTGCTTGCCCTTAATCATGGGAACAATGTTATCTCTGAACAAAAGCTGTGAACCGCTTGTAACTTCCGGGGTTACAACATAAATGGTCTGGTGAGCATTTATGTTCATGAGATTGTTTTTGGTAAGCTCATCGGCAAGGCATGCACCGATAACCTCTGTGCCGTCAAGGCAGAGAATTGTGTCAACAATTTTAACCTTATAGTTATAGTGAGCGCAAAGCTCCTGAGCAACAGCCTTTGCCTCGGAAAGTCTGGACTTCTGTGCGGCGACGTCAATGTAATAGTTGCTGTGGGAATGGCTGGTTGCAAAGTGACCCTGAGCAACACGGAGGAAAAGGTTATTTCTCTTGGTTTTAATCTTTGTAATGTTCGTTGTTGGCATAAAAACCCTCCTTGCTGGATTGTTAATTGCATTTTACAACATATTAATGCATTTTGCAATAATTTTTATAAAATATATTCAGTCTTTTTATGGAAAATGCCTTTTATTCGGTTTCGGATAAAGGTTTATTAATCCCCTTAACAACATTAAATCCGAATTTCACTCTGACTTTAAGCTTACTTTTTTCGGCGGTTTTTTCAGTGAAAATATCGCCGTATTTAAAAGCTCTTTTCAAAACTTTTGCAATTTCCTTATTTTCCGTAAAATTTTTCGTTGAAATCGGTTTTGACCACTTTTTGCCTATAGTGTCATAGCTGTCATAGGTGAGGTCGGCAGGGGAGATGTTTCCGTTGAAAAGATAAGCAAAATTATTGCCGCAGCCCTTGAAGTCGCCGAGAAGCCATGATGCACCCGTGTCGTTGAGGGCGGTGAGCGAATAGTCAAGGTTTTCTTCCGAACGGATTTTGCAGATTACAAACGGCACGTTACGGCTTCTGAACGCACGGATTGAATTGACAAGTGAATCCGTTTCAAAAGTGGTCCTGAAATGCGAATAAAGACCGTAAGCAACATTGTCGGCATGGTATTCGCTCTCGGGAGGCAGAGTATCGGCATCAAACGGTGCCTGCATGATAATGATATGATTATCGCCTATATTTCTGATTGCCTTGTAAATCCTTCTGTAGAATTTATGAAGCGTATCAAGCTTTTTATCCCAGTCCGCAACAAAATGCAGGGGGCGGTTAAGCAAATCGTAGGCGGCAACGGCAGGCTCGTCTTTGTAGTGCGCCGCCACCTGAGTCCAGAGCCTTATAACGGCATTTCGTGCCTCAAATCCGTCTTTACCCGAGCTGAAAAGTACGCTTTCATCACCTGTGCCGCAGGATGAGCTGCTGTTCTGGAATCCGGGTGCCGAATGAAGGTCGAATATAACATAAACGCCGAGCTTTTTGCACTTTTCAACAAGAAAATCAAGTCTGTCAAAGTCAATGTCGCCCTTGCAGTTTTCTTTGCGGTAAAGATATTTGTAGCGCAGAGGAATTCTTACGCAGTTTGCACCGAGCTTTCTGATATATTTCAGATCGGCAGGTGAGATAAAAGCTTCGTTATATTTTCGCACAAGCTCTCTTGCTCCGTAACGACCGAAACGGCTTTCAAGAGCGGCAAAAACATCATAGCTGCGTGCGTTTTCGTCAAGGTCTGCCTTTGTAAAATAAAAAAGGTCATCGTTGAGATTTATTCCTCGCAGAGTATAATGTGCGCCGCCTCCGGAAACAAAGCCGCCGTTTTCGGTGTGAAGAAAATCCTCGTCGGTTATGGGACGGGGCGCAGTTGCCTTCATGTAACCGTAAACGGTGGGTATGGTCGCAGCCGCAACACCTGCCGCACAGCCTGCCGCAAGAATCTTTTCGCTGTCTGTCATGCTTGTTTCCTCCTTTTTGCCTTTTGATAAACAAAAATCAAAGCCGTGAGCACGGCAATTCCTGCTGCCGCACCGATGCTGTCGATTATGATGTCCGTTATCTGGCACGCACGTCCTTCAACGAAAAGCTGATGAATTTCATCGGTGACTGCATATAAAGCCGAAATTATAACGGAAAGAAACGGTCTGAAATAACCGTATGAACGGTAAAGTGCGTTGTAAATAAGCACCGAAAGACTTGCATATTCAAGAAAATGAGCACAGGTTCTCACAAAATCGCTGCTGAATTTCAGCCCGAAAATAATTATGAATCTGTCGCTTAAGCTTTGTGATTCATCGCCCTTTTGGGCTGACAAAATAAATATAACCGCCATGAACAGCAAAGCAGCTGCCCATGAAAGAATCAATGATTTTTTGCCTGATTTCATCAGTCGTACCTCTTTGCGCCGATAAATGAAACGGTGCTTTCGGAATTGAGAATCGTGATCCCCTCAACATCTTCCGAGGTAACAAAACGGCTCGAACGAGAGCAAAGAGGATAGCAGATTCCCTGCTGCAGAATGAAGTTTTCCGCAGTAAAGCAGCCGCCTAAAAGCTCACTGTCGCCCTCAACCTGAAGAAGTCGGTCAATAATCATACTGTATTCCTCAGATTTAAAACGGAATACTCCGCCGCTTTCAAGGGAAGCGAAAAAGTCAACGGCACTTTCGTCCTCGGACTCTATTCCCGAGAGTGCAATCTGATAATCGCCGCTTGAAACCTTCTTTGTGATTTCGTCGGCTGTTAGGTTTTCAATAGTAACCGCAATGCTTATTCCCATTACCTGCTGCCATATCTGGAGCTGCCTGCGAACGGCGGAATCGAGCGATTCGGGGCAAAGAACCGTGAGGCTGATTTTGCTTGTGCCAAGCTCACTTAATCCCGTCTGCCAGAGTGCTGAAGCGCTGTCCTTATCATAAACGATTTCGGGTGTCTGCGAGCCTACTGCTGCTCTGTAGTTGAGGCTTCCCGCAGAGCAGCTTTGGGGAACAAATCCCGTCTGTGCAGTGCCGTTTATGCTGTCAAATTCAAAGAGGCTTCTGTTAATTGAGGAGCAGAGAGCCTTGCGGATATTTGTATTTTTCAGGCTTGAATCCGAGCAGTTGAAGATAAAACCGAAAACTGAATTTTCGTTTTCTTTTGTAACAACCGTACCTTCGGGAGTTTTGCAGTCGGGCGGTAAAAGAGCGGCACTGAGCGACTGAGCTTCAAGCTTGTTGACGATTGATTTCAAATCCGGAATAAAGCTGAAAACAACCGATGCGGGCATAACATCATCCGCACGGACATACTCGTTATTTTTTCTTATGATAAGCTGCGAAGCGGAATCCCATGCGGTAATATAAAACGGTCCGTTGCAGAGAATGTGCTTGTAGGTAAGACCGTATCTGCCGTTCATGGCATTATAGAACTCCTCATTGCAGGGCATGAACACACCCTCGCTGAACCTTTCAAGCATATCATCGCAGGGCTCACGCAGATTGATAATAAGAGTGTAATCATCGGGAGCGGTAACGCCGAGTAATGAAGCATCAAGACTGCCCGAATAGATTTCCGTTGCATTGATTATTGCAAAAAGTCTGTGCGCAAGGGATGAATTAATCTCGGGAGAAACGGCTCTTTGCATTGCAAAAACAAAATCGTGAGCCGTTACGGGAGCAACGTTGAATTTATTATAGAATTCTTCACCGAATTCACTTTTTATAACCGTGGGACATTTCCATTTTGTATCTTGTCTGAGCTTGAAGGTATAAGTCAGTCCGTCGGAAGAAATCTCCCAGCTTTCTGCAATTCCGGGAATAACCTCGCCGTTTTCCGAAAGGCGCACAAGTCCCTCAAAAACGTTGTTTATAACAATCTGCGCCGATGTATCGCCTGCATACTGGGGGTCAAGCGTTGAAGGTGAAGCGTCAAGCGCATAGGATATTGACCCGCCCGTTCCGTCATCGGAGCATGAGGCAAGTGAGAATATCATTATTAAAGCCAATGCCAAAGAGAGAAAACGCTTCATTTGTTTTCCTCCATCCATTTTGCAAGCTGGTCGGCAAGAGGATTGCTCGCTGTTTTTTGCTTCGATTGCTGCTGCATATATTTTGCAACATCTCTCTTGCCTGCGCCCGAGTTTTCTTTTCTCTTTTCAAAATCGGTGAGCTTTTCTCTGTATCCGCACACACAGAAAAATGCTTTTTTATCGCCCTCGCCACGCATTTCAAGCTTTTTATGGCATTCGGGGCATCTTGCGTTGGTAACAACGGAAATACTCTTGCGGTAGCCGCATTCTCTGTCCTGACAAACGAGCATCTTGCCCTTTTTGCCGTTGACCTCAAGCAGATATTTGCCGCATTCGGGACATACCTCACGGGTCATATTATCGTGTCTGTATTTTGCTTCACTTGATTTTACGGAAGAAACGAGTGCCGTTGCATATGAACGCATTTCCTCGATGAATTTCTTATCGTCTGCGCTGCCCTTTGCAATGAGTGAGAGCCTCTGCTCCCATCTTGCCGTAAGCTCTGCAGATTTCAAATCGGGCGGCACTATCTCAATAAGCTGCTTGCCCTTTGAGGTCGGGAATATTTCCTTGCCTCTTCGCTCAACGCAGAAGGAGTCAAAGAGCTTTTCGATTATATCGGCTCTTGTGGCAGGAGTGCCCAGACCGCCGGCAGTCTTAAGTGCATCCTTAAGTGAGCCGTCATCAACCTGACCCGTCGGATTTTCCATTGCGGAAAGAAGCGTTGCTTCGGTGTATCTTGACGGGGGAGTGGTTTTGCCCGCAACAATTCTTACGCCCTTAGGGAATACGGGCTGACCCTGCGAGAGAGCAGGCAGCTGCTGAGAAACAACATCGTCGTCGCCGTCATCCTCATCATTAAGCGACGAATCATAGAGAGCCTTCCAGCCTGCGGATTTTACTGCCTGACCCTTTGTGTAGAACTTATGCTTGCCGATTGTAACGGTAACCTGCATTTCGTCATACTCAAACGGTGCGCTTAAAACCGCAAGAAAACGGCGCACAACCAAGTCATAGATATGTCTTTCTTCACGGGAGAGTTTGTTGAGGTCAACATACTGCTCCGTGGGGATGATTGCATGGTGGTCCGTTACTTTTGTATCGTTAACAATGTATTTTGTCGGTATCGGCTTTGAACGCAGAACCGCATTCGCAAAGTCCTTATAAGGTCCTGTGGCGATTGCACGCAGTCTTTCGGGAAGAGTTGCGGCAACGTCTTTTGTAATATATCTTGAATCTGTTCTCGGATAAGTGAGAAGTTTGTGTGTTTCATAAAGGCTCTGCATGAGCGAAAGAGTCTGCTTTGCGGAATAGCCGTATTTTTTGTTGGCATCCCTCTGAAGCTCCGTTAGGTCATATGCGGCAGGGGGAGCTTTAAACTTATATGTCTTTTTGACCTCGGAGAGTGTTCCCCTTTGACCCTTTACCGCATCGGCAACAGCCTGAGCAGCGGCAGCATCAAAGAATCTTGCCTGATTGCGTGAATCTTTGTATATAGCCGAAAAGCCCTCAAAATCAGCCTTTACAGTGAAGTAATCCTTGGGTCGGAATTTGAGAATTTCTTCCTCACGCTTAACAATCATTGCAAGGGTGGGGGTCTGTACTCTGCCTGCGGAAAGCTGTGCGTTATGCTTGCAGGTGAGCGCACGGCTTACGTTAAGACCGATAAGCCAGTCTGCCTCGGCTCTGCATTGTGCGCTTTTATAGAGATTATCATACTGTGAAGCAGGCTTGAGAGCGGCAAAGCCTTCCCTTATAGCTTTGTCCGTCTGTGACGAAATCCAGAGGCGCAGCATGGGTTTTCTGCAGTTTGCCTTTTTGATTATCCAGCGGGCAACAAGCTCACCTTCACGCCCTGCGTCGGTTGCGATAACAACCTTATCAACCTCATTGCTGCCGAGAAGTGCACTCACAGCCTTGAACTGCTTTGAGGTTTGCCCGATAACAACAAGCTTCATGCTTTTGGGCAGCATGGGCAAGTCCTCCATGCGCCAGGTTTTGTATTTGTTATCGTAGGCTTCGGGGTCTGCGAGAGTTACAAGATGACCCAGCGCCCATGTGATGATATATTTATCGCCGATTATGCAGCCGTTGCCGTTTTTCTTGCAGCCGAGAACACGGGCAATATCCCTTGCAACAGACGGCTTTTCAGTTAAAACAAGAGTTTTTGCCAAAAAAATCTCTCCGTTCTTTATTATATAAATAAATTTATAGTTATACAGTATAAATATATCACACTTTATATGAAATTTCACCCCTTTTTTATAAGATTTTCAGCAAAAAAATTTACGATATTTATATCAATTTTTGAAAAACTGTGTTATAATTGCAAATCATACATAGCGAGAATATGTTTCCGCTGACAGAAGGAGTGTATGGAAATGAGCATTCGTATAGGAATTATGGGCTACGGAAATCTCGGCAGAGGCATTGAGTGTGCCGTTAAAAAGAACAGCGACCTTGAGCTTGTTGCGGTTTTTTCACGCAGAAATCCCGAAACCGTTAAAATTCTTACCGAAACGGCAAAGGTTTATTCTGCAAACGAAATAATGAACTTTAAGGATAAGATAGATGTTCTTATTCTCTGCGGCGGCAGTGCAACGGATTTACCCGTGCAGACACCCGAATATGCAAAGCATTTTACCGTTGTTGACAGCTTTGATACTCACGCTAAAATTCCCGAGCATTTTGCTGCAGTTGATGCGGCTGCAAAGGAAGGCAAAAACATCGCCGTTATCTCATGCGGATGGGATCCCGGTATGTTTTCTCTTAACAGACTTTATGCAAACGCAGTTCTTCCCGACGGTAACGATTATACTTTTTGGGGCAAGGGAGTAAGTCAGGGTCATTCCGATGCAATCAGAAGAATTGAAGGCGTTGCAGATGCAAAGCAGTATACAATTCCCGTTGATGAGGCTCTTGAAGCGGTAAGAAGCGGCTCGAATCCCGAGCTTACCGTTCGTGACAAGCACAGCAGAGAGTGCTTTGTTGTTGCCGAGGAAGGCGCAGACAAGGCAAGAATCGAAAGCGAAATAGTTAATATGCCGAACTATTTTGCCGATTACAACACTATAGTTCACTTCATTTCCAAGGAAGAGCTTATCCGTGACCACAGCGGAATTCCTCACGGCGGATTTGTTATCAGAACGGGCAAAACGGGCTGGGATGATGAAAACAGCCATGTTATCGAATACAGCCTTAAGCTTGATTCAAACCCTGAATTTACCGCAAGCGTTATTGCCGCATGCGCAAGAGCGGCTTACCGCATGAAGAATGAGGGCATGACGGGCTGCAAAACGATGTTTGATATTCCGCCTGCATATTTAAGCGCAGAGAGCCCGGAATCACTCCGCAAGAGATTGTTATAATAAAAAATGACTGCTTCACCGTATAAATGGTGAGGCAGTTTTTTGTAGTCAAAATATACAGATTAATATATTTCAATTTGTTCGAAACGTAGAAATGCAAAATATTTTTAAATTTTTTTGTAACATTTCGCAATTTTCGCCATTTATATATGAAACCCAAAATAAAGGAATTCTTATTCTTTTATTTAATGTCAAAAAAGTGGCGAAAGAGGGTGTTCCCGATGGGCTGATAACAAGTCAACAGAAAGTTGACAAAGTGAAATGAGAGATGAAGCACTATATTTAATTGTCCATAAGACAGCACATTTGTTAGGAGTTGTAGATGGTTATTGTAATGAAGATATCCAAAACGGTTATTGCAGTAATGAAAACTGTTATGATTGTAACAGTTTGCCTATTCCCGATTGTATAATGGTAAACAATAAAAATAATCCTGAAATAAGAACGTCGGTATTTTGTGAAGATTGCATTGGGATTATTAACAATCATTTGTCGAATCATCATTAAAATGGAGGATTGAAAAATGAAAAAATATGTAGCGCTATTAATTTCTTTTTGTGTTATATTTATAGCAGGTTGTCAGAATGAAATTGCAACAAATTCAGAAACAAATGTTACTGATACCAAGTACAACAGCGCACCGTATATAATTTCTGTTGTGCTTGATGAATTAAAGGACATTAGAAACGCCATAAACTCTATGCAGGAAGAAGACTTTAAAGAATATATGTACGAAAATCATTATGGGGCAATTGTAAATGGAATGAATACCATAGAAAACGCACGATTTCTTATGGAAGAATTTGAAGCAACTACGATACCTGTGCTTGACGGAAATGAAGAGAACATTTCAAAACTCGGTCTTTACCGAGAATCAAACTGTATTCATCATCTGATAATTTATGACAGCGAAGAAATACAGCGTACATCAGTTTGGACTTACACAGTCAATTCCACAAAACCGAAGGTAATGGAATTTGGTGAAGAAGTTGAAATTGTTTCATTAAAAACTATTGAAACCGACAGATATACTGCCAATTTGTATGAAACAAGGAATGCAGATTACAAGTTTTTCGGAGAAATTATAATTGATGATTCCTATATCATCTTACGTTCATTCGGTATAGAGAAAATGGAAGAGTTTGAAGAATGTTTTTCAAGGCTTGAATTCAAGAAAATTGGTGATTTGCTGAATGAAATGCCCGAGGAAACAACCGAAGAAGCTTCATCTGAGAATGAGCAGGTCTATGTAACCGAAAATGTTTCTGTTACCGAAGCAACCGCACCCGAGCAAACCGAAGCGGTAACAACCGCATAAATGAAAACGGCTTGTATGGTTCATACCGTACAAGCCGTAATTTTTATGAGCGGCGGGAGCAAGCCCCGCCCTACGCTGCTTTTATTCAAATAACGGTGTTGAGAAATATCTCTCTGCCGTGTCGGGGAGAACGGTAACAACCGTCTTACCCTTGCCGAGCTTCTTTGCAAGCTTCATTGCCGCCGCAACGTTTGTTCCGCTGCTTATGCCGCACATGATGCCTTCTTTTGAAGCGAGGTCTTTTGATGCCTGAAGTGCCTCATCGTCGTTTATGATGCATACATCATCGAAAATATTCAGATTGAGAATTTCGGGGATAATTCCGTCGCCTATACCCATCTGAACATGAGTGCCGATTGAGCCGCCCGAAAGAATAGCCGCATTTTCAGGCTCAACTGCCCATATCGTCATATCGGGGTTTGCTTCTTTAAGCACCTCGCCGATGCCTGTTATTGTTCCGCCCGTGCCGATGCCCGAGCAAAAGCCGTGAATGGACTTTCCGACCTGCTCGAGAATTTCTTTTCCCGTGCCGGTGCGCTGAATTTCAGGGTTTGCAGGGTTTTCAAACTGCTGGGGAACAAACACGTTGGGGTCTTCTTCCTTCATCTTAAGCGCAAACTCAAGGCATTTTTCAATGCAAAGACCGATGTTGCCGTCATCATGGATAAGAATAACCTCTGCGCCGTAATGCTCAACAAGCTTTCTGCGTTCTTCGCTTACGGAGTCGGGCATGATAATCTTAACCTTATAGCCCTTTACCGCACCTACAAGCGAAAGACCTATGCCCTGATTGCCGCTTGTGGGTTCAACAATAATTGAATCGGAATTCAGCAGCCCTTTCTTTTCGGCATCCTCTATCATATTGAGCGCCGTGCGGGTTTTGATTGAGCCGCCGACGTTTAAGCCTTCGAATTTAACAAGAATTTCCGCAGAATCGGAATCAACCATATTGCGGAGTCTTATAATCGGAGTGTTGCCCATTGCCTCCAGAATTGTATCACAAATCATCTTACATACCTTCCTCAAAAAACGAATTATATTAATATTATATCAATGTGTATAAGAAACGGTTCATTTGCTTTTTCTGTAGCGATAAAGCGCTATGAGAGAAGAGATTATTCCTGCAATTTGTGCGAGCACGGCGGTTGAGCCGAGAATTGTGTGATATACCGTCCATGTTGCCATGTTGCCGAGAAGAAACAGCCTTATATTCTGTTCTTTCTTCTGAACCATTGCCAGCATATAGAGAATGGCGGCGATGATTGAGAGAACATCAATTCCTTTTTCAAATCCGAGCAAACCGCCGACTACATAGAGCACTAAGAAAATAATCTTTTCTGCAAGGGAAACCTCGGTGTTCTTTTTTTCGTGCCAAAGAGAATTGACAATCTGAAAAACGGCAACGAGACATATTATAACACCTGAGTTGAATTTATCAAGAAGGAGAATGTTCAGCGCCGAAAGCACGTTGACCACTGCCGATACCGTGAGCATCTGTTTTTTATTTTTAAGCTGGAGAGTCAGAATTGCGCCTGCCGTAACGACAAGACCGAGAATCTGACCTATATAGTACTGCATATTATCACCGACTATCAAATAATTCGGTGTATTATATCATATTCAGCAAAAAAAGACAATATATAATAGCAACAAAAAAGCGGTCCGAAAACCGGACCGCTTTATCTTTATACATTTACTGCTTCTTTTTCTTCGGCTGCTTCTTCCTTTTCGTCGGAAGGAAGCTCAACCTTCTGGCGTGAAACAAGGAAATTTGTTATTGAAGAAGCAAGGAAAAGTACGCCGCTGACGAAAACTCCCCAGCTCGGTGCACAGCTTACTGCATCGGAGAGTGTGCCTGCGGCAAGAATGTCCGAAAGGCTGTTGAAGCAGTAGGCACTTGCAAACATCATCATGCTTGCAACAAAATTCGTGATGCAAAGACCGAGGCTGTTGAATTTTTTGAAATTCAGAAGCAGGAAAACAAGGCTGACAAGCAGCGAAAGTGCGCTGAGAATAACAAACAGCAATGAAAGCATGAACATGAGCGCTCCGTCGCCGATTATTTCAGAGGAGGGTGCTTTGAAAATTCCGCCTATGTCAAAGTTGAGTATGTTCATAACGATTGTAATTGCGTTGAGAGAGAATTTTTCTTCACAGAACGGAATCGCAACCGAAAGAGTGCCGAGAGGGAGAAGAAATGAGAAAAGCGGAAGAACACTGATGGGAATTCTTGCGATTCTCAGCTTGGTTCCAACAAATGAATATTTAAATCTCTTTAATGTTTCACGAAGCTTTGCAAAAGCCTTTTCGGCCTCTACAGCATCCTGCTCAAGACGGTTTTCCCAGTCATAGTTGGCGATATTAACACCGCAGTCGGGGCACTCCGCTTTGATGTTCCATATATGAAGCTTACGGTTACACTTGGGACATTTAGCCATAAAAACACACCTTTTCAAATCGATATTTCTATTTTATACATATTGCAGGGTTATGTCAAGGAATTATTTTTGACCGTAATATGCACCTGCGCCGTGCTTTCTGTAGTAATGCTTTTTGCGGATATCCTCGCTTGCAGGCTTTGCTTCAAGAGTTTTGCTCAGGTACGCCATTTTTGCAACTTCTTCAAGAATAGCCGAATTCTTTGCAGCTTCCATGCCGCTTTTGCCCCATGTGAAGGGTCCGTGAGAATGAACAAGCACAGCAGGCACGGCGTTGCAGTCGATGCTGCCGTTTTCAAATGTTTCTGCAATTACTTTTCCGGTGTTGAGCTCATATTCGCCCTCAATTTCTTCCTTTGTCAAATCCCTTGTGCAGGGTACTGCACCGAAAGCAAAATCAGCATGGGTTGTGCCGTAGCAGGGGATTTCGCTTGCTGCTTGTGCAAAGGAAACGGCAAAGGTTGAATGTGTATGAGCAACGCCTCCGATTTCGGGGAAGCGGCGGTAAAGCTCAAGGTGGGTCGGTGTATCGGAGGAGGGATTGAGTCTGCCCTCAACCTTTTCGCCGTTAAGATTCATAACAACCATATCATCGGGGCTCATTTTATCGTAGTCAACACCCGAGGGCTTGATTACAACAAGACCGCTCTCTCTGTCGATTTCGGAAACATTTCCCCATGTGAAAAGTACAAGCTTATATTCAACAAGCTTAAGATTTGCTTCGTATACTTTCTGTTTAAGATTTTCAAGCATAGTTATAACTCCTGTTTTATAGATAAAGATGCTAAATAAATAAAGATGCCGCAACGGTGGAATAAACGTGTGCAGGGTCGTTAAGGAAATTGCTTTTAAGCTGCTCCGCCTGCTCAAAGTCTGCCGCATAAACGGTAAGCTCCATGAGCGGCAGATCCTTATGCATAACCTTGAAGGTTACAAAGTAGCCGTTTTCGCTCTTTCTGATATCAACCGTATTTTCGTTTTCACGCTTTTCGAGAAGCATGAGCTTCATTGTGTCGGCAAGAGCTGTTTCTTTAACGGAATTGGGCAATTCTTCGGAAAGCTCCTCAATCGAGAGCACACCCTTCGGAGTGATATAAAGCATTCCGTTCGCCTCGGAAAGATTGCCGTTTTCAATAAGGTCATCAATTGCCTGAGTTACCTCAAAATAATTTGCAAGCCCGTGAACCTGCATTGCTTCGATAATTATCGAAGAGCTTACGGGTTCTTTGACATTTGCGACCAAAAAATTTACAAGGAGCTTTATCTGTGTTCTGCTCCTTAAACCGCCGAGCTCAACGCCCTGCGAAAAAGCATCAAATTCATTATCCATTGACATTTGCACTCTCCCTGCGTTCCTGAAGCTCTTTTATAATCTTATCCTTCTTTTTGCCTGTATAATCGTTGAAAAACATCGGAAGTGCACACAAAGCAAGGCTGATGGCAGGAATGATTGAGATCATTATGAACATACCTCTGAGAGTTTCGTCAGATTGAGCCTGCGCAAGCTCAATTGTCACACCGAAATCATTTTTAGCCTTGATTGGTTCAACATAGTTATATGCTTCGAGCACGAAGCTTGTGATAAGGGTTGAAATGCCTGCGGTAAGCTTGCTGATGAAGGTCTGGGATGCAAAGCAGATACCCTCTGAGCGTCTGCCTGTTTTCCACTCAAGATAATCAACGCTGTCGCCGACCATTGCGTAGGTTATAACATTGAAAATGCCCAGAGGAAGACCTATGATTGCAAGCACGGCAAGAAGTGCATAGAAATTATTGTAGCCCATAAAATAGAGAACAACATGGATAGCCGCTCCGAAAAGGGCAGAGCCTATATAAATCTGCTTTAAAGAAAACTTTTTGCGAAGCGCCGGCATAACGATCATCGCTATCATCATACCTGCTCCGATTGCGACGGTCATAACAACCTGAATTGAACCGTGAGGCACTATGCCCGAATCCTGAATAAGATATGTTGCGATATATGAGCCCGAGGTCTGCGCCATAAGCATTGCCGAGCCGAGAATACTTGCGGCAATAAGAAGAAGTAAGGGCTTGTTTTTTGTGTATGCCGAAACAACCTCTTTTACCGAAACCTTGTCTTTTGGGGGTTGTTCAACCTTCTCCTTTGTGCCGAAAAAGGCGAGAAGAGAAATCATGGAGCCGGTAATTCCGAAAATAAGTCCGCCGACGAAATAACCCTTTGTTATGCCGAGAGAAGATGTGCGGAGCACGGGAATGAGAACAGTGGGAAGAATACCGCCGATTGTACTGCCTATTCTGGCAATGGAGAGGAATTTGTTGCGCTCATTTTCAAGAGGAGTAACAACAGCACTCAAGCCCCAGAACGGAACATCCTGAATCGTAAAGCACACACCCCATATGATATAGGTGATTGCGGCATAAGCAACTTTGGCACTGTAGCTCTGAAAACCGGGGACATAGAAAAGTGCTATGGTTGATGCCATAATAAGGAAAGGTGAAAAAAGAAGATAGGGGCGGAGCTTGCCGAATTTGGTTTTTGTTCTGTCGGCAATCATACCCATTACGGGATCGTTTGCCGCATCGAAAATTCTTGCGGCGAAGATAATCCAGCCTGCATGCGTTGCCTGAATACCGGCGGCATCGGTATAGAATATCAGCAGGAAGGTTGACATGAGAGTATATATCATGCTTCTGCCGAATGCCGATGATGCGAACGAGAAAATTTCACTCGTTTTAAGATATTTCTTTTCCATTATTTATTTCTCCTTCTGCCTTTGATATCTTTACGGCTGTTTCTGTTGGGATACATGGGCTTGCCGTATCTGCCCCTGTTGATAAGCTCGGGTGTAACAAATCGCTCCTTGGTTGCCCATGCGCCGCATTCGTTTGACCAGCCCTCGCAGTATGCTCTGTAATATGAAACGCCCTTTTCTTTACGCAGCTTTACAAAATAAGGAGTGTTGCACCAGATAACAGAGGGAAGTGCGATAACAAACAGCCACAAAGGTCCGAGAATGAGTGATTGAACGGTGTGGCCGTATTCGTGGATTTTAGTGTCGTGAAGCTGTTCGTCTTTTCTGTTTTTATTGATAAAAATGAACATTCCGAGCGAAACTCCGCCGAAGTTTTTCTTATCAATATAGGTTATCAGTGCATGGTGATACCATTCGCTCTTTGCGCCCTTTGATTTATGTATTGCGAGCATGATAAGACCGATAATATTCTGCACTATCGCATATGTAAACTGCCATAAATAAAAAAGAACCGCTTTTATAATTTTCAAATAAACACCCACTTTAAGCATATATACATCTATGATAGCATACTTTTAAAAATTATGCAAGATACGATATTTACCGTAATAATTATAATCTCTTTCGAATAAAAGTTTAATTGATTTTTTTGGTTATTTTATAACTCAAAGCAAAATATCCCCGTACATTTGTCGGTATGACAAATGTACGGGGACTTGTATTATGTGTTAATAAGCATCAGAATTATACTGAATCTTTTTGGCAATTTGATATCAGACGATTATCAACTGTCTGATATTGAAACGGTTACGGCAATAACATTTTCATAATAGTACCACACATCTCCCGATTTTACGGAGATATCGAATATATTTTCTCCGATATTCGGCTCATCTGTATAGAATGCGGCTGTCCACGTCAGTTCGTTTTCACCGGACTCAACTACATCAAAATCACCTTCGCCGGGAACTAAGTTTACATTATCGCCTACATAAACATTGTGAAGCATCATTGCCGTTACGGTATTATCCGTTACCAATGTAAATGTGACGGGTTCACCGTATACAACCTCGGTGGGATTTGCTGTTACGCCCTTGAAAAACGGATTTGTATCCGTAACTTCTCCGACGATTTCTCCGTTTTCGGTTACAAATAACTGTGTATCCTCTGGAAGAACATCCTCGGAAACTTCAACAAGAAACTCTTTGCCGGGATATAATGAAACATCATTAAACACTTTAATTTCTGTTTCATCGGTTGTTCCTGCTGTTCCAACGGCAAAATCCATTGAGCCGTAATCATAGGCTTCAATTTCAACGCTTGCAACATCTACTCCTGAAGGAATAAAGAACATTTTTTCTCCATCATCGCTAATCCACGAAACAATACCTGTATCCGTTACTTCGGGATAAGTAATGCCTTCTTCTTGGCTTTCATAGGCTATTATGTTACCATCGATATCCTTAATTGTTACACCTACAGGACATTTGATTTGAACAAATTTAGGTAACAAGCCTCTAACGGTTGCTTCACTTGATTCCTCCAATATTTCCTCGTAAGTAATTCCTTTATGATCATTCATCCATTTCATATAGACCGCCATGGAATGGCTGAAAAATCCAATCTGTGCCGTTTCTTGTTCTTCGCTATAGGGCATATTAAGCGGAATATCTATACCGTATCTTGACCAAAGATTTACTCCGGGCAACAGCCAAGAAGTAGGAACATAAGGAACCACATCGTTGGTATTCAGGATGTTAAAAATATTGGAATAAGGTATCGTTGCATTGCCGTCTACAGCTGATTTAACGGTAGGTGTTGCAAAAGTATAACCGTAAACATCATCTGCACCTTCAATTTCATTCAACTCAGCAGCAACAAGGTTGGCTATTGCAGCCCCCATGCTGTGACCGGTTACAAGAAAAACGGGGTTGGTAATATTATTTAGCGCCAAATAACCGTTACAATCACATTCATCATCATTACCGTCGCATTCAGTGCAATCGTCATATCCGTATAAGGATTCAAGAACCATTTCGCTTCCCGATTCAAAGTCTAATGCTTTGATATGAAATTGTGTCAAAATATCCATTAACCAATCAGAAAAAGTAACTGAACCCCGAACAGCAACAACTACTAATTGTCTGTTTGTAGAATTTTCACTGTCTAAATCTTCGGTGTTTAAAACGGAAGTAACCCCAAGAAATCCAGAATCAACACAATCGGAGTTGATACTACCCCCAGTATTGGTAACCCCACAAACATCCATAGTAACAGTCCCAGCTCCCCAAGTAAATCCATCATTTTCAATTTCTCCTATCAAATTATCGTTGTTTGTTTCAATATCATTAATTTCAATCGTTCTGTGTCCGATTGTATGTGCGGCAACACTTAATAATCCATCATAATTATATTCCTGAGCAACAAATCCTTTGCTTTCAAGGTCTGCCTTGGCTGTCCATTCATCGCTGTCGAATGGCGGTTCTCTGAAATTACCGGGAACACCAGGAATTGCCTCCGAGTTCGATATAGGATTATAGGCTGCATAGCTAAGCTCCATAGCCCATGTTGCAAGAGCATGATTATATTCCGATGAGCTGTTCAATGTCAACGAACCGTCATCATTTATGGTGTTAAAATAGCTTAAAGGTTCATTAAGCTGAACAACAGTGATTTCATCCTTGACACCTGTATCGGTTGCAAGAGTTATTGTTGCTGACCGTGTTTCGTAAACATCTCTATTTGATAAATCTTCTTCGGTAAGAGTAAGATCGTCTTCCGCATTTAACGAAACACTTATTTCAATTCCTGCACCCGAAGCAGCCTTGTTTGCAGTCAACCAAACAGGAAGCAAATCGGGGTCTTCAATATTCCATTCTGCATTTGTTGTTACAGGAACAAAATAGTTGTCTTCTTTACGGTAGTCAAGTGTCAGGACTTCTTTAGAGATATCTAAGTATGGGGATGTTCCTAACTGGACAACTTCGATTGTACTTATAACGGTATCACCGATAGCAACGGTTATTGTCCCCGTTCGTTCTTGTGCACCTGTATTTTCCGATACAGCGATTACAAAACTTGAAGTGTTTTTTTGGGGAACAGTAAGCCATGGTTGATCTGATGTTACAGTCCAGTCCGATATTGCTGAGGTAACGAACACCGTGCAGGTTGAAGCTTCTTTCTCTGCCGTCCATTCTGTTATATCCGTACCCGAAGCTCTGTATTGAATTGAAAGTTGGGGACACTTGGTTGAATCCAAAGCACGGGATGAAACAAAATCAATCTGTGATTTTGTTCTTGATTTATAACACCTCTTTTCAAATTATCGTTTTAAATATTATGTCATTTAAAGAAAAAGGAACACATCATTTTGAGATTTGAATTTTTGTTTCGGTATTATTTTTCACACCAAAGAATTCGTTGTTTTCTTTTATATGAATACTATCATATTCATCGCTGACTTTCTTCCCATCATTGTTAATCAACCAATATTTTATTTCGGGTTCAATAACATCCATTTCAATCTTACAAGCTACTCCATATCCCGATTCATTAAAACTAACGGAGTCGAATTCGCCATCTGTTGAAAGCTGTTTTCCCTTTTCATCAAAAATTCTAACAATATTATCAGGTTCAATGCTTTGAGCTTCACCGATACGAGCTACAAATCGATCGTTGTAAACAAGATGAATTTCATTATACTCACAAGGAATAATTTCTGTTCCCTCAGAGTTCTTCACACCAAATTTAAAACTTCTTCCGCAATGTTTAATAAGCATAGTATAATCATTGCTGATTGAGTATAGTTCTTCTGTCTTACCTTCTTCGACGGAACAAAGCAGATTACCATAATCATCAAACATATAATATTCGGTATCAGTGTAACCATATATTAAACCATTTTCGGTAAATCCTGTTCCTTTAAATTCATAATCGATTACTTTTTGACCATTCAAATCTGTAAAATATTTTTTTCACCAAAAGGTTCAACAGATAAAATCGGTTCTGCACCGTTAGAGATATTATTAATTCTTCGGATTTCACCCCTGAAAAAAGCAATGATTTCTTTACCGTTTTCATTAACCAACGCTGAATACGCAGACTGCTCAACAAATTTTCTTGCAATAAATCTGTCTTTACTTACAGCATGAACAGAAACATATGCCGGATTTAAAAGGATGCTGCCATTCTCACTTGCTATTCCTACATCACCTGACATCGATTCTGTGCTATAACAATATTTATAGCCAAATCCAGCATCAGATAAAGTGTCGATATAAATGTTTGTCAAAGAAACAAGTTCATTTGCCGGTTCCGTTGTGGATAAAACCGATGGTTCTTTTGAATCACAAGATGAAATAACAAACAAAAGAGTTAATGATATAACCATAATTAATATTTTTTTCATTGCAATTACCCTCCTTTGACTACGATACAAAAACATAAGGTGATTTGTATATGTGAGTGAAAGTGTCCATTATGTCATAAATTGAAATTTCGCGGTACCATTTAATGATACAATCCGGTCCGTAATTACATTCAACTACTAAAATGGTATATATATCAGGCTTTATATCAACAACGAAAGTACTATTGTAAAGGCTAATATGATGCTAAACATTCTTTTTGCTTTTTTCGTCGTTTTATCCTTTCTGTATTTGTAAATGTACATTAAGTGAATAGTGTCTTTAAGAATATGCCATTAACTGTTTAGGGGTTGTATCGTTCTTCATTGCCGAAAACCATGGGAATAAAAGTTTAAATCATACTTATTGATAATTTCAAACCATCGGACTCACTCCTTTCTTGATTTTTAGAAATAGGGTAAGTTCTTGTTTGAGCTGTATTGTCGAAAAATATAATTTATGGGGTATTTTGTGTGCAGGTTATATCTATATAATAATTATATAATGCAGACAATAGCTTGTCAAGTGTACTGCGATATATGTGTTGTCTCGATACATTTAGTATAATAATTATAATCCTTATAAATGTTGACAACGCAGAAATCGTGTGATATACTTTTTCAGTATATAAAATAGATTCGTGCGGTCATTTTTACCGCATACGATTCCAAATAAATCGGAGGAATGCAGAATGTACGAAAAAGTTTCATCGAATTTCGATTTCGTCACCAGAGAAAAAGCCGTGCTTGATTTCTGGAAAGAAAATCAGATTTTCGAGAAGAGCATTGAAGAAAGAAAAGGCTGCCCGACTTATACTTTCTATGACGGTCCCCCCACCGCTAACGGCAAGCCTCACATCGGTCATGTTCTGACCCGTGTTATCAAGGATATGATTCCCAGATACCGCACAATGAAGGGCTGCATGGTGCCCAGAAAAGCAGGCTGGGATACTCACGGTCTCCCCGTTGAGCTTGAAATTGAAAAAGAGCTCGGCATCAACGGCAAGGAGCAGATCGAAAGCTACGGTCTTGAACCGTTTATCGGACGCTGCAAGGAAAGCGTCTGGAAATACAAGGGCATGTGGGAGGACTTTTCAGGCACGGTCGGCTTCTGGGCAGACATGGATAATCCCTATGTTACTTATCACAACAGCTATATCGAGTCCATCTGGTGGTCACTCAAGGAAATCTGGAACAAGGGTCTCCTTTATAAAGGCTTCAAGATTGTTCCCTATTGCCCCCGTTGCGGAACTCCTCTTTCATCCCATGAGGTTGCACAGGGCTATAAGGCAGTAAAGGAACGCTCGGCAGTTGTAAGATTCAAGGTTATCGGTGAGGATGCATATTTCCTTGCATGGACAACCACTCCCTGGACTCTTCCCTCAAACTGCGCTCTCTGCGTAAATCCTGAGGAAACCTACTGCAAGGTTAAGGCAGCAGACGGCTATACTTACTACATGGCAAAGGCTCTGCTTGATAACGTTCTCGGTTCACTCGGCGACAAGGAAAACGGCATTGCAGCTTATGAAATCCTTGAAACATATAAGGGCACAGACCTTGAATATAAAGAATATGAGCCTCTCTTTGCCTGCGCAGGTGAGGTTGCAAAGAAGCAGAATAAAAAGGCTCACTTCGTAACAGTTGATAACTACGTTACCATGTCCGACGGCACAGGTATCGTTCATATCGCTCCCGCTTTCGGTGAGGATGACGCCAAGGTCGGCAGAAGTTACGACCTTCCCTTCGTTCAGTTTGTTGACGGCAAGGGTAACATGACCGAAGAAACACCCTATGCAGGCATGTTTGTTAAGGATGCTGACCCCAAGATTCTTGTTGACCTTGACAGCGAGGGCAAGCTCTTCTCCGCTCCCAAGTTTGAGCATGACTATCCGTTCTGCTGGAGATGCGATACTCCGCTTATCTATTACGCAAGAGAATCCTGGTTCATCAAGATGACAGCCGTTAAGGATAATCTTGTTAAGAATAACAACACCGTTAACTGGATTCCCGAAAGCATCGGCAAGGGCAGATTCGGCGACTGGCTTGAAAATATTCAGGACTGGGGCATCAGCCGTAACCGTTATTGGGGTACTCCTCTTAACATCTGGGAATGCGAATGCGGTCACAGACATTCAATCGGCTCAATCGAAGAGCTTAAGTCAATGAGCAGCAATTGCCCCGATGATATCGAGCTTCACCGTCCGTTCATCGATGATGTAACAATCAAGTGCGAAAAGTGCGGAAAAGAAATGAAGAGAGTCCCCGAGGTTATTGACTGCTGGTACGATTCAGGCGCAATGCCCTTCGCACAGCACCACTATCCGTTTGAAAATAAGGACCTCTTTGAGCAGCAGTTCCCCGCAGAGTTCATCTCCGAGGCTGTTGACCAGACAAGAGGCTGGTTCTATTCGCTCATGGCTATCTCGACCCTTCTCTTTGACAAATCCCCGTATAAGAACGTTATCGTTCTCGGTCTTGTTCAGGATGAAAACGGTCAGAAGATGTCAAAGTCCAAGGGCAATGCGGTTGATCCGTTTGATGCTCTTGCAAAGCACGGCGCAGATGCTATACGTTGGTATTTCTATACAAACTCCGCACCCTGGCTTCCTAACCGTTTCCATGATAATGCGGTTGTTGAGGGCAAGCGTAAGTTCATGGGTACACTCTGGAACACCTATGCTTTCTATGTTCTCTATGCGAACATTGATAAATTCAATCCCGCAGAGCATGAGCTTGAATACGATAAGCTTTCCATTATGGATAAGTGGCTCCTTTCAAAGCTCAACACCCTTATTGATACCGTTGACGGCTATCTTGACAGCTATGCTATCCCCGAGGCTGCCAAGGCACTTCAGAGCTTTGTTGACGATATGAGTAACTGGTATGTACGCCGTGGCAGAGAACGCTTCTGGGCACAGGGACTTGAGCAGGATAAGATTAATGCTTACATGACCCTTTATACCGCACTTGTAACCGTTGTTAAGCTTGCAGCTCCCATGATTCCCTTTATGGCAGAGGATATCTACCGCAACCTTGTTTGCAACGTAGATAAGAATGCACCTATCAGTGTTCATCTTTGCGATTATCCCGTTTCCGATGCAAAGCTTGTTAATGCAGACCTTGAAGCATCAATGGACGAGGTTCTCAATATCGTTGTTCTCGGACGTGCGGCAAGAAATACCGCAAACATCAAGAACAGACAGCCTCTCGGCAAGATTTACGCAACAGCTGCAAAGGCTCTCGATAAGGAATTCTGCGAAATCATCGAGGAAGAACTCAACGTTAAGTCCCTTGAATTCGTAACTGATTCCTCGGGCTATGTTTCCTATAACTTCAAGCCTCAGCTCAAGACTCTCGGACCCAAGTACGGCAAGCTTCTCGGAGCTATCAGAAATCATCTTGCATCTCTTGACGGCTCGGCTGCAAAGAAAGAGCTTGACGAAAAGGGCGCAATCAGCTTCACCGCAGACGGCACAGAAATCTCGCTCGCAGTTGAAGACCTTCTTATCGAAACCGTTCAGAAGGAAGGCTATCATGCAGAAAGCGGCAACGGCGTTACCGTTGTTCTTGATACAAACCTCACAGATGAACTCATTGAAGAGGGCTTCGTAAGAGAGCTTATTTCCAAGATTCAGACCATGCGTAAGGACGCAGGCTTTGAGGTTATGGATACCATTAAAATTTATGTAAGCGGCAACGAAAAGATTGAAGCTATCTTCAATGCAAATGCCGAAACAATCAAGCATGATGTTCTTGCAACAGATATCCTCACCGCAGCAGGCGGCTCCTACACCAAGGAGTGGGATATCAACGGCGAAAAGGTAACAATGGGCGTTGAAAAGAACTGAATAAAATAGTTAATCCCCTCGGATTTGTTCCGAGGGGATTTTTGTATAACCTATGTAGGTGTCGATGCCATCATCGAAAAACATTTATTATTTGTTAATTATTCAATATTCTTTATTCTTCAAAACTCTTTCGGGCGGATAATATCCGCCCCTACCCGCCACCTGACTGTAGGGGGGCGACTCGACGACCCATCGCACCGTAAGGTGCGGTAGCATTGTAAATTTAAGATAATAGATAAGAGATAATAATTAACAGATAATAGTGCAGGGGTCAATGCTATCATCGACCCCATCAAAGTCGTAGGGCGGGGGCTTGCTCCCGCCGATATAAATGCATATTGTTGATTCTTGACCACCTCAAGGAAAATCCGAAATAAGAAGCGTTATTTTTTATTGGTTTTTCATAAATGCAGCAGATTACTGCCATGCCTTCCCCTCGAGGGGAAGGTGTCGCATAGCGACGGATGAGGTGATTGCGGAGCAATAACGGATATATAGCAAAAACCTCGATGAATAAACATCGGGGTTAATGTTTCTTGGTTTTGCAGTTTTTGTTATTTTCTTTTGTAAGGTTTCTTTTCGTTTGTTAACTCTGCAAGATAATCCATGCTTGTATCAAGAGCAACTGCATATAGTATCTTTTACCGTTTTCGATTTCAGAATAGTCGCTCCGGTCTACTCCCGTCAAAACTGCATTTGAATTTGTGTCAACCCTTTTTCTTTTTTAGGTCTTTCAAACGGCTCATAACATTACCAATGTTTATTTTTAGTCTAAGTTTAACGTGATTTCGCCGTTCGCTTCTTCAAATTCTCTTATATGCTGTTCAAGAATGAACTCGATTTCTTTGTTTGCCGAGCGTTTATTCTGAGAAGCTATATACTTTATTTTATTCATGAGATTTTCGGAAATCCTTAATGAAAAAGGTGAATAATAATTGCCTGACATTACTATGCCTCCATATAATCTGATATCAAAATCATATCATTTTGAATTAAAATTATACGAATTCATATTGACATCAAAATGATATCAATATACAATAAGAAAGGAGCCGATGATTTATCGACTCCTGTAATAATTATAAGGTATTACCAAAAATCTTCGCTTTTCTCATCGCATAATAGAGCGGTATTCCGCCTGCGACGCAGACTGCAAGCTCTCCTGCCGCAACCTCGAGGGCGTAAATCACAAATGTTGCGATTCTTGTTTTATCTGTCGGAAGAAGGAAGGTTAATTCAGCGCCGACTATGAATGCATTGAAAATAACGGGCATAATAAGTGAGAGCCAGGGGAAACCTTTGAATTTAACATTTCTCAATGCACGGGCGGTTATTGCCGCAAGAAGTGTTGCGAGCGAACCGAAAACGATATCCCATATTCCGAACGGGCTCGAAAGATTTCCGATTATGCAGCCAACGGTGAGTCCGGGAATTGCTGCAGGTGTGAATACGGAAAGTATCGTCAGCGCCTCGGAAAGGCGGAACTGAATATTGCCGTAAGCGATTGCGAAAACCGCACATAAATAGGTTGCTGCGGCATAGATAGCCGCTATCATGGCGCCCTGCGCCATGACGATGATTTTTTTCTTGTTCATTTTTAATGCTCCTTTGCTGCCGTGCAGCGCCTTTAGTTTTGTTCGGCACCGAGCAGATGCCCGTCAGGAAGGTTACGAACTGACGTTTAATTTGAACGCTCTGTGTATATTAAAGATATTCGGCAAGAGCCTTGAGATTTTCAACTGCTACGCTTGCTTTTATATCTGAATTTGCATATTCCTCGGGGGTTGTTACGCCGCTGTAAACCAGAGCACAGGGAATGCCGTGGTTTGCACCGATTGCAATGTCGGTTGCAAGTCTGTCGCCTACAAACGCAAGCTCATCTCTTTCACAGCCGAGCATTTCCGTGATGTAGTCAACGGTTGCGGTCATGGGTTTTCCGAGAACAACGGGTCTTTTGCCCGTTGAAGCGGCAAAAAGCTCAATCATTGAGCCGGTGTCGGGCATATAGCCGTCTGCTGTGGGACAGTTAAGATCGGGGTGAGTAGCAAGATAAACTGCACCGCTGTCAATATAACGAACCGCATCCCACATCTTCTGATAGGTGAGAGTGGTGTCAAATCCGAGAACAACGATATCGGGGTTTTCGGTAACGAGATTAATTCCTGCTGCCTCAAAATCTCCTGTAAGTCTTTCGTTTCCGAGAAGGAAAACTTTCTTGCCTGCATAGTTTCGGTTGAGATAATCAGCCGCAACATGGGATGAAATTATAACTCTGTTTTCATCAACGGGGAAGCCCATTTTTTCAAGCTTCGCACGGCACACCTCAACGTTGTTTGAGGAATTGTTTGTAAAGAAATAAAAATCTCTGCCGCTTTCTTTTACCTTTTCAATGAAGTCTTTTGAACCTTCAATGATGTTACCGTCAAGGTAAAAGGTACCGTCCATATCAATGATAAAATATTTTGTTTTTTCAAAAATACCGTTTGACATATTTTTGCTCCTTTTAAGTTGAAATTATACCTGAAAAACGTGACTATTCGGAACATTCCCTGAAAACATATCCGATTGAATGTATAATTTTAAGGGTTAAAGAAAGGGGGAAGCCTGATGAAAAAGTTTTTGGCGATCAGCGATGAAGCTGTAGGTAACATCCTCAAAATTTACAGAAAGTCAAATCGCATGACTCAGCAAAGAGTTGCCGATTATCTCGGAATCTCAAGGTCTGCTTATGCGAAATATGAAACAATGAGAACTCCGGGACTTGATGTCATCATAAAGCTCTCCGGTCTTTATCATACTTCTCTTGATGACTTTCTCGGCCCGTTTTTAAAAGAGGAAAACTCATCTGTTGAAATTGCAAGTTCACCCGAATCAGGAGATGAAACACAGGTGGTAACCAAGGCTGAAAAGGCTCTTCTTGAATACTACCGTGGCAGCATCCGAAAAGCCGAAATATTAAAAGCCGCCGAGGAAATTTTCAATGCGGATATCGAAATAATAGATGAGCTTCAGGATTGAAAATTACACATTTATGCCCTCTGTCAGGAACAGAGGGCTTTTTGTTTTTATTCAGTAACCTCGGGAGGATCGATTTTTCCTACAACATTTTTAATGTTACTTCTTGCAACCTGAATTTTTTCAAGGCTTGTTGTAACTGCCTCATCAGCAGTTTTCATGATATCCTCAACGAAATCGCCTGCAGCCATTCTGATTTCAGCTGACCACTTGTTTGCCTTATCGATAGCTTCATCGGAGCGGCGGCGTGCATCTTCAATAGTTCTTTCTGCCTGCTCAGTTGCGGCATTAACGATGTTTTCTGCCTGAGCCTTTGCGCCTGCGATTGTTGAAGCGGCTTCTTCCTGGGCAGCAAGTGAGATTGATTCTGCAGTTGCTTTTGATTGAACAACGATTTCGCTGCTGTCAACCATAGAAGCTGCTTCAAGCTGTGCATTAGCTCTGATGATTTTTGCATCCTCGTTAGCAGTATTAATAATTTGCTTTGCCTGAGCTTCTGCCTCTGCAACCTTGTTCTTTGAATAATCTTCTGTTTTAAGCACAAGAGCTCTTACCTTGTCCTCTGCGGTTGAAATGAGTGCTCTTGATTTTTCCTGAGCACCCGTAACTGCTGCAACAGCTTCGTTCTTCGCTTTAACAAGAAGGTTGTTTCTGTCCGCAACGATAGCTCTTGCCTGAGTAATTTCATTCGGAAGGTTAAGTCTGATATCTTCGATAATTGTTCTTATAGCGTTTGCGTCAACGCCGGTTTTGTTCGACAGAGGAACTTTTGAACCTGCCTCTAAAATATCTTCAATCTGGTCAAGTAAACTTTCAATGTTCATTTTGAAAACCTGTTCCTTTCTTTGATTCTTTTTATAATATCATCGCATATTTCTGCGGGAACAAATTCGCTGATATTGCCGCCGAATTCGCAAACCTGCTTAACTACGCTGGATGAAAGATACATATTTTCCGCATTTGCGGTGAGGAATACCGTTTCAAGCTCGGGATTGAGTTTTTTATTGGTAAGTGCCTGCTGGAATTCATATTCAAAATCCGAAACCGCACGCAGACCCTTTACAACGGCACAAGCACCTTTTTGATTTGCATATTCTGCGAGCAGACCGCCATGCATTTCGATTTCGATATTATCGATATCTGTAAGGCTGCGCTTTAAAAGTTCAACTCTTTCTTCAACGGTGAAATAGCCGTCGGGCTTGTGATAGTTAATCATCACAACAACAATAACTTTGTCAAAAAGCTTTGCCGCACGGTGGATAATGTCGATATGACCTATCGTTACCGGGTCAAAGCTGCCGGGACAAATTGCGATTTTCATATGATCATACCTTTCGGTAAAGAGTTACGGCTACCTTGCTGTACTTGTATTCTTTTTGCTTAACAAGACCGCCGGTTTCTTCCTCAAGCTCCTCTCCGAAGGGGTGCTCGCATATTACGATGCCGCCTTCAGCGATATGCTCACCGATTTTTGAAAGAGCCTTCTGAAGCAGACCCTTGCCGTAGGGAGGGTCAAGAAAAGCAACATCAAAGATCCTATCGGTCATGGTGAGGAATGCAATTGAATCAGTCTGTGCAACCGATGCGGCAGAATCAAGCCTGGTTTTGGCAAGATTTTCCTTGATAATCTTAACGGCGTTTTTATCCGAGTCAACAAAAACCGCACTTTCGGCACCTCTGCTGAGTGCCTCAATGCCGAGCTGACCCGAGCCTGCAAACAAATCAAGAATGCGTCTGCCTTCAATCTCAAACTGAATTGCACTGAAAACAGCTTCTTTGACCTTGTCCGTGGTAGGTCTGACATCGTTTCCTTCAAGTGTTCTGAGG
Organism: uncultured Clostridium sp.; assembly: GCA_964547575.1. Taxonomy (GTDB): domain Bacteria; phylum Bacillota; class Clostridia; order Oscillospirales; family Acutalibacteraceae; genus CAG-177. The sequence continues at coordinate 30,908 of CAZJOH010000016.1, forward strand.
GTCATGCCTCTTGCTGAACCTGTTATTACTCTCATCTGAATCCTCCGGGATTATAGTTTTTCGGATATAAACCAAATAAGAATTGGTGCCGATAAGACTATTATCAATCTATTATCTCATTATTTATAATTGAATGTCAAGATTAAATGTTAATAAAAGGAAAAAAAGTTACAATTTTAATCATCTTTGTCTGTATTTTTGCCGTGAAATGCTTCAAAAACCGCTTCTGCGGCATTTTTATTCATGCCCTTTACGGCGGCAAGCTCATCAATGCTTGCCTGTGAAACGGCTTTTACCGTTTTAAAATGCTTCAAAAGAGCCTTGCATCTGCTTTCGCCGATTCCTTCAATTGAGGTTAATGTTGATGAAAGCGAAGCCTTTTTTCTGCGGCTTCTGTGATATTCAACCGAAAAACGGTGAACCTCTTCCTGAATGGTGGAAACGAGCGTAAATGCAGCCCTTTTTGATGTGAGAGAAAGCTCATCACCCGAAAGTGCAATCGCTCTTGTGCGGTGGTGGGAATCCTTGACCATGCCGAAAAGCGGAATATCGAGTTTATATTTATCAAGCACGGGTTTTACGGCATTTACCTGACCGCTGCCGCCGTCAAGCAGAATAAGGTCGGGCAGTCTGCCGAAGCCTTCACCGGTATCTTTTTCTTCAAAGTAACGCAGTATGCGCCTTTCAATGACCTCCGCCATTGAGGCATAGTCATCCTGACCCGAAAAGCCTTTTATGGCAAATCTGCGGTAAGCCTTTTTATAGGGTAAACCGCCCTTAAAAACAACCATACCCGCAACGTTTTCGCTGCCTGCTGTGTGCGATATATCGTATGACTCGATGAATTCCGGTGTAGACTTAAGACCGAGCAGGGTTGCAAGCTCATCAAGAGCGGCGGTTGATTTACCTGTTTTGCCGAGATATATTCCGAGCTTCTGTGCCGCATTTGAACGGCACATTTCAACGAGCGAATGCTGTTCGCCTCTTTGCGGAAGGACTATATTCACCTTGCGTTTTGCAAGCGATGAAAGCCATTCGCAAAGCACCTCGCTGTCCGAAACCTCGCCGTCAACGGCAATTCTTCTCGGCACAAAATCACGCATGGAATAATAGCTTCTTATCAGTTCGTGCCTTGCCTCGGGCAGATTTTCGGGCGTGTCAAAAATAAAGTGCTCCGTATCGTAAAGCCGTGAATCTCTGAAACGGATAACAGAAAGGCAGGCTTTGGTTTCCGAGCATACAACCGCAAAAACATCCTGCTCTTCAACCGATGCCGCAACAACCTTCTGCTTTTCGTTAACTTTTTTGATGGCATTGATTTTATCCCTGATTTTTGCCGCCTTTTCAAACTCGAGATTTTCCGAGGCTTCAAGCATTTTCTCTGTGAGTGCATCTATTGCTTTGCCTGAGCCGTTTATTATGAAATCCAGTGCCTGCTCAATTGCTTCGGAGTGTGCTTTTTCTGTGGTTTTACCTGCGCAGGGAGCAGAGCATTGACCGATAAAGAAATTCAGGCAGGGACGGCTTTTATTATAATCCCTTGGGAAAACCTTTGAGCATTGAGGCAGAAGAAAGATTTTCTTTGCTTCATCTATTGCGTTTGTGATACCAAAGGAATTTGTATACGGGCCGATATACTCCGCACCGTCATCAAGCCTCTGCTTTACGGCAAGAATGTTTTTCCAGCCGTTTGAGGTGATTTTTATATAATGATAGCCTTTATCGTCTTTTAAAAGGATATTGTATTTCGGCGAATGCTGTTTTATAAGAGAGCATTCAAGAACAAGTGCTTCAAACTCGCTGTCGCACATAATATAGTCAAAATCCTCAACGTTTTCAACCATTTTGCGAACCTTGACCGTGTGGTTATTCTGCGAACCGAAATAGGTGCTTACTCTGTTCTTGAGAGCCTTGGCTTTGCCGACATAGATAATTTCGCCTTTTTTGTTTTTCATAAGGTATACCCCGGGGGTAAGGGGCAGACTCATTGATTTTTTGCGGAGATAGGGCAGTCTTTCGTTCATCGGGGTCACCTCCGTGTTTCGCACAGCGAAACAATGATATACGCCTGCGGCGAGTTAATGACGGGTTTTATCCGTACCCATTATATTATACCTTTATATATTCATTTCTGCAAGTGTAATCTGATATTGCATTATTTCAAAATGTAGGTTTACAATAGAAGTGTTACAGTAAAGCAAAAAAACAAATGACGAATGGA
>CAZJOH010000017.1:0-32288 GCA_964547575.1 uncultured Clostridium sp.
ATTCTCCTGCTTGATATATGTTCTTGATGAACGAATCCAGCCGCAGAGAATGCTTACGCTGCCCTTGGTATAGGGGTCACGCATTTCGCCCTTAAGTACGGGTGAATTGGGGTCAAAGTTATCAATGATGCTCTGTTCCATTTCCTTGAGAGTGCTGTGGAAAACATCTGCATCGGGAAGTGCGGCATCGAGGTCTTTGATAAGCTGAACTTCACGGGCGTCGGGGCATGATGAGTCATGACCTGCCGACCAGAAACGGTGATTGGTTGTCCAGTCATTGTTCTGCTCTTCGATAGCCTGCTCTGCTCTTGCCTGAATATTTTCCTTGTGATATTCAAAGTAAGGATGTGTATACTGATAGTCAAGCTTCCAGTCACGGTCAATGAGCTTGAAAACACCGTTGTTATCGTTCCATACCATGTCACGGTTGTTTTCGTTTTCCTGATTGAAATAAACGGGTCTCTGAACAACATACCAGATGTTGTAACGAGGTCTTTTTCCGAGACGTGATGCCCAGATTCTTGAACCGTCGGGGCTTTCCCAGAAGAATTCCGAACGGGGTGCTTTGTATGTATTGATACCTCTGTAGAAAGAAGCAAAGTTGATGCCGAAGCCCGAATAGAGCTGAGGAAGCTGTGAAATCTGACCCCAGCCGAAGGGTGAGTAGCCTGTTTTGCTTACTCCGCCCATTTCCTTTGCCATTTTATGACCGAGAAGAAGGTTACGGACAAGCGCTTCGCTGCCTACCGTGAATTCATCGGGGAGGCAGAACCAGGGACCAACGGCAATTCTGCCCTCGGAGATATATTTCTTAAGCTTTTCTTTCTTTTCGGGATATACTTCAAGGTAATCCTGAATGGGCATTGTCTGTGAGTCAAAGTGGAAGTGTTTATAATCGGGATTCTTATCGAGAATATCAAGAAGCATATCTACCATGTAGCCGAGCATATGCTGTGTTCTGCGTGCGGAGAAACGCCATTCTCTGTCCCAGTGAGTGTTAGATATAAAATGACACTGAATTTTGTTGTTATCCATATCCTTATCTCCTTATCCTTTGATGATTTTCATGATTTCGGCAAAGTTGTTGCAGAAGTGTGAGCAAACAGCCTTTGTGCCGCTTGATTCAATGTTGCCGCCTGCAATACCGATTGTTGTGTAGCCTGCAAGGCGAACGGAGCATGCACCTGCGCCGCTGTCCTCAATGCCTACAACTCTGTTTCTGTCCGCAAAAGCTTCGCCGAGACCTACGATTGATGTTTCGGAATAGAGCCAGGGATGGGGCTTGGGTGAAAGCTCGCCGAGAGTGCCTACGCTGCCTTTGCGAAGGGGGAAGCCTGCCGAGATAATTGCATCGTAGAAATCCTTGGGGTCGCCCATTCCGAGAGTACGGAATGCGGAGAGGATTTCGGGCCATGCCTTTTCATAAAGACCCGAGGTAACAAGACCGATTTTAACGCCCATATCCTTAAGCTCAAGAAGGAAATCCTTAACGCCCTCGGTGGGAGTGAATGCGCCGTCCTTGCCTCTGCCTGCCATGATTTCTTCCATTTCTCTGTGAGTATGTTCAAAATAGAAGTCACGGGCTTTTTCAAGGGATTCGCCGGGGCAGTATTTATCAATGCAGTACTGGAGATGCTCGGAAACGCTGTGACCCGAAACGAAGGGAAGGTCGGCATCCTCAAGCTCAAACTTCGGATTGCCGAGCATGCTTGCGGTGCTCATCTGGATAATCCAGATCCAGAAATCCTCGCTTCTTACGCTTGTGCCGTCAAGGTCCATAAGAACTGCATTGAGAGGGTATTCCGTCTTTACGGGATATACGGGATAATAAACGGGGTAAGCAATAGCCGATTTAACGCCTGCAAGGGTGTGAGTGCCGAAAGAAACAAACTCTACCTTCTTGTCGCCTGTTGCAACTATGCAGTCAACGCCGTTTTTGCCGGTAACAAACTTGCCGTCTTCCGTTGTTTCAAGAAGATGAAAACCGCTTTCGGGTCCGACGGTTCCGAGATCGGGGATAATTATATTTTTGTCAAGAATCATCGCTATTTCCTTTCAAACATAAATTTTCAGTTTATTCTATCATATTAATTTAAAGAAGTAAATCGGTAAATTAAATATTTTAAAAATTATTTGTATTGAAATGTGCAATATTTGGTGATATACTGTACTGTGAATGAATTTAATTCAACCATTTATATATAAGAAAGGACGATGCAAGTTGGCAGAAATCAAAAATTTTGATGCCGTCGCAGCACTTGACGCAATGGATGCTCATGTAGACGACTGGCGTGATGCTACCAAAGGTAAGCAGAGAGGTATCTTTTCGTTTGACGATGTTGTAAACGTTAAGCTTAAAACCCTCAAAAAGAGAATTTATACCGATATCGAATCCCTCCCCGCATGGAAGATGAAGGAATGCATCTACAAGGGAATCGGCGATTACGAATATCTTTATGATGAGTGGAAGGACCTCAACGTAGGCGATAAGTGGGGTAACAACGGCTGGAGTGCATTCTTCAAGAATTCCTTTGATATGCCCGAAAGATTCGCAGGCAAGAAGGTAACTCTCAACGTTTACTTCGGCGGCGACTCACTTCTTTCAATCAACGGTGAGCCTTATCAGGGTCTTGACCCCTTCCGTAACAGCGTGCTTCTTTCAAATGAAGCAAAGGCGGGCGAGCATTACGATATTGATATCGAATCATACTATGTATGGCATTCAAACGAGTCAACCGTAAAGACTCTTTCATGCTCATTCATCGGCGTTGTTGACCCCGTAATCGAAGAGGTTTACTGGGATTTCAAGGCTATCTTCAATGCTCTCTTTATGCCCGTTCTTGATACGGGTCTTGCAGAGCTTATCCGCTCCGCTCTCAAGGAAGCCTTCACACACGTTAACTTCGATGTTGACGGCGACGAATTCAAGGCAGGTCTTCTTGAAGCACAGAAGGTGCTTAAGGAAAGAGTTTACAACAATCCCAACTATAAGACAGAGGGCACACTCGCTCTCGTAGGTAACTCCCACCTTGATATCGTTTTCATGTGGGCATATAAAGAGTATGTCCGTAAGCTCGGCAGAACTCACGCAACAATGCTTCGTCTTATGGAGCAGTATCCCGATTTCATTTTCTCGCAGAGCACAGCTCCCACATATATCGAAATGGAAAAGAGATATCCCAATATCTTCAATCAGGTCAAGCAGCGCATCGCAGAAGGCAGATGGGAATATATCGGCGCAATGTGGGTTGAACCCGACTGTAACCTCGTTTCGGGTGAATCCTTTGTACGTCAGCTTCTTCACGGCGTAAGATATGCTGAAAAGACATTCGGAATCACTCCCAAAACCTGCTGGGTACCCGACGTATTCGGCAACGGCTACGCTATGCCTCAGATTCTTAAGAAGGCAGGCGTTGAGTATTTCGTAACTCATAAGATGGGTATCTGGAACGATACAAACCCCTGGCAGTATAACACCTTCTGGTGGGAAGGTCCCGACGGCTCAAAGGTGTTCTCAATCGTTCCCCCCACTCACTTCATCGGTACTGTTGAGGCAGACTCACTCAAGATGAACTGGAAGAAGTATACAGATAAGGCAACAATCGGCGAATCCATGTACTGCTACGGCTGGGGTGACGGCGGCGGCGGTGTTGACACCGAAATGCTCGAATATGCAAAGCGTTATAAGAGCTTCCCCGGTCTTCCCGAAACAAAGCCCAGCAAGATTGAGGATTCACTTGCAAGAATGAAGGCAAAGGCAACCGATACAAATATCCCCACATGGAAGGACGAGCTTTATCTTGAAGAACACAGAGGCGTTCACACCACAAAGGCTCTCCTCAAAAAGCTCAACAGATACAGCGAAAATCTCTACCGTCAGGCTGAAATCTTCGCATCAATCGCAATGAAATACGGCTATGAGTATCCTCTTGAAAAGCTCAATGAAGGCTGGCAGATGATTCTCACAAACCAGTTCCACGATTCACTTCCCGGCTCACATATCACGGAAGTATTCGGCGACCTTTGCGCTATCTATGATGATATCATCAAGATTGGTGAGGAAGTACGTGACGGCGCTCTCAATGCTATCGCAGGCAACATCGGTGCAGGTGCAAAATACGGCAAGCCCTTCGCACTCTTCAACTCCCTCGGCGTTGCAGCAACCTCAAAGGTTGAGCTTCCCTATAAGGATGTTGAAATCTGCGATGCAGACGGTAATAAGGTTCCCGTTCAGGCTTATACAAAGCTTGACGGCACAAAGGTTCTTGTTTTCGTTGCAAAGGACGTTCCCGCTGTAGGTTATAAAGTATATTATACAAAGGATGCAGCGGTTGCTCAGGCAAAGGCAGTTGAAAGCGCAGATATCGAAAACGCAAACTTCAGCCTTAAGTTTGATGCGGCAGCAGAGCTTGTTTCAATCTTCGATAAGAAGAATAACAGAGAAGTTCTTGACGGCAAGGGTAACGTATTCCGTATCTACGAAGACCTTCCCGGTAAGTATGATGCATGGGATATCGTTGCAACCTATACAGACCGTGAGTTTGAAACAGAAGCAGGCAAGGTTGAAGCTGTTGTTTCGGGTGACGTATTTACCTGCGTAACAATAGCAAAGAACATCATGAAGTCAACTCTTAAGCAGAACATCATTATCTATAATGAGCTTGACAGAATTGATTTTGATACATTTATCAGCTGGCATGAGCAGGAGAAGCTTCTCAAGGTCGGCTTTGACGTTGATATCAAGGCTCAGAAGTTCACAAGAGATATCGCTTATGCAACAATCGAAAGCTCCAACTACCGCCATAATCCTTATGATAAGGCAAAGTTTGAAGTTTCCGCTCATAACTTCATTGATATGTCAGAGGACGGCTACGGTCTTTCAATCCTCAACGACTGCAAGTACGGCTATGAAGTAAACGAGCAGAGAATGATTATCACTCTTCTCAAGGCTCCCATGAATCCCGACCCCAAGTCGGACAGAGGCGACCATTACTTCACATATTCGCTCTATCCCCATGCAGGCTGCTGGAAGGATGCCGAAACTCTCGTAAGAGGTCTTGAAATCAACAATCCCATGCTTCCCGTTGAGCTTGCAGAGGGTGCAAAGGGTGCAGAAAGCGCTTCCTTCATCAGCGTTGACGGCAAGAATGTTACTCTTGAAGCCGTTAAGAAGTGCGAGGATGAGGATGCTTACATTGTTCGTTTTGTTGAGAAGTCAGGCAGAAGAACGGCTGTTAATGTTGAATTCTTCGCTGAAATCGCAAGCGTTGCCGAGTGTAACCTTCTTGAAAGAGAAGATGTTGCCGCCGATATCGCAAACGGCAAGACTATGAGCTTTGAAATCAAGCCCTTTGAAATCAAGTGCTACAAAGTTAAAACAAAGTAAAATTCATAAAACAAGGAGCTGTGTGAAAAAATTTCACACAGCCCCTTGCTTTATTTGTATATTCAGACGGGAAAACTAACCTCCGGTACAGCCGTGGGTTCGGATTTTATTTGTTCTCTGCAGTTTGTTCAGCTTTTGTTTTTTTGATAAGCTTTTTTGTAATCAGGCTTGCAATGAGCATAAATACGATGATTACAGCAACGGGAATTGCGGCAAGCCACGGTTTTTCGCCGACGCTCTTAAGTGCAATGCCGAAAAGGGTATAAACGATAACGAGAGGCAAGTTGCCGAGATTTGCACCGATTGTGTAATTTTTGAACGAAATTCCCATTGCGCCGAAAAGAAGGCTCGATAAGTCACCGGGAAGAATTCCCGAAAGCTTGATCGCAAATGTCATCTGCATTTCGTTTGCGCCTGCAAAATCGTCGAGCTTTTTAACGGCCTTGAATTTGTTTTTGAGCGTATCAACCATTCCTGCACCGGTAAATCTGCCGAGGAAATAGGGGATAGAAAGGCTCAATACAACGGAAACTATGTTAACAAGCAATGCTATCCGGAAATTCGGCATCAGGTATCCGCATATTGCGAAAATAACTGCTGGGGGAAAAACTAGCGCAAAGGATTTTACAACCGAAAAAAGTATTATTCCGAATGCTATCGTTGCCGTGCCGCCCGTGATTTTCCGGCTGAGTTCGGGTATGTTTGAAACCTTGATGTTGTATTTCTGCGTGAAATATATGCACAGAACAACCATCGCCAGCATGAATATTCCTGCTGCAATCTGAAGAATTTTAATGAGTTTACCGTAATTTTTCTCTGCCATAACAAACCTCTTTTCTTAGATTGATAGTGAGATTATAAAATATCCCTGTTAAAAAATCAATACTTTATTCAACAGCAACGCAGATATAGAAAGACTATAAATCAGATTTATTCCTTGCAAAAATAAATAATATATGTTATATTTATTATATATTGTTTATTCTGAGGTGCAGAAGTGACGGAGAAACAGTTAAGAAAACTTTCAAGAGCAGAGTTGCTTGAAATTCTGGTTCAGCAAACAAAAAGAAATGACAGCCTCGAAGCTGAATTGGCAGAGTTGAAAACTGCTTATGAAGAAAAAATCAATGAATATGAGGCTCTGCTTGAAAGAAAAAACATAGCCATTGAAGAATCAGGTTCGATTGCGGAAGCTTCGCTTAAGCTGTCGGGCATTTTTGAAGCTGCTCAACAAGCGGCTGATGTTTATATTGAAAACATCAGACTGATGGAGAAAAAAACCGAAGAACGCTGCCGCACCATGCAAGAAGAAACCAAAAAAATCTGTATTCAAAGAATAAAAAAAGCAAGCAGATGCACAAAATCATCTTTGAAATAAAGAACACGGAATTATTAAAATGAATAAAAAAACAGAAAAAAACATTTATCCGCAGCTGGATGTTTCAATTCTTGAAAAAGAACTTAAGCGTGAACGCTACAAGCAAAAATATGTACTTGTAATAAAAAGCACAGTGTTCACACTGGTTACGGTTGCTGCTGTTGCGGTGCTGATTGCAACGCTCTGGTTACCCGTTCTTCAGATTTACGGCAGTTCGATGACGCCCTCCCTTTCTGACGGAGATGTGGTGGTTTCATCTGCATCGAATCAACTCAGGCAGGGAGATATCGTTGCTTTCTATTATAACAACAAAGTGCTTGTAAAGCGTGTCATAGCAGGTCCGGGCGAATGGGTTAACATTGATGAGGAAGGAAATGTTTACGTTAATAATTTTCTTCTTGATGAACCGTATGTTGATGAAAAAGCTCTCGGAGATTGTAATATTGAGCTGCCATATCAAGTGCCTGAAAACAAGTATTTTGTTATGGGTGACCACAGAAGCGTTTCAGCCGATTCAAGAAATTCTGCCATAGGATGTATATCCGAAGAACAGATTGTAGGAAAGATAATTTTCAAAGTATGGCCTGTTAAGGATTTCGGCTCGCTTGTTTAAATAAATTAAAAATTAAGATTGGAGGTGCAAAAATGCCAAACGGATTATTCGCTCAATTATCAGTGTTTTTAAAACAGCATGCATTTAATAAACGTTGGAAAAAAGTGCTGCTCTTTTTGAGCGTAATCGTTGTATTTTGCACCACCTATATGCTTATGCTGCCTGCAATAACGCTTGAAACAGAAACGGCATGCGAATTTGCCGAGCATACTCATACCGATGAGTGCTGTTCCGATGCTTCCGTATGTGAGCTTCAGGAGCATATTCATTCGGACGAATGCTACGTCGATGAATCGGATTCTTCCGAAGAAACAACCGAAGCTTTGGTTGAAGAGCATACACATTCCGAAGCTTGCTTTACCGTCAGCGGTGATATAATCTGCACCGAATGGGGAAAGGAAGAGCCTTGGAGTCTTGATTGGGAAAGCGAAGAATTTAAAGATAAAGCAGTTAAATATGTTGAGTATCTCATAAATTTACTGCCCGAGCAATCTGAATTTGAAAGCAAACTTAAAGAATACGATGAGTCTGAAAATTATTCTGCATATGAGGACTGTTATGCCGAGGTTTACGGCATGGTTTCAAAAGCCTTTGTAAATTACGAAAATCTTTGTTCCGAGCTCAGGGAAAATGTCCGCAATGTGCAGAGCCTGCTTGACTATGAATGGCTCTATACACCGACTTCTTCATTTGCCGTAACCGAAACACGAACGGTTGAATTTGTTAACTATTATGATAATGCCACTTCATATAAAACTATTCTTATTCACAGCAACAGCGTAGGCGACATAAGCTCCTTCGGCTTCTATTGGTGGTATGCCGTTGTTGTTGATGAAAACGAATACGGTGATTTGGTTGTTACGGCAAAGTATGACTATAATCTGACCAACAAAAGCAGTCTTGCTCCGTCAACGGCAAAGGGCTTTGTTCTTCTTTCCCACGGCGATTCCAACTCTTTTGACTGCGCTGTCGGTGATGAGGCAACCGTTGATTTTGCATATCTGAATGCAACGGCAGGATATAATTCAAGCGGTTACGGAACCGTCACCTTCAGCGACTATGTTCCTCCGATAGAAGAAAACGAAGAGTATGTTGTTGTTCCCGACGAGCCCTCCGATTATCAGATATCCGAAGGAGGCGGAACAACGGTATCGGCAGACAAGGAGGTTACCGTCAGCAAAACAATAGACGGAACTGAGCTTGAAAATGTTTTTGACATAACTCTTACCGTTAAAACGCAGACCAATGTACAGACGTTCCTTTCTGAACCCGATATGGCGGTTGTTATCGTTATGGATATTTCAAACACCATGAATTCAACATTCACAGACGATACAATGTCGAGATATGATGCCGCCGTTACCGCAGCTTCGGAGTTCATAAATCAGTTTGCTGAAAACACGGCAGGCTTGAGCCAGATAGGCTTTGTTGCGTTTAACACTCACGCCCATGAAATATTTGCGCTGCAGCCTTGCTCAACATCAACGCAGGCGGCTTCGCTTATCAACGAAATGTCGTCTGATACGGATTCGATTATTTCCGCAAGCGGATACAGCGATTCACGTACGAGATTTACCAATGTTGAAGGCGGACTGAAACGAGCTTATGATATGCTTGAGGCTTCAGGCAACGCCAATCAGTATGTTATTCTGTTAACGGACGGTTTCCCTACAACATATCTTGTTGATAATTCTGCCGACTCAACAAATTACAACGGCTATGAACCTTATTCATCAAGCGGAACAGCAGGAACCGACGGCGTTTTCTACGATTCCGTGCTTCGAGCCTACTGTAAATACGGAACAAGCTACAGTGATAAAGCATCAATAAGAGCAAGAGAAATGGCAACCTATATCAAAGGCAACGGTGCTAAGGTTTTCTCTGTCGGCGTTGATGTTGCAGGTCAGACGGTTCAGGAGTATATAAACAGCGGCAGTTCCTCGTTCTCGATTGTTGACAGAACGGGAACCACCTATGAAATCGGCGGCGCAAGTGATTTGAACGCCTATAAAAACTGGCTCGGCAACAGCATTGGTTCGGGCTATTACTATGACAGTACCGATCAGGAAGGAATCACATTGGCATTCAACTCAATATTTGAAGAAATTCGTCAGCTGAACACTCAAAGCACCAAAACCGTATGGACAGCCACAGACCCCTTGCCGATTTTAAGCGATGAGGCAACAACAGTTGAGTTTATTCATTTCTTTGATGTTAACGGCAATGCGGCGGATGAGCTTGTCGGAACATACGCACTTGCTGCTGAAAATACCGCAAATTACTCTGACGACATTATTCATTGGGATTTGAAAAAGTCAGGTTATATAACCGAAATTGATGAATCCGATTCAAGCATTACTTACTATTATTACTCCATGAAATATCGAGTCAGGCTTCAAAATGAAGAAAACGGCTTTATCGAAAACAGCATTTACAAAACAAACGGCGATGCTTTTCTTGAATACAGAATAATTACAAGCACTTCGGATAATGAGCAGACGATCTCGGATGTGAAAAGTGTTTCGTTTATGAAGCCTTCCGTTTACGGCTATTTATCGGAGCTGGCTTTTACCAAGCAAAACTATCTCGGCGAACCTCTTGCAAACGCACAGTTTTCGCTTCTCCACGACCCCGAGGTATGTTCCGTATGCCGAGGTGACGGTACATCGGTTACTCAGGTAACGGAATATGTGATTGTTTCCGATGAAGAAGGCACGGTCAGCCTTTCAAACATACCGTCGGGCCATACCTACACAATGGTTGAAACCGCTGCCCCGGAGGGATATGTTGTAAACAATATTACCTACATTGTCAATGTCGATTATGATAAGCTTACCGTTACGGAAGTTCATTCTGACGGCACAGAAACGGCATGGACAGGTGAAAACGATGTTGTTATCAATTATACGGGTTATGTGTTGCCTGAAACGGGCGGAATCGGCACAACGATTTTTTATATTGTCGGCGGTATTCTGATTGTCGGCGCACTGATTTTTCTTTTGTCAAAAAAGAAAATGTCAGATGACGAATAATTTTTGTGTATAATAGGTGTTGGCTTCAGCACCGAATTATATAAATAAATTTTCTTGTAAAGGAAGGAAACCAAAATGAAGAAAACAAGCAAAATTCTCAGCATTATCCTTGCAGTTGTTCTTGTATTCTCAACTGCAATCATGGCTTTTGCTGCGAACGAAGAACAGACAGGCACAATCACAATCAACAGTGCAACTAACGTGTCGGTAAACGGCAAAACCTTTAATGCTTACCGTATTCTCGAAGCAGAAGCAGTTGATGTGACTGACCTTAACAAGGGTGTTGTTTACGCAATTCCCTCAGAGCTCCAGAGCTTTTATGACGGCAAGTTCGGCGGTGAAGACGGCGTAGCTACCGTTGCCGAAGTTGCAGACGCTCTTGACGCTATCCAAAATGATGCGGCTGCTCTTCAGGCATTTGCAGTTGAAGCTCTTGCAGCGGCAAAAGATGCCGGAATTGCTCCCGAAACCGCAACAGGTGCGGATGATGCAGCAATTCTCGACGAAATTCCCTTCGGCTACTATGTAATCGAGGATGCCGGCTCGGCAAGTCCCATTTCAGCTCTTATGCTCCAGACAACTTCCGCAACAGTTACAATCAAAGCAGATAAACCCTCAATCACAAAGAAGATTGACGGCGATATCGACAGCGACAACGAAACAGCAGGAGAAGTTGACTATAACACAGCCAAGGTCGGCGAAACAGTTCCTTATGTTTTAACCTCAAAGGTTCCCGTGATGACCGGTTACACAGCTTATGAGTATACCGTTACCGATACCTTCGATGCAGGCCTTACCTATAATGATGACGTTGTTGTAAAAATCGGCGGCACCGTAGTCAGCGATTACACTGCAACATATGAAAATCAGGTTCTTACCATTGCTTTTGCAGATATCACAAATTATACTGCAGGCGCTGACATCGAAATCACTTATTCGGCAACCGTTAATGAAAATGCCGTAAAGGGAACAGAAGGCAATGCCAACACTGTTGTTCTTACATATTCAAACAATCCTCAGGATGCAGCATCAACAGAAACAACACCTGAAGATACAGTTGTTACATATCTCATTGACCTTATCGTTAACAAGACCGATGCTTCAACACCCGCAACCCCCCTTGCAGGTGCAAAGTTCGAGCTTTATAACGGCACTACTCTTGTAGCAACAGGTATATCAGGCGATGACGGTGTTGTTGTTTTCGTATATGAAGACGGTCAGTCGGCAGGTCTCAAGGACGGCGAAACATATACCCTCAAGGAAACAGAAGCTCCCTCAGGCTACAATGAAGCAGAAGATACCGTTTTCACAGTAAGCTTCGATGCACCCACAGATACAGAAGGTGCAAAGTGGTCAACAGTCAACAATGTTGTTAACCTTAATGCAGCAGGCGATGCTTTTGAAATTACCGTTGTCAACCAGACCGGCGGTCTTCTTCCCTCAACAGGCGGCATCGGTACAACAATTTTCTATATTGTCGGTGCACTTCTCGTCATCGGAGCAGCAATTTTCCTTATTTCAAAGAAAAGAATGTCCGTTGAAGCATAATATATTTTGATTCCTTTTCTATTTCCCCGAAGGTTTCTTCGGGGAAATACCTGAGGGTCTGCGTTGCAAAGGGTACGAAAAACCGTGCCTTTTGCAATGTGTATCATCAGAGCAATTTTTGAAAGAAGATAATCTCAAATGAAAAAGCATTTTTCAACAATAATAATAATCGGTGCATTTATTCTCGGATTGGGTCTGATACTTTATCCTTCAGTGAGCAATTATTGGAATTCACTCCATCAGTCAAGAGCAATTTCAGCCTATGTTGAGGCTGTTGATTCGCTTGATGATGATGAATACAGCAATTTGCTTGATGCGGCAAAGCAATATAACAGTGTGCTGTCTCAAAGGGGCGACACCCGTTTGATAGATGCACAGACCCTTGCCGATTACAACAAGTTGTTGAATCCTTCGGGAAACGGTATAATGGCGCACATCGAAATTCCGTCAATCAACGTTTCTCTTCCTATTTATCACGGAGTTTCAGATGCCGTTCTTCAGATTGCTGTCGGACATCTTGATTGGTCAGCCTTGCCGGTTGGAGGAGAAAGCACACATTGTGTTCTTTCCGGTCACAGAGGCCTGCCCTCCGCAAAGCTTTTTACAAATCTTGATAAGCTTACCGAAGGCGATGTTTTCATGCTCCATGTATTAAAGGAAACATTCACATATCAGGTTGATCAGATTCTTATTGTTGAACCGCAGGAAACGGAAAGTCTTAACATAATCAAAGGCGGCGATTATTGCACGCTTGTTACATGTACTCCTTACGGAATAAATTCGCACCGTCTTCTCGTCAGAGGTCACAGAATCGAAAATCTTCAGGAGGATGATGTTCTTGCAATTACCGCCGAAGCAACACAGATAGACCCGCTTCTTATTGCGCCCGTGGTTGCTGCACCGCTTCTTCTGTTATTGTTTATTTATGTTATGATTAAATACAGGAAAAGGAGATGAATTTATGAGCATATTCAAACGAACCCTTGCGATATTTTTTGCGGTTGCCGTATTTGTTTTCTCAATGAATATAAGTGCTTGTGCATCTTCAGAACTTTCCTTAACCGTAGAATGTGCTTATAATGAAGAACCTTTTGCAGATGTTGAGGTAAGAATATATTTGGTTGCAAAAGAGAACCGAACATCGGAATTTGAGCTTGCAGAAGAATTTGAAAAATATTCTGTTTTAATTAATAATGACAAGAATTCGGAGCAGCTGAGGGCTGCCGCACTGGCACTCGCTTCTTATGCTGAAAGAGATAACATAACACCCTATGATTACTGTAAAACCGATATCAACGGAAGCGCATGTTTTCCCGTTAATGCAAACAGATTGGAGCAGGGCATCTATCTTGTTGCGGCAGACGATTATACAAGGGAAGGAAGCACCAGTACCGCAGAGCCGTTTCTTGTTTTTTTGCCGGATGAAAATGCCGACGGAAAGGTCAGCAGCAATGTGATTACAAAACCGAAATTCTTTGATAAGGAAACGTTTTTGTCAACATCGGTAAAAGTTCTTAAGGTTTGGGAAGATGACGAAACACAAAGACCTGAAGAAATAGAAGTTGAACTTATCTGCAACGGAAAAATCGTTGATACGGCAGTCCTTAATGAAGAAATGAATTGGCGCTGCACATGGGATAATCTTGAAAGCGGAGATTATCTTGTTTGTGAAAAAAATGTTCCGGAAGGCTATGAAGTGAGTATTTCACTTGAAGGAATAACCTTTGTTATCAAAAACACAGCCAAGGAAACACCGACGGTTGAAGGCGACCCTCAACCTGTTACAACAGAAAGTCAAACCGAACCCAAGCTTCCGCAAACGGGTATGCTTAAATGGCCTGTTCCGTATCTTGCATGTGCAGGTCTATTGTTTTTGTTGGCAGGCTGGGCGATAAACAGAAAGAATGAGCTTGAAAATGAAAAATAAAAAAGGTACGGTGCTCATGTCTGTCGGCGCATTGCTTCTTACGGCTGCTCTTGTGTTAACCGTCTGTAATCTGTATGATGAAAAACGTGCGGAGAAAAACGCTCTTAATGCGCTCAGCCAAATAGATACAGCCCCTTCAGAGCAAAGCAATGCTGAAATTCCCGACTATCTTCTTAACCCCTATATGTCCATGCCGACAGTTATTATTGATGGCGAAGAATATGTCGGCGTTTTAGAAATTCCTGCAATCGGACTTGCTTTGCCGGTAGTCAGTGAATGCGATGCCAAAAAGCTTAAAATCGCTCCGTGCAGATATCAGGGCTCGGCATATCTTGATAATATGATAATAGCAGGGCATAATTATAAAACACATATGAAATATATTGATACCCTTGAGGTCGGTGATAAAATTTTTTTCACCGATACGGATAAAAACATGTTTACATATGAGGTTATCGGAACAGAAATAATTGACGGTACCGATATTGAAAGAATGGTAAGCGGTGATAACTGGGATCTTACACTTTTTACCTGTACATATGACGGAAGAAAACGTATAACCGTTCGTGCGTTGAATACCGATTAAGAAACAAAACCTATCCGCAGATTCAATTGAATATGCACTTAACAACACCTCCGTGCAAAGCAATCAAAACTTTGTACGGAGGTAATTTGTTATGTAAACACAAAACCTGCCGAATAAAAATCCGGCAGGTTTTATCACTTTTTCAATTAAACCCGATCGTCAGCTCTGTTTGTATCTGCGATTAAATATCGTACTTATCTGCATCATACTTTGTGCAGGGATAATTGGCAACTCCGTTTTCATCGGGGAAGGGTGAAAGATTATCATTTTCATAAAGCTTTCTTTCTTCCTCGTTTGAGAAATCGGGAATCTTATATTCCGCACCGTTGTGAAGGCTGCTTCTCCAGCCGAGAATAGCAACTGCACTCATTGCGCATGAACGGTATGCGTTGAAATAAGGCTGCCTGCCTTCAAGGATACAGCTGAGGAATTCGTGAGCAACATAGTAGTCGCCGCCCGAATGACCGCACTGTCTTGCCTTATCCTTATCAAAGGGATAGCCGACGGTTGAAACCTTTTCCTTTTCAACGCCCTCGGGGATTTCCCAATCATTATAAACAAGGCGGATTTTGCCTTCGTCGCCTCTGACTGTTTCTGCGCTGCCCTTTGCGCAGGCGAAGCGGTACCAGTTGCCGTGACCGCCGAACTTTGCCCAGCCTGTTATTCTTGCAACTGCGCCTCTGCTCATTGTGCAAAGCATGATTGATGCAACGTCCTTGATGGGCTCGCCTTCACGCTCCTGACGCATACCGTCGGTATAAATGCTTCTTGCGTTAACGGAAACGGGAATATCATTTGTAACTCGCATAAGAGGAGCAAATGAATGGCTCAGATAGAAGCCCGAAGGCATAAGTGCACGCCAATGGGTGGTGGTAGGAGTATAATGAACATACTCTTCATGGCTCATGGGATGAACATATTCGCCTTCGCAGTAAAGAGCTTCGCCGAGCGTGCCTTCCTTATAGATTTCTGTAAGCTTGCTGATAACGGCAAAATATGCATAGTTTTCCGCAAGCATATAGATTGCACCGCTCTTTTCCGATGCACGGCAGATTTCAACACATTCAGCCATAGTGACTGCGGGCATTGTTTCGCTCAGAACGTGAATACCCTTTTCAAGAGCCTTTACAGCATATTTTGCGTGCTGATGGAAGAAGTTAGTGAGAACAACCGCATCCATACCGCTGTTAATGAATTCATCAAAGTCTGTATAGAATTTTGTTTCTTCGCAGCAGTATTTCTTGATGTTTTCATAAGTTGATTCATCATAATCGCAAACTGCGCTTATGTATGCCTTTTCGGTGAGGGTGAGACCCTGTGCGATACCGCAGCCTCTTCTTGCACCGAAAATGCCGATTTTAAGTTTCTTATCCATAATATTACCTCCGTAGATATAATAATTAAAAAGCGTTATATAAGAGTATAAACTTCTTCTGCCTGAGTTTCAAAAGAAACGGTATTGCCGTTTTTTTGGTACGGGATTTGCTTTTTGTCCGATTCCCTCACTACATGTTTAATATCGGAGCAATCGACATTGCATATTCTGCCTTTAAGGCTTTTGATTTTAAGAGAAGCTGTCCGCCCGTTTTTCAGCTCGGCGGAAACAAGAAATGCACCGTCAGCCCTCAGATTTTCAAATGATGCAGACATTTTTTTGTTCCAGCAAGGGAAAAGTCTGATAACTCCCTCATAGCTTTGCATAAGCATTTCGTTAACGGTTGCGGGAATTGTTGTAAGATGCTCAATGCCGCCGCCGTGATGACGGAAAAGTCTGTTCGGAAGTCCGAATTCCTTGATGTTTTGGTGAATTCCTTCTATCAGGAAATCGGGATCAACGCCGATTCTTGCACCTGCGGGAAGATATGAGTTTGAACCGTTATCATCAAGCCGTCTGTCATTTATAAAATATGTGTTCCTTGCGATTTTCAGCAGCTTTTCTCCCGAAGAAAAGCCTATCTGCGAAGCGGGATAAATGTGCTGTAAACCGACAGTGTTATCATCTCTCCAGCGTATGCCGAAATCTGAATAGCGGAAGCACTTTTTGCCTTTCTTTATAAAGGTCGGGAAGTCGCTCAGGTTTTCGATAATATCCTCCCACAGAGGATATTTTTCTGCATTGAGATTAAGCTCCTTTGCCATATCATAAACACCGTTGAAAAGCAGCTTCACAAGACCGAGCGAGTTTATTGCATTCACCGTATTTATCTGACCGATGTGTGTAAAGGCATTGAACTTTTCACCACGGTAATACGGAATTTCGTGTGCCGCATCATTTTTTATTACATATCTGCCTTTTTCTTTAACCAGATAGTCTTCCCAGAAGGCGGCTGTGTTGAATACAAAATCATAATAATTTTCAGCAGCATAATCCTTGTCATAAGTTGAAAACCAATGCATTATGGGGATTACACAGGCATAAGCTGCGTGGCTCTTCTGACCGAGGAAAAGTATTCCGTGCTCCTTGCAATCCTTCTGACTGTAAACGTCGAACGCCTTAGGACCGAAGCTTACGGGGAACACATATCCTCTGCAGCCGAAAAGCTTTGCCATTCTCTTTGCCTCTTCACGCATATCGTTGACGGGAGCCATATAACCGTCAAACAGCTCGGGATGGTTAGAGGAAAATACGCAGTAGTAAGGAGCTTCGTAGTTATAATTCATATGATAATCTCCCGCCCAGGGGAAGAAATCGTCTGTTATGAAATTACCGAATAATCCCGGAGGGAATTCTTTGTTTCCCATGCAGCCTGCAAGGTGATAAAGGCTTGAATTATAGAATTTTTCAATTTCTTTATCTTCAAGAGTAACCTTGGAAGCCGAAAAGAATTTTTTCCATTTTTCCTGCGTTCTTGCTTTGTCACGCTCATAATCGCCCTGCAAAGCAAGCCCAACGCCCTTGGATATATATTCACTGTCATCAAAGCAGGTAACCGCAGAAATGCAATAGCTGACGCATTTAAAACCGTCGGCTGTGTGTGAATCAAGCTCTTTACAGCAAAGAATTACCGCCGATTCTCTGTCAACCTCTTCACCGTCAAACTTGCGGATATAACAGTTAACACCCTTATCCGCAAATTCTGAATTATCTGAATTGCAGGTGTCGGGAATTTCAATATCAACATTCGGAAATTCCTGAGTGTCAGGTGCTTTTATTTGAACATAAATAAGATTTTCGGGAGCAACAAACAGCTCCATTTCCGTGTTGCAGAATTTGCATTCAAGAAGTCCTTTGTCAAAATACTGCTTTATATTGTATTCCGATAAATCAACGTTTCCGATTCGCAGACTGCCTACGGCTTTTATTCCGCCGTCGGTATGCGCACCGGGAGTGAATTTCCAGAAATCGCATTTTGAAATACGGATAATAAGCCCGTTATCATCGTGGTCAAATACAATTCCGAGGTCACCGTTGCCGCACATCGCACCTGCGGGTATTTTATAAACCGCACTGTTGCCGTTTGTATTTACGGGTTTTGAAGTTATCTCATTGAAATAAGTATTCATTATATATCACCAACCTTTGATATTATAAGAGCTTTTTATATTTAAATCAAGAGGAATAATTAATTGTTTGAAATTAATGGTGAAAATAAAGCCGTCAAAGAGTTTACATACGAAAAGCTCCCGTAAAGATTTTTAGTCTTTACGGGAGCTTCGGATTTAACTACAAACTGATAAACGCATCAAATCCTGCGGCACGCAGCTTGGCAAGCTGTCTTTCTGCATTTGCTTTTATGCCGTAGGCGCCTGACTGGATTTTATACATACCGTTCTCTTTTATTATAATTGCATCAAATCCGGCATCTTTAATTTTTTTGAGCTGAGTATCTGCATTTGATTTCACCTTATAAGCACCGATCTGAACACGGTACAAAGAGCCTTTGTCGGGCAGTTTCCCTGATTTGGGCATGCCGTAATATTCCGCAATAAGTGCTGCTTCCGCTTCTGCAAGGCGCATCAGGTTGTTATCATCCATAAGCCAGCGTGTTGAGCGTGTGTTTGTGTGAAAAGAATGCTCAACAAGCAAGCCGACTGTTCCTGCGGCAACGGCGGCACGAATAACACCGTAATAGTCGCCGTTATTGCCCTCTCTGGTTGCAATTCGACCCTTTTGCTTTGTGTTCATTACATCGCTTATACCGTCTGCCAGCATTTTGCCGATTTTATTTCCCGAACCGTCCAGCGGTACCAATACAACAACATAATCAACATCTTCATTCACTTCTGAACCTACTGAATTGGAATGGATTGAAATGAACAAATCACAGCCTTCGGATGCAGCGCCCCGAGCGTTAAGACTTAAGTCCTTCTCCTTAGTTGTTCTTGTGGTTTTTACTTTTATTCCGTAATTTTCAAGAGCTGATTTGAGCATCAGGTGCAGCTTCCAGTTCATGTCCGATTCGTAGTATTCGGGGATTGCGGGACTGCGGTTATATTTTGCGTAATGCCCTGCATCCAGACATACAATCGGTTGAGTATGACCCGATTTTACATTTTTCATAAATCGCCCTCCTGTTCAAAAAAGAATTACGGCTCCGACAGGACATACGGCTTGCCGGAGCCGATTTTAAAGAACTACTGAATTTGTGTTATGACAAGGTGTGCGGAAACGGGTCTTGTTCCTCCTGCTAACGGAGTGATGGTAAGCGCCGCTGCGTTACCGGCAGGATTTCTGACGGTCAGAATTGAGTTGACGGAGGTCGTTTCAACGATTGCCATTCCGATGATCTGCGATGCACCTGTTGCACGACCCGATACGGTGTATTCCAGATCCGCACCGTTCAGAGTCAGAATTAACTGACCCGCTTCGGTTACGCTTACCTGGAACAGTACCTGATAAGCACCGATTTCTGCTAAATTGAAAGAGCTTGGGCCGGTTCGAACAATATTAACACCGCTGTTCGGGCCGTCCTGCGGGAAGCTGACATCTGTTCCGGGAGCAACTGTTGCGGCGTTGTCAGGCGGCATTAACGCATAAAAGTCGGCAAAAGCCAGAACTCCGCCTGCAGGACCCTGAGGACCGACGGGACCCGTTTCTCCGACGGGACCCTGCGGACCGATAGGACCGCTTGCACCGACGGGACCCTGCGGACCGATAGGACCTGTTTCTCCGACGGGGCCCTGCGGACCGATAGGACCTGTTTCTCCGACGGGACCCTGCGGACCAACGGGACCTGTTGCACCTGCAGGACCCTGAGGACCTGCAGGACCTGTTTCTCCGATGAGACCCTGCGGACCGACGGGACCTGTTTCGCCTGCGGGACCCTGCGGACCTATAGGACCGGTTGCACCAACGGGACCCTGAGGACCTGTAGGACCTGTTTCGCCTGCGGGACCCTGCGGACCTATAGGACCGGTTGCACCTGCAGGACCCTGAGGACCTGCGGGACCGGTTTCACCCGTGAGACCCTGCGGACCGATAGGACCTGCTTCGCCTATGGGACCCTGCGGACCGACGGGACCGGTTTCACCAATGGGACCTTGAGGACCTATAGGACCGGTTGCACCTGCGGGACCCTGAGGACCTGCAGGACCCATTGCACCGACGGGACCCTGAGGACCTACAGGACCGGTTTCGCCGACGGGACCCTGAGGACCAACGGGACCGGTTTCACCAATGGGACCTTGAGGACCTACAGGACCGGTTTCTCCTGCGGGACCCTGAGGACCTACAGGACCGGTTTCACCAATGGGACCCTGAGGACCTATAGGACCGGTTGCACCTGCGGGACCCTGAGGACCAGCAGGACCCGTTTCGCCTGTGAGACCCTGAGGACCAGCAGGACCAACGGGACCGGTTTCTCCGACGGGACCTTGAGGACCTATAGGACCGATTGCACCTGTGGGACCTTGAGGACCTATAGGACCGGTTTCGCCGACGGGACCTTGAGGACCGACGGGACCCGTTTCACCTGCGGGTCCTTGCGGACCAGCAGGACCCGTTTCGCCTGCGGGACCCTGAGGACCAGCAGGACCCATTGCACCGACGGGACCCTGAGGACCTGCAGGACCGATTGCACCTGCGGGACCTTGCGGACCTATAGGACCGGTTGCACCTGCGGGACCCTGAGAACCTGCAGGACCTGTTGCACCGACGGGACCCTGAGGACCGACGGGACCGGTTTCACCTGTGAGACCCTGAGGACCTATAGGACCGATTGCACCGGTGGGACCCTGAGGACCAACGGGACCTGTTTCACCGACGGGACCTTGCGGACCTGCAGGACCTGCTGCACCGACGGGACCCTGCGGACCTGCAGGACCTGTTGCACCGACGGGACCTTGAGGACCAACGGGACCGGTTTCGCCCGTGGGACCCTGAGGACCTATGGGACCGGTTGCACCCGTGGGACCCTGCGGACCTACAGGACCTGTTGCACCTGCAGGACCCTGAGGACCTACAGGACCGGTTTCACCAATGGGGCCCTGAGGACCGATAGGTCCCTGAGGGCCGGGAACACACTTTATACAACAAGAGTTATTTTCTTCGCAGCAGCAGTTTGTCTGCCGACGTCTGTTGTATGAACCGTCATTGCAGCGAGAATCATTATTGCCGTTATCAAAAAAGTTGTTTCTGCTCATTATTTTCCTCCTTTCAAAGAAGTTGTACTACATAATATGTTTTGAACCGTAAGGATGCTACCGTTGTTGTGTATGATTCTGTAAGCAATGTCGTAATTTCAAGTTATATTTTCTTTATCTCCGATATCTTAATAAAAAAGTATTTGTTTTTTAAAAATTTCCTCCAAAGCGGTTAAAAATTTATTTGGAGAAGATTTTATGGTATGCAAGACTGATGTTAAAATTAAGGATAAGCAATTTATAAGGCACAACATCAAAAACTGCCTTTATATCTTAACGAGCATCTATACTAATATGAGGAAAAAACAAAGGGGCTGTAAAAAAACAGTCTGAATAAAAAAGAGCTACAAGTCTACCGAAAAAGGTAGGCTTGTAGTCTTTTTTGTGGTAAAATTTAATTGATGAAAAAAAACAAAACCACATGGATGTATAATACACCATATCAATTAAAATTACCAGTGGAAATTGAAAAAATAATAGAAATTTCCGACCCGGTATATACATTCTGTGAGGTTTTGAATCAGATTGACCTAAAAAGATATCTTGTGATTAAGGAAAACAGGACAGGTCGCAAAAGATTTGATTCGGAAACCTTGCTGAAAGTAATACTGTTTGCATTTATGGAACACGGATATGTTTCAGTTCGGGAAATAGAAAAGTTGTGTAAAACAGATATTCGGTTTATGTGGTTATTGCAGGAAAATGATGCACCGAGTCATATGACAATAGATAACTTTATGAATCATTGTCTTACGGAAAGCATAGATAAAATATTTGAGGAAATCAACAGATATATATTTGATGCAGAAAATGTTGATTTGGAGCATATCTACATAGACGGAACAAAGCTTGAAGCCAACGCCAACAAATACAGCTGGGTATGGAAAAAGAGCAGTATAAAGAACCGCAAGAAAACATTTGATAAAGTAAGCTTGTTGCTTGAAGAAATCAATAAAACAATAGTGTATCAGGGAATTAAATTTGATATTCGTTCGGAATATGCAATAGAGTATCTGGAGCAAGTAACGGAACAGTATGTAAAACTTGCAGATATACACCCTGAAACAATAGCCCGCGGCAGAGGACATCACAAAAGCAACGAGCAAAGAAACTATGATAAACTTATTGAATACACAGAAAAATTGAAGAAATACGCAGAGCATATCAGGGTATGCGGAGAAGACAGAAACAGCTATTCTAAAACAGATAATGATGCAACCTTTATGAGAATGAAGAAAGACTATATGGGAAACGATCAGCTTCTTCCGGGATACAATATTCAGCTCGGACTGTGCGATGAATACATAGCCGTTTATGATGTGAAACAATATGCATCGGATATGGACTGCTTTCAGCCGTTAATGGAAAAGTTCAGCAGAACATACGGCATATATCCCATATATCCCCTTGCTGATGCAGGCTACGGAAGCTTTAACAATTATCTTTACTGTGAAGAACACGGAATGCAAAAATATATGAAATTTACGATGTTCAAAAAAGAGACGGAAGATGCAAAATACAGGGATAACCCATACAGAGCAGTTAATTTTCCGATAAACAAAAACGGTAATCCCGTGTGTCCGAATGGGAAAGAATTTCATTATCTTTACAACAGACCTGTCAAAGGAAACAAATTCGGCAGAACGGAAGAAATGTATCAATGCGAAGACTGCACCGAATGTCCGCACAAAGAAAAGTGCTGCAAATGCGAAGGTAACAGAATTGTGAGGATAAATGAAGAACTGACAAAATTCCATCAGGAAGTTTTGAACAATCTCAACAGTACACACGGTGCGTTGCTGCGAATGAACAGAAGCATACAGGCGGAGGGTGCATTCGGTACAATCAAGTGGAACAGAGATTACAAAAGAGCAAGACGAAAAGGGTTAAAAGGTGTAATTTTTGAGCTTTCCTTGATTTCTTGCGGTTTTAATCTGCACAAATACCATTTGAAGAAACTCACAAAACAGCTTGCTGCCTGAAAAACAAAAAAGTTTTCCACATTAACTGACGAAAATCCTCGTCGGTTCAGGTTGGTGTGCCTCAAAAATCAAAAAATCCCACTTTCAAACAAGTTTATGCAAAAAATTATCCGAGACTCACATAATTCGTGAATCTCGGATTTTTTTAGGCTGTTTTTTTACAGCCCCTTTTTGGCGCGCCTGATATCACTTTATCCGAACTGAAGAACTTTTCGTTGATTTTATTCAAATCAACGGTCTTTGCTCCGTCCTTATAATTAAAAGTAATCACCAATTTATCATCATAGAGATAAATTACATTTATAAATGTATCAATGAGTCTGCGGCGGTGAGAAACCTTTTTTAAATCAAAGCTTTTCATATACTCAAACCAAATCAGAATCTGTTCCTTCGTAAGCTTTGGTCTTGCTTTTTCTTCTTTCGCAATCTGAATCGCAAGTTCCTTTTTCTGCTGTTCAAGCTCTTCAAGACGCTGCTTTGTTGAAGATGTAATAATCCCCAGCTGAATCGCATCAAGCATATTATCAATTTTCTTTTCAATCTCTCTGCGTTCCTTGTAAAGCACGGGCAAAAGCGTGTTGTCGGCATTCAGAGCTTCCATAATACTGTCGGCAATTTCATTAAGCAAAGCCTCATTATCAAGCATTTGTCTTGCATAACCGACTACAATATCTTCAATCCATTCCTTTTTTTCGGTTTTCTTGTCACAGCCGAGACGCTTTTTAACCCCCATGCACTTGTAATATCTGTAAATTCTGTCCTGCGTTGCGCTTGTGCCGCTTTCACCGTTCATTGCTCTGCCGCACTTGCCGCAAAAAAGCTTTGTCGAAAGCAGATATTCTTCTGCCTTGTGCTTTGCAGATGCCTTTTGATTCACTTTAAGTTTTTCCTGAACCTTTTCAAAAAGCTCATCCGAAACAATTCTCGGAATAGCATTCGTAACAACAGTATCCTTGTATCTGTATTCACCAAGATATCTGCGATTATGGAGCATTCTTGTGACGATATTGATATTGATTTTATTGCCTCTTGAATTGCGTATACCCTTACTGTTCATTTCATTAACAATTTCAAGCATTGATGCACCGTTTATATACTGTTCAAACGCCTCACGGACAGCAGGTGCAGCAACGGGGTCAAGTTCAAATCTTTTATCATCGTTAATGATATAACCGAGAGTGGGGGTGCCGCCGTTGCACTTTCCGTTAAGCACATTTTCCGTCATTCCCCTATCCACCTTAACTCCGAGTTCGGCAGAGTAATATTCTGCAATGCCCTCAAGCACGGCTTCAAGAAGTCTACCTTCGGGACCATCAGAAATCGGTTCTGTTGCAGAATAGACTGAAATTCCGTTCTTTTTGAGAAGCTTCTTATGTATTGCAGAATCCTCACGATTACGAGCGAATCTGTCAAGTTTCCAGACGATAATCGCATCAAACACACCGTTTGCGGCATCCTTGAGCATATTCTGAAATGCAGGACGCTTATCATTTTTGCCGGTCAGAGCCCTGTCCGCATAGACATCAATAACGGTAATGCCGTTTTTCTCCGCATACACCTTACACTCACGAATCTGACCATCAATTGATTCCTCTCGCTGATTGTCACACGAATACCTTGCATAAATTACTGCGTTCATATAGATTTCACCTCTTTTGAATTTGAAATTTTCACTATTTATATTATAACTCCAGAACCAACTTAAGTCTATGCGCTACAGCGCACAAAGTTTTTCGCAACTGATGGTAAAAACACGTTTAAGATGCACCGATTAACCTTCCGGTTTGCTTTTTGATACTATTTTTGATGTTTTAAAAAATTTGCCCGCAGATTTTGCCTGCGGGCTGTTTTGTTTTTGTGCTGATTTATTTGTTTCACAATAAATTAATTATGTATGCATAAAAGTATCAAGTGTGAATTTTGCGCCGAATCTGAAACCATTGATAAAGCCGTCTGTGATACTTGTTGTCAGGAACGCAAGATATTTGTCTGCGTATTCCGAAAACAAATTCTTATCGTCATCTGCCAATTTTTCTATAAGTTCTTTTTCAATCTGAGTCAGTTCGTTATGCTTTTTCTTTAATTCTGATTTGAGTTCTGCACTGTATTCCTGCGGTTCAAGATTTCCGTAGTATAATTCTTCAATAAACACAAAAATTTCTCCGTTTCAAATTACACATATTGCTCGTCCAAGTCTAAAAAGGTTTTGTTTGGAATCTCACGATATGATTCTCCGATTAATAACACAAAACTACTTCTTTGTAATTAAAACTGTCAGCATCACGGTAATATTCAATTGAGCCGAGAAATTTGATTCTATTTGTAGGCAAAACAACAGGCTCAAAATCTTCGTGGTCAAACTCAATGACCGTTTCTTTTTTATCGGAAGAAATAATATACACAGGCATTACATATCCGTTGAATTCAATTGCCTGAAAATATGATGTATATTCTCCCGGAGAAACAGCAAATACATCACCACTTTCAATTCCGATATCAAGAAAACTATCGTCCATCGCAATAAACTCGTTTTCCTGAAGCCCCTTTATTTTGTCTTTTCCGTGCCAATAACTTGAAACTTCAGAATCATCAAGAAGTTCATAGATTGATGGAGTGCGGAAGTATTCCTGATAAATTTTCACAAAGGCATATGGCACCATTCTTCCGTCAAAGAACTCGTCGGTGATTTCGCAAGGGATACCATGTTTATCTTCAATATCCTTGCACTGAAAATCTCGTAAGCGTCTGAACATTTTAAGTTCACTCCTATAATTTTACTCGACATTTCTGTCTGTGAAAGGATAATACAACAAAATTACGTCAACCACTTGATAATTGCGCGCACAAATTGTAAATCATTTACGTACAAATTACGTACAAAGCTCCCCTGCACAAAGCAGAGAAGCCTTTGGTTTTAGAATATGACTTTGAATGCTTGAACAATAGTTCTGTTCATTCCGAAAAGATTCTTGAAGAATGAAATAATCTTCTGGAAGAAGCCTCCCTTTACTGTTACGCTTTCGGAATCGGAGATTTCATTTCCACTTGCATTTTTGAGCACATTGTTGTTTGAATCAACAAGTTTGACTTCAACCGTCTTTGTTCCGCTTTCAAAACTTACATTGAAAGTTTCGCCTTCACCTTTTTTAACACCATCAATATACCAGCAAATTTTTACATCTGCAGGCATATTCGATATTATTGCTGTAAGTCTGAGAGTCTCTCCATAGTTGATTGTTTTCGAACCGGAGTTGTTCTGGATTTTAATTGTTGCTTTCATTCTCGCTTCGGCAGCAATATGTTCGTTAATTGCATCTTCACCAAGAATTTCATTTCCGCAATCAGGACAGATATATGACTTTTCAAATACCGCCGTAAATGTTAAATCATAAGAAGGCATTGTGTCAGGCACTTCGGGAGACCAGCCAACAAAGGTATAACCTGATTTTGTCGGGTTAGCAGGCTTGGTTATAGTATTTCCCTCTGTAATAGTTTGCTGAGTTGTTGCGCCGTCGATATTCCAAGTAACTGTGTAATCTTTCAATATAACAACGCTAACTTCGCATTCTGCATAAATCAAATCGTTCACCATTGCGACTATAAATGCACAACCCTCACCAACGGCGTTGACTGTTCCATTTTCCGAAACAGTCGCAACTGATTCATCGCTTGATATCCAAACATATTTATCCGTTGTGTTTATAGGTGAAATCGATGCAACCAAGCCTTGGCTCTGTCCTGCTTTCAATTCTACAGATGATTTAGAAATTGAAATATTTGTTGCAGGAACACAGTCAATAACATTATCCATAGCGATGTTTTCCTGAGTATCTGTAACGATAAGGCTGTAGTTATCAGCATCCGTATTAATTATGTTATCAATTTTACCTTCGAAAGTTTTTCCGTTAACGAGTGATATATTTTCTTTGAAAACTTCACGGGTCATTTCTGAATTTTCATCGAATTCAAAAACGGAGTAATCCATTTCGCCGTCATCAGTTGAAACAATTTTTATTTCAAATTCTTCATCGAGCGGAACACAGATATATTTTTCAGAGTCCTGAACAAATGCAGTCAGACGGTCATCAAAAATTTCAACAAAATCATTTTCTATTGAAAGTGCAAGATTTCCTTCTGAATCATAGACGTATACATCGACGGGACATGCTATTCTGAGTACTTTATTACCTAAGTATTTCTTATCGACATAATAATACTCAGCATTAATTAATTCAGTTAAGTCATGCTTGTGACAATTAAGATATTTATATTTGCATATTTTTGACATGTAAGTGGATACACTTTCAGCTTTGTTAAACAGTAGTCGAACCACACTGTTGTTTTGTGCATAAACAGATTCAACCATTGCATTCAGAGCATAAATTTGTGTATCTTTATAAAGGTTATATGCCGCATCAAACAAAAGGGCATCTTCAAGAGTTTTGTTTGCTTTAAAATTGCTTGCAGACTCATTTAAAACTTCCAACAAAACTTCCGCAAAATCACCGGCATGAGTGCATTTTGATGCGTTCATACTGTAATCATCTGCATTGGTAATCAATTCAGAAACAGCCGTACCCAATGTAATACCCGTAATGGCTCCGTTAGCATATTGAGCAATTGTGCCTACTTTTGTGCCTTGCTTTGTAAAAACCTTTACAACCTTATCGCCAAGTTTAGTACCGTCTTTCAGATTGATACCACAAATGAATTTTGATATACCATCAACCCCAAAAATATCATAAAAGATTTTTACCATTGTTATTAACGATTCGGTTTTTCTGTTTTCAAGAACATACTGTGCAAAGCTGAGAGAGCTGTTTTCTTCATCTATTGATATATAAGTTTCAAGAGTCTTTTTCAAACTTTTATTATCTGTTTTTTCAGCAACCGCTTTTATAACAGCTTTGAATTCCTCATTTGTTTGTCTGTAAGCTTCAACTGCCGAATAGAAATAGATACATTCTATTGCCCATTCAACATAATCCGTTGATACACTGAGAATTTTATTTGTTGCACCGATAATATCATATTTTGCAAAAAATGATTCTGTAATGTCTTTTTTATTTGCCTCAATAATTAGATTTATTTGCTGATAGCTATCACTGTCCTTTCCGTTAACAAAATCTTTTGATTTTAATAGTGATAAAAACTCTTTTGTCTCATCTTCTTTTAAACCTTCACCCATAAATCTTAAAAATTCATTTGAAATTGTTGTTGTTTGAACGGCACAATTTTTGTTGAATGTACTTACGGCAGTTTCCGTCATTGTTTTATCAGTTAACAATTCAGCAAAAACAAGATCATAATAATTTTCAAAGTAATTCCAAGACATCGCATTGTTCCAATGATAATTGAAACTGCCTCTGACTGCCTTAGACATTTTCTGTGCAGCTTCCTCTGCCACAAAATCATTATATTTATCGCTCTTTACAAACTGATAATGCTCAGATATAAAAGCAGAAACAGCTTCTTGGTATGATGTAACCGTACATTCGGCTTTGGTACCATTCGGAAGTCGAGCATAGACTTTGAATTGACCCGCCTCTTTGGGTGTGAATGTTTGGCTGAAACGCAATTCAGTTTCTGAAATGGTTTCATATGTGGTTTGCGAAGATGCATAGAATATATCAATCTCATCAAATGACCATGACATAAGCAATCCTTCAACACCGTCGGGACAAGTTATTGTGCCTTCGATTGTAAGTGAATTCGGTTCTTTTACTGTGTAGCTGTTTTTATCAAGAGTTATCGTTGCGTTTTTATATTTTTCGGTACTTTCTTGATCAAATTCTGTTCTCATATAGTAAACTTTAAGTGTGGTTGATCCGTCAGCTGCTACATAACCGTTAAGTACACTATTTTTTGAATCAACTGCATACCCTTCAATCGCTTCTGGAGCATATGAAACAGCACCGTTTTTGTTCCCTATAAGCTGAGAAACCTCTGTAAGCTCATATTGACCTTCTTCACTCATTTTATAAATCTCAATTGTGTAATATGCATATTCCTTTCCAAAAACAGCGGTATATTGCGCTCCGTGGATACCAATAGGATTTAGACGAGGATTCCAACCCAAAAACAACTCTCCCTCTTTAGTGGGAGACTCTGGAACCTCAGGTGTTTGGCCATAATCCACCATGACTTCTTTAACAGACGAGCCATCCGAGAAAAAACCATCCCCTGCGTTAAAAACAGCTTTGTATTTAATAGCTGTGAATGTTCCGTGAACATTTATATCTTTAGCTGGCATAGTTGAGGGAAGAACCATATCGTTTCCTGTTTCATCTTTCCAGTCCGAGAAGGTATAACCTTCTATATAAATTGGTTCACGAAGAGATATTGAATCTCCAAACGTATATCTATCAGTACCATATAATTGCCCATCAACAAAATAATTAATATCGTACGTGTTTATTGAAAAATAAGGCTCAAAAACCGTATCGCCCTTAACTTCAAACGGGAAAATAACAGGCTCTCCATTTCCCGTCCAATATTTTAATTCATAACCTTCTTTTGTAGGTTTTCCATTGTAATAATATTCGCAAATAGCTTCAATATCTTCCTTGTAAATTTGATCACCCCAATAACAAGTGAGGCTATCTATATATTCTCCTTCCTCATTGATAAAAGTTAAGGTATATTCAATATTAATCCACAAAGCAACGAATTCAATATCTCCTTCGCCCATAACGGTTTCGTTGTTATCCCAACCGTCAAAATATAAACCATCCATTGATGGGTTTTGAGGGAATTCTATTATTTCGTTGTAAGCCGTAGGTACAATCTCATACACTTGAGTTTTTGCTTCATCAAGATAAAAGATTGCATTATATGTTTTGTTTGCATAATCTTGTGTAGCTTCTGCTTTTGTTGAAAAATCATCAAAACACACGGATAGGGAGTCGAAAATTCGCTTAAACCCATAGAATCCAGGCAAATCAAGACCCCCTAAACCATTGAGCGGCGTTGCACCGAAAACTATTGTCATTGCAAGTAACAGTGAAAAAGCTTTTTTAAGGGTTCTGCTCATTTTTAACATCCTCCCACAAATCAAAAAGTGCGCAGCCGAAACCACGCACCGAAAAACGTAGCCTCGTCTATTGCTGCGACACAATTACCTCAAAGTAGAAATGAGAAACAAAGCATACGCTTTTACCAAGCATATACTCTACTTTGAGAAAAAATAATCCAATTGTGTCGCACCTATAGTATACCACTATAATTTACATATTTCAATAATAAAATAATTTGTAGAAATCAAACGCAAAATAACCGGATCTGTTGTGTGACTACTTGTCACATTGCAGAACCGGTTTTCTTTTTGATTTTTAGGAGGCAGGTAAAATTACATACTTTGTACGAAACATTTGTTCTGCAGTTGATGATGGATAAATGTTTCAAAGGTATACAACCTGTATCAATTCAAAAGGCAGGTGATGCAACAATACCGCAGCGTTCAAGGTCAGGCTGCGGTGAAAATCTGGTTTCGGCGGTTAAAGGTCAGACGAACGAAACAAGATTTTAATAGCCGGCTGTTAAATCTGATTTTTCATAACAGTCGACGTAAAGGAGCCCGCAGGCTCCCTCTGCCCCTCCGGCATAAGGAGCGAAATGGGGTTGTGCCGCGCGCAACCACTATTGAGTTATTGTTTTTGCGCGCTAAAAACAAGCACGCTTCCGAGAGAAGCGTTGTGCAGAGGTTTCATTTGTTATCGTCATCCGATAACGTTTTACGGGCAGTCATCCTGCCGTAAAACAGAAACCTCAAACAATGCAAACGAGGAATGCGTCTTGTGTTGCAAACAAAAACAATATAAAAATTGAAAGGAGAATGCCAATGATTAACCCTGCATATACAGTATCCGTTCATCACGGAAACAAGGTTGTTCAGCCACACAATGTGCGTGATCCGAAATATGTGCTCAAAGAATTGCACATAGACCCGAACGGCACACACGAAATATGGCACCATGAAAACCTCAAAGAAGCGTATCACAGAATCTTTGACTGCTCAGTCTTTGCATATAACTCAATACAATGTGACAAACGCAGAGAAATTCCCGATTACTATCAAAAGATCAAGAATTCCAAACAAAAGAATTTATGCTATGAGGTTATCGTCACAATCGGAAACAAGGACAGCCGCCCTGATGATGAGGTTTGCAAAGAAATTATGAAACATTATGTAGATGGATGGAAAAAGCGAAACCCGAATTTAGAGCTTATCGGAGCATATTATCATGCTGATGAACCGGGAGCTCCGCACGTGCATATTGACTACATACCCGTTGCTTACAACAACACAAAAGGAATGAAAGTTCAGAACTCACAAACTCAGGCACTGCGTGAAATGGGTTATTATAATTTCAACCGTAAATACGGCGAAACTGAATTAATTATCTGGGAAAGAGATGAAAGAAACTACCTTGACGATATATGCCGTGTCTATGGTATTGATATTTATCATCCAAACGAAGGAAGAAAACACCTTGAGAAGGAGCAATATATTCTTACTCAGGAAATAGCCGAGTTGGAAAATCAAAAGGGTTATGTTCAAGATGCGATTAATGATTTATATTCGGAATATCAAGATGTGCTCAATAAAAAAAATTCGGATAAAAAAGAAATTGAAAAGTTGAAAAATCATATTGAAGAAATAAAGTCAACAGACAGATATATCGCAAGAGCTGTGGATTTTTATGATGCATTTTTAAAAGTATCAATACACAATGAGTTCGATCCCAAAATAAGATATGTAAAAGAATTGGTTGAACAACAAATCAAGCTTGAAAAGATTTATGCTCAAGAATTAGCTAATGAACGGAATTCGTATCGGAAATATGATAACCCGGATTATGACAGAACTAAAGATTTCTTGTCAATCGACTATGAGTATTAACAAATTAACCTTGAAAGGAGGTGATGCTTATGTCAAAAACTCCGGTCAACACAGATGTTGCCGGAGAGATAAAGAAGGAAAATAAATTTGAATATAACGTGAATGACATCCCGAAGGATGTCATTAGAGAACTGGCAAGAACATTTATGCCCGATATAATTGAATTTTACGATTCAGAAGAAGGAATAGATTTTTATGAGAATTGGAAAAAGAACAACAAATAAAATCTCTCCAAAAGAAAAAGCAGAGAGTATAATCTACTCCCTGCAAATATTAAAAGAAAAGAACAAATCCGAACGAATCACCGTAAAGTGAAAAGTTCGGATTTGTATCGTTTGGCGCCTCAAACAGG
>CAZJOH010000018.1:0-16844 GCA_964547575.1 uncultured Clostridium sp.
ACTCCGTTTGCTATGCGGTTGACGGTCAGGCTATCGGTGTTGGCGCAGGTCAGCAATCAAGAATTCATTGTACCCGTCTTGCAGGTACAAAGGCTGATACATGGTTCCTTCGTCAGCATGAAAAGGTTCTTAACCTTCCTTTCCGTTCCGAATTAGGCAGAGCAGACAGAGATAATGTAATCGACGGATATATCAATAAGAACGAGGAAGATGTTTGTGCCGATGGTATCTGGCAAAAATTCTTTACATCTCAGCCCGAGCCTCTTACAGATAAGGAAATCCGTGATTATCTCGATTCTGTTGACAATGTTGCTCTCGGCTCCGATGCATTCTTCCCCTTCTCGGATAATATCGAAAGAGCATACAAAAGCGGCGTTAAATATATCGCAGAACCCGGCGGATCTATCCGCGACGACCTTGTTATCGAATGCTGTGACAAATATAATATGACAATGGCATTTACAGGAATGCGTTTGTTCCACCATTAATGTTTTACTTGGAGGAAAAATGAAAATACTTGTTGTTGGTGGTGGCGGTAGAGAACACGCTATCATCAGAAAAATCAAAGAAAATAAAGATGTCACCGAGATTTATGCTCTCCCCGGAAACGGCGGTATCGCCCGTGATGCTGTTTGTGTAAATATCGGAGCAAAGGATATTGATAAAATCGTAGACTTTGCTGTTGAGAATTCTATAGATTATGCAATCGTTGCTCCCGATGATCCTTTGGTGTTGGGTTGTGTAGATGCTCTCCAAGAAAAAGGGATACCTTGCTTCGGTCCCAATGCAAATGCGGCTATTATCGAAGGTAGTAAGGTTTTCTCCAAAGAATTAATGAAAAAATATAACATCCCCACAGCAGCCTGCGAGGTTTTTGATAATGTGGATGCGGCATTGGCTTATGTTGAAAATGCTCCTATTCCTACAGTTATCAAGGCAGACGGCTTGGCATTGGGCAAGGGTGTTATAATCGCTTTTACCCGCGAAGATGCCGTTTCTGCGGTTAAATCCATGATGTGCGACAAAGCCTTCGGTAAAAGCGGTGAAAGAATCGTTATTGAAGAATTTCTCGAAGGCCCCGAGGTTTCGGTTCTTTCCTTTACAGACGGCAACGTCGTTGTTCCCATGATTTCTTCCATGGATCACAAGAGAATCGGTGAAAACGATACAGGTCTAAATACAGGCGGTATGGGTACGATTGCACCTAACCCTTATTACACATCCTCTGTTGCAGATGAATGTATGGAAAAGATTTTCCTTCCTACAATCAAGGCAATGAACGCAGAAGGAAGAAAATTCAAGGGCTGTCTCTATTTCGGCTTGATGCTCACAAAGGACGGTCCCAAGGTTATTGAATACAATTGCCGCTTTGGCGACCCTGAAACTCAGGTGGTCCTTCCTTTGCTTGAAACCGACCTTTTGACAGTAATGCAGGCTGTTACAAATGAAACCCTTGCTGATATTGATGTTAAATTCAGCGATAAGAATGCCTGCTGTGTCATCATGGCATCCAAAGGCTATCCCGAAAGCTATGAAAAGGGCTTTGAAATCGAAATTCCCGATTCCTTGGCAGATAATGTTTTCGTAGCAGGTGCCGCATTGAAAGATGGTAAGGTTGTTACATCAGGCGGCAGAGTATTGGGTGTTACCGCAATTGCCGAGACTCTTAACGATGCAATCAAAGCTTCCTACGATATGGTAGATAAGGTCAAGTTTGATAATTCCTATTACCGTCGTGATATCGGCGCACGGGCATTAAAGGCGTATGAGGTGAAATAATATGGTATACAGAGTATTTGTGGAAAAGAAAAAAGAATTAGCGTTTGAAGCAAAGGCGCTCTATTCCGATGCAAAGACCCTTTTGGGTATCGAAGCATTGGAGGATGTACGTCTTCTCAACCGCTATGATGCTGAAAATATCTCGGAAGACCTTTTTGAATATTCCAAAAAGACAGTATTTTCCGAACCTCAGCTTGATATCGTAACCGATAATTTGGATTCCTTGGGCGATGGATATATTTTTGCTGTTGAATATCTTCCCGGTCAGTTCGACCAAAGAGCAGATTCCGCGGCTCAATGTATCCAGATCATCTCTCAGGGTGACCGTCCCTTGATAAAAACTGCAAGAATCTATGCTCTTTACGGCAATTTGTCCGATTCCGATATCGCGGCTATTAAAAAGCACGTTATCAACCCTGTTGAATCCCGTGAAGCTACCTTGGAAATGCCCGAAACCTTGGCAACTGAATATGAAATTCCTACAACAGTTCGTACGTTAGAGGGCTTTATTTCTCTTGACAGAGCAGGACTTGAGGCATTTATCAAGGAATATGGCTTGGCAATGGATATTGATGATATTATTTTCTGCCAATCCTATTTCCAAAAGGAACAGCGCGATCCTACTATAACCGAAATCCGCATGATCGATACATATTGGTCTGACCATTGCCGTCATACCACATTTAATACAGTTATCGATAATGTAACCTTTGAAGATAAGCTTCTTGAAGAAACATATAATAAATATATCGAGATTCGTAAAGAACTTGGCAGAACAAAACCTGTCTGCCTTATGGATGTTGCAACTCTTGCGGTAAGATACCTTAAAAAGAACGGTATGCTTGATAAATTGGATGAATCCGAGGAAATCAACGCTTGTACCGTAAAGGTAGATGTTGAGGTAGACGGTGTTACCGAGCCTTGGCTTCTCCTCTTTAAAAATGAAACCCATAACCACCCTACAGAAATCGAACCCTTCGGCGGGGCGGCAACCTGTATCGGCGGTGCTATTCGTGACCCTCTTTCCGGACGTTCCTATGTTTACGGCGCAATGCGTGTAACAGGTGCGGCTGACCCGTTGAAGCCTATTTCCGAAACTCTTAAGGGTAAGCTCCCTCAAAGAAAGATCGTAACAACTGCTGCAGCTGGCTATTCCTCCTACGGTAACCAGATCGGTCTTGCAACTGGTATTGTTGATGAATTATACCATCCCGGTTATGCGGCAAAGAGAATGGAGATCGGCGCAGTAATTGCTGCTGCTCCTGCAGAAAATGTTCGCCGTGAGCGTCCCGAAGCAGGCGATGCGATAATCCTTCTCGGCGGTGCAACAGGACGTGACGGATGCGGCGGTGCGACAGGCTCTTCCAAATCTCATACAGCATCCTCTCTTGAAACCTGCGGTGCAGAGGTTCAAAAGGGTAATGCACCCGAGGAAAGAAAGCTTCAGCGTTTGTTCCGCAATCCCGAAGCCTCCCGTCTTATCAAGCGCTGTAACGACTTTGGCGCCGGCGGTGTTTCTGTTGCGATAGGCGAATTGGCAGACGGTCTTGAAATTGACCTTAATGCTGTTCCTAAGAAATATGAAGGCTTGGACGGAACCGAACTTGCCATTTCTGAATCTCAGGAAAGAATGGCGGTCGTAGTTGAGGCAAAGGATGTTGCACGCTTCCTCGAATTGGCTTATACCGAAAACCTCTCTGCAGTTCAGGTTGCTACCGTAACCGATAAAAACCGTCTTGTAATGCATTGGAACGGCAACAAAATCGTTGATATCAGCCGTGATTTCCTTAACTCCAACGGTGCCGATAAGCATATCGATGTTGCAGTTTCTGCTCCTGCAGAATGTGATGATAATGTAATCTACGGTTCCTTTATCGATGAATATAAAAAGATTCCTGTTGATTTGAATATGTGTTCTCGCCGCGGCTTGTCCGAGCGCTTCGACTCTACAATCGGTGCGGGTACAGTATTGATGCCATTCGGCGGTAAATATCAGCATACACCTATTCAGGCAATGGTTCAGAAGATTTCTGTTGAAAAGAAGCATACCGACGATTGTTCCTTTATGTCTTGGGGCTATAACCCCTTCATAACCGAAAAGAGTCCCTATCACGGTGCATATCTTGCAGTTGTCGAATCTGTTGCCAAATTGATTGCAACAGGTGCTGAATATAAGGATGTTTATTTGACATTCCAGGAATATTTCGAACGCTTGGGTAAGGATTCCAAGCGTTGGGGCAAGCCTTTGGCGGCATTGCTCGGCGCATTCCGCGCTCAAATGGAATTGGGCATCGGCTCTATCGGCGGCAAGGACTCTATGTCAGGCTCTTTCGAAAACCTCGATGTTCCTCCCACATTGGTTTCCTTCGCTGTTACAACAGGCAAAACTAACGATGTTGTTTCTCCCGAATTTAAAAAGGCAGGAAACAATGTTATCCTTGTAAAACCCGAATTGGGCGAAGATAAGCTTCCTAAGGCTGATTCTCTTATTGCAAACTTCAATAAGGTGACAAATCTTATGCGCTCCGGCAAGGCTGTTGCCTGCTATACTTTGGGCATGGGCGGTGTTGCCGAAGCAGTTATGAAAATGTGCTTTGGTAATATGCTTGGCTTCAAGTACAGTGATGATGCATCCATGTCCGATATATTCGGTCAAAGCTATGGTGCATTCGTCATTGAAGTAACTGAGTCTGTTGATTTTGGTACAGTTATCGGTACTGTAACCGATGACGGTGCTATCTCCAAGGGTGATGAAAAATATTGCTTGAAGGAAATGCTTTCCCAATATGAAAATAAGCTTGAAAGCGTTTATTCCTGCAACATACCCGACAGCGCATCCGAAATTCCTACCTTCAACTATGAGGCTAAGGAAAGAGTTGCTCCTGCAATTAAATGCGCTAAACCCAAGGTTATTATTCCTGCGTTCCCCGGAACCAACTGTGAATTTGATTCTGCAAAAGCTGTTCGCGATGCGGGTGCAGAACCCAAAATCATTGTTATAAATAACCTTTCCGCAAGTGGAATTTCCGAAAGCATCGAACATTTTGCAAATGAGCTTAAAACTGCACAGATGATATTTATTCCCGGCGGATTCTCGGGCGGTGACGAACCCGACGGCAGCGCTAAGTTTATTACAGCATTTTTCCGTAATGCTGCCATTAAAGAGGGTGTAACCGACCTTTTGGATAACCGTGACGGTTTGATGTGCGGTATCTGCAACGGCTTCCAGGCTTTGATAAAGCTGGGGCTTGTTCCTTACGGCAAGATCATTGATACCGATGAAAATTGTCCTACACTTACATTCAACACTATTGCACGTCACCAATCTCGCATAGTTCACACCCGTGTGGCTTCCAATAAATCTCCTTGGTTGGCTCTTGCCAATGTTGGCGATGTTTATAATGTTCCGATTTCTCACGGCGAAGGTCGTTTCCTCGCAAGTCAGGAATTGGTAGACCGGCTTGCCGCAAACGGTCAGATCGCAACTCAGTATGTTGACCTTGACGGCAAAGCAAGCGGAGATGTTCATTTCAATCCCAATGGCTCGATTTGCGCTATCGAGGGTATAACCTCTCCCGATGGTCGTGTATTTGGTAAAATGGGTCATAGCGAACGTATCGGTACAGGGCTTTATAAAAATGTTCCCGGTGCGTACGATATCAGAATGTTCGAATCCGCAGTTAACTATTTCAAAAAATAGGAGCAAATGCAATGCAATATAAGACCGATATTGAAATCGCCCAAAGCTGTAAATTAAAGCATATCAGCGAAATAGCAAAAAACGCTCATGTGGACGAAAAATATATCGAATACTATGGCAGATATAAGGCTAAAATTGACCTTTCGCTTCTTGCTGAAAGCAAAAAGGAAAACGGAAAGCTTATTCTTGTAACTGCTATTACACCTACCCCTGCAGGAGAAGGAAAGACCACAACCACAATCGGACTTGCCGATGGCTTAAAGCGCATCGGCAAGGACGTTACCGTTGCCCTTCGTGAGCCTTCGCTCGGTCCTGTTTTCGGATTAAAGGGAGGCGCTGCAGGCGGCGGATATGCTCAGGTTGTTCCTATGGAAGATATTAATCTTCATTTCACAGGTGACTTCCACGCCATCGGTGCAGCAAACAATCTTCTCGCAGCTATGCTTGATAATCATATTTATCAAGGCAATTCTCTTAATATTGACCCCAGAAGAATTACATGGAAGCGCTGTGTTGATATGAATGACAGACAGCTTCGTTTTGTTACTGACGGTCTTGGCGGAAGAGTTAACGGTGTTCCCAGAGAAGACGGTTATGATATTACCGTTGCGTCTGAAATAATGGCTGTTCTCTGCCTTGCCACATCTGTTACAGACCTCAAAGAACGTCTTTCAAGAATTATTGTTGGTTATACCTATGACGAAAAGCCCGTTACGGCAGGTCAGCTTAATGCTGCCGGCGCAATGACAGCACTTCTTAAAGATGCGCTTAAACCCAACCTTGTTCAGACTCTCGAAGGCACCCCTGCGCTTGTTCACGGCGGTCCTTTTGCAAATATTGCTCACGGATGTAATTCTGTTATGGCAACAAAGCTTGCAATGAAGCTCGGAGATTACGCTATAACCGAAGCTGGCTTTGGTGCAGACCTCGGTGCTGAAAAATTCCTTGATATCAAGTGCCGTTATGCAGGTCTTACTCCTTCTGCAGTTGTTATTGTTGCAACTATCAGAGCGCTTAAGATGCACGGCGGTGTTCCCAAAACAGAGCTTGCAGGTGAAAATCTTGAAGCTCTTGAGAAAGGTATTCCCAATCTTCTCCGTCATGTTTCTAATATTAAGAATGTATATAAACTTCCGAGCGTTGTAGCCGTTAACAGATTCCCGACCGATACCGATGCAGAAGTTAATCTTATAATCGAAAAATGCAAGGAGCTTGGCGTTAACGTTATTCTTTCAAATGTATGGGCAGAAGGCGGCAAGGGAGGCGAGGAGCTCGCAAAAGAAGTTGTAAATCTCTGCGAAGAGCCCAATGACTTCACATTCTCATATGAGCTTGAAGGCTCAATTGAAAATAAGATTGAAGCAGTTGTAAAGAAGATTTACGGCGGTGACGGAATCAGTGTTCTTCCTGCCGCAAAGAAGCAGATCGCAGCTCTTGAAGCTATGGGATATGCAAACCTTCCCGTTTGCATGGCTAAAACACAGTACAGCTTTTCTGATGATCCTGCAAAGCTCGGTGCACCTGAAAACTTTACGGTTACAATTAAAAACGTAAAGATTTCTGCAGGTGCAGGTTTTATTGTTGTTTTGACAGGTGATATCATGACTATGCCCGGACTTCCTAAGGTTCCTGCTGCAGAAAAAATTGATGTCGATGAAAACGGTAAAATAATCGGACTTTTCTAAAAAACACAGCAGTCGTGATTTGCGGCTGCTGTTTTACATTTCTATAACATTTTTTACTCTTTTTGTATAAATTGTCTATTGTAATATAAAATGTAATATGATATGATTTAGTGGATTTTTACATTAGGAGAATAGCTGATGAAAGTTTTAAAGAGAATCATTGCCCTTATAATGTCGTTAATTATTGCATTTTCTGCAAGTGTTACCGTTTCTGCTGAAACTTCCGATTCTGTTTTTACGGAGCCGAAATTAACCGGAATAACGGATTATAAGCAGTATCTTATGGAAGAAGGATATCCGGTATTCACAACAGCTGATTTTTTAACAATCACAAATGTTTTTTCAAAGGTATTCAGATTAGTTACCGGACAGTGGATTTTTCCTGAACAGAAGTTTAACGTCAGCGTAGATCCGTTTTTAACCGATGTTTGTAATTATGTGTTTGATAACTCCGGTCTTGATCTTGTTTCTATAATCAAAAATCTTCCCGAAACAAATCAGATTCCCGATCTTATTTCGACTGTATTTAAAATTGATACTCTTGAATTAAGAAATCAATTTTATGATAAGCGAGATGAGCTTTATTCTTCCGGCAATGATTTGTTAGCTTATTTATTACACTTTCTTGGTGTTTATATGAGTGTCATTAAGGAATGTGAAATATACAGTCTCCCTTCTGAGGAAAACCCTGAAATTTATGTGGTTTATCTTCGAATAATATATAAGGATGGCGGAGAAGAGATTTTAGACCCCGGTATTCTTATTAACTCGGAAACAGGCGATGTAACCAACCGTGATAACAGCGGCTTAGTCGGTATTGGATTTAATTTTGATCTTTCCGAACTTCTTGTTTACGCAACCGTTGACTGCTGGATGCGTGATTTTGGATTCTGTCTTTTCTATGATATTCTGGCAACCTCAATGCCTTTAATTTATAATTATGACACACGCAGATTTAAGTTTGACTACGATGGTCTTGAATGGATGATTCAAATTTGGAAAGGGAATTATCTGATTACAAACGGCGGCGAAGTAGGAATATATAACAGAAAACCCGGTTCAATCGGAACCTATTATGACTGCGCAACCGATGAACAGATGATGAATATGACTCTTCAGGTTATTCACGGCGATAAAGTCCTTGTTGATGAAGGACCGATGAAGCATTGGTGGATTAACGGTTTTAATATGAGCGATAGAATGTATATACCCTCAAGCCTTACCATGAAATTCTCTATTGACATGCCTGACGAAGAAATGGTTAATGCATTTTGCAAAGCTATCGATAATCATTTTATGCATGATGTAACTTACACAGTTGACGGATTAACCGTAAACGTTGTTTGGTAATAAAAAATGTGCCGTAACATTTTATTGTGTTACGGCTTTTTTGTTGAAATTGAGTTTTGATAAAATTTTATAATTAAATTAAAAAAAGACTTGATTTTTTCAGAAGTGTCATATATAATATATAAGCATTTGATTTGCAGATACGGAGAGTTGTCCGAGCTGGTCGAAGGAGCACGATTGGAAATCGTGTAACGGGCTATAACCTGTTCGAGGGTTCGAATCCCTTGCTCTCCGCCAGAAAAGACCGCAGTTTTTATTGCGGTCTTTATTTTTTCAATAAGGTGATTGTTTTGAAAGTTAAATATGTCGGAACAGATTGTACAGACTTAACGAATGGCAATATGTATGAATGTTTAGGTGTAGAATTTGACTGTTACAGAGTTATTGATGAATCCGAAGAGGATTATTTGTATCCCGTTGATGAATTTGTGGTAG
Organism: uncultured Clostridium sp.; assembly: GCA_964547575.1. GTDB lineage: Bacteria > Bacillota > Clostridia > Oscillospirales > Acutalibacteraceae > CAG-177. Next base: position 8,950 of record CAZJOH010000018.1, read on the forward strand.
TTGAAGAATAATATTATATGTTGATATTTATAAATAAAAAATATTTCGACCACGTATCCCATAGAAGTAAAGGCTTCTGTGGGGTTTTTCCTACGTTTTCACCCACAGTAAACTATCACCGAAACCCACTTTCGACGACGAAAAGACGACGACAGACCAAGCATAAATATGCCTATGGTCGGCAAGAATATCCATCACCGTCGGCAAGTAATTTTGTAGTGGATTTTTGGAAATATATATGATATAATTCGTATATCTTGAATTGATTAAGAAGGTTTTGCTTTGGAAAAGATATTCGATGAAATGATGAGAAACTATTTGGAACAATATATGAAATCAGATGATGTGCAGATTAGTATGTTATTTTCAATGGTTAATATTGTCAATGATAAGAACATCAATGAAATCAAAGACTTGTTTAATAAAAGAATATTGACAAAATTGCAATATGATAAATTAAATATATTAACAAGTAAAATCACAAAATTTCTCAATAAAAATCAATCTTCTGTTTCTGATGAACAATGCAAAATCTTGTGTGATATTGTTAGTGAAATAACAAGCTTGTTAAATAAAATTAGAGTTAATATAAATTTATTTGTGGGCGTGAATGATGAAATAAACAAGATTTATAGTAAATTCTCGTCATTGGATAATCAAAGTAAAACAATGTCTCGTGAAGAATTTTTAGCTTTTGCCAATGCTATAAAATATGAAGAAACAGATGACGAATCCTACCAATATCCTGAAAGAGCCCAAGAATCAAAACTAAAGAAATATGGATATTCTGTAGCTTGGGATAATCCTATGTCAAATAAAAAGAGACAGGAACTATTGAAAGAACTGATTACTACAGGAAAAGTATCCAAAGGATATGTAATAAGTTATTTGAAACATAATATACAAATAAACGGCAAGAAAGAATCAAATGAGTTTGCTGTTTCTAAATGGAAAGACGATTTAGAATTTGTATATAATCTATAATTGCAACTAGCCACTTTGACCACAAGTCTTAAGTGGCTATTATTAATGTAAGGAGCAAATCAGATGAAACAATCAACACTTGAAAATTTATTCTATGGCAACATAAAACCTTGTGAAATAAGCTTTGTAAGGGGTTCTGAATACGGTAAATGCTTTGATAAAGTAACGGAGCTGTCAAAGTCCGTATGCAGTCAGTTGACAGAAAAATAAAATTCTGATTGAAAAAATTTTTCTCAATTATTTTTATTCAAAATAATATTCCGAAGAGGATAATAATTTGTACTTGAAAAGTACAAATGTTATTGATATAATATTAATAATTATAGCTTATAATGGAGGAAGTATGGCAGGAAAACTTATTGTTATTGAAGGACTTGACGGCAGCGGCAAATCCACTCAGGAGGAGTTGCTCAAGAAAAAACTTGCAAATATCGGTTTTAATGTTAATTTTATAAAGCTTCCGAATTATGATGACCCCGCATGTGAGCTTGTAAAAATGTATCTCGCCGGCAGATTCGGTAAAAAGCCCGGTGATGTTAACGCATATGCAGCTTCAGCTTTTTTTGCGGTCGACAGATATGTAAGCTACAATTGTTATTGGAAAGAAAAATATCTTAATAACGAAATTTTTCTTGCTGACAGATATACAACCTCAAATGCATATCATCAGCTTACCAAAACCGACAAAGCTGATTGGGATTCTTATCTCGATTGGCTTGAGGATTTCGAATATAACAAAATGGGTATTCCCAAGCCTGATGCAGTAATATATCTGGACATGCCCATTGAGGTATCACAGAAGCTTATGACCGACAGATACAAGGGCGATGAATCTAAAAAAGATATTCATGAAAAAGATGTTGAATATCTCAATAACTGCCGCACTGCTGCGGACTATGCTTGCCGTAAACTCGGTTGGACAAGAATAAATTGCAGTAAAGACGGTGAACCTTTGCCCATAGATATTATTTCGGAAGCTGTTTTTCAGGCCGTTTCAAAGGCAATAGGTATATGATATATGATCAGATTATCAAATGATAACGATATCAACGGAATTGTTGCCATATGGAAGGAAGCATTCGGAGACTCAGAAAAAGATATAGTATTCTTTCTTGAGTATCATTATAATCCCGAAAACACTGTTGTTTGCGAATGTAACGGTTCGATAGTATCTGTTCTGTTTTTACTTGAAGGAGATATGCACGTCAAAGGGTTGGATTATCCTTCTTATTATCTCTATGCTGCCTGCACTTTAAAAGAATACAGGGGCAGGGGACTTATGGCAGAACTTCTCGGATTTGCAAAATCGATAGCATCTGAACGAAATAAATTTTTTATCGCATTAAAACCTGCAGATGAATCATTATATAATTATTATTCAAGATTCGGTTATCAATCTGTTTTTACCAAGAAGTCAATTGAACTTAACAGAGTTAAAAAGTTCGAAAAGGCAGAATTTTCATGCAAAAACAGTTGCGAGAATCTTTTAGAAACAAGAGATAAAATATTTGATTGTACAGATTATTTTAAATGGAATAATCATTCTATAAACTTTGCAATCAAGCATCATAAATATTACGGCGGAGAATATTTTTCGAGCTGTAATGGTTATATGCTTTACAGTATAAATGACGGTGTAATGCACGTAAAGGAGAACGGCTTTACACAAGAAAACTTTATTTACTATGCCAATTTTATCGCCGATAAGTTTGGCGCAGAAATAATTCGGGCGGAGTTACCGCATGATTTTAAAATTAAATCCGATAAATCAGAAATAATTAAATCAGGTATGCTTCTTCCTGTTGATAATGAAGCTGATAAACTGATAAAAACTTTTGATAATGCATATCTTGCTCTTACGCTTGATTGAACGGAGGAATAAAAGTGCTATACATGTTTTTTGCAAACGGATTCGAAGAAGTTGAAGCCATTGCAGCTCTCGATATTATCAGAAGAGCAGGCATAGATATTGTCAGCGTTGGTGTAAACTCTGAGGTTATAACAGGTTCACATAATATTTCCATTGTTTGCGATACAACAGCAGATAAGATTGTTTTTGATGAAAATATTAACGGTATTATTCTGCCCGGTGGTATGCCCGGCACAACAAATCTTATGAACAACTGCGTTGTAGATAAATTTATCGATTTATGTTATGAAAACAAAAAATTAATATGTGCAATTTGTGCGGCCCCCATGATTTTAGGCAGAAAAGGGTTGCTTGAAGGTTGCGAAGCTGTTTGTTTTCCCGGATTTGAGGATGAACTTAAAGGTGCAACGCTTTCGAAGGAATATGTTTGCAATTCAAATAAAATCATAACTGCAAAAGGTATGGGAAGCGCCGTGAATTTCGGGCTTGAAATTGTTGCAGAATTAACTGACCGAAACACGGCAAATCAACTCAAATCAACTCTTCAGTGTTCATGATGAATAAAATTGAAACACGGGATTTTTATTTAAAAATCCGAAAAAACTTAACTCTGTATGAAAAGAGAAAATATGATGAAATGATTTTTATCAGGTTTATTAATTCATCATTTTATTTCAATTTTGAAGTTTTTTTAATTTATGTTTCAGTCAATAATGAAGTTGAAACAGCTGAAATCATTCGTTATTTACTAAAAAACAACAAAAAAGTTGCTGTTCCTTATTGCTCGGACAGTAATATGGAGTTTTATTATATCAATTCACCTGAAGATTTGGTTAAAAGCAGATTCGGTATTCCGAGCGTTGATATTGTAAAATCGGAAAAATTCAAAAATTTTGATAAAGCTTTATGTATAGTTCCCACTGTTTCATTTGATAATAATGGTAACAGAATCGGTTATGGAGGCGGCTACTATGACAGATTTTTAGCCGAAAACAAACTCACAACTCTCGGTTTATGTTATGAGAGATGCATGTCAGAAAATATACCGAGTGAGAGTTTTGATATAAAAATGGATTATGTTTTAACCGAAAAATGCTTAAGGAACCATAGAATAAAGGAGGTTTCTACATATGGATAATGAGAACAAAAATAAATTTAAAGTAAATATTGAGGACGATGGTTTCTTGAACCCTGCTGACCTCGATAATTTATTGCCTCCTCCGGTTACTTCTCCTAAAAAGAAGTTTGAGGTTCATATTGATGACAGCGAAGAATTTTCGCTTGATTTTGATGATCAGCAGCCGAGATATAACGGTGAGATTTATTTTTCTAACAGAAAACCCGCTAAACCTCAACAGCAGTCTGCTCCCGTTCAGAGAAAAACATCTCCGCCAAAGAAAAAGAAACGCCAACGTGCAACGAACGCTGTTTCTGCTGTTTTCTTTGCTGTTATTCTGATTTTTTCAACAGCATTTTCGGCATTTGCAATTTCTTGCATTAATGATATTCTCGCATTCGGCAGAAGCAACGAAAAAGTTCAGGTTAATATTCCGAATGATGCAACAACGGATGAGATTATTGATATTCTCAGTGAAAATGACCTTGTAAAACAGAAGACATTTTGTAAATTATTTTATAAGGCGTTCACTTATATAAAAAATATCAATAAAACGAAAAAGCCTTCAGATCCTGTTTATTACGGTGATGTATATTATGTCCAAAAAAATCTTGGTCTTGAAGGATATCTTACTGAATTCAAACAGATAGCACAGACAGCCGATACCGTTACTCTTGTATTCCCCGAAGGCTGGACTATATATCAGATTTTTGATAAAATAGATGAATTTGGTGTTTGCAGCAAGAGTGAACTTCTTGCTTCAATAAACGGTGCGGATTTTGATTATGATTTTTTAAATGAAATAGGTGATGTTCCGAACAGAACATTTAAGCTTGAAGGATATCTTTATCCTGATACCTATGAATTTTATGAAAAAAGTAATGCAAATAGTGTAATAAGAAAGTTTCTTGATGCTTCAGAAACAAAATGGACCGATGAATATGAAGCTCAGAGAGAAGCACTCGGAATGACTCGAGATGAAATAATCATAATTGCCTCTATTATTCAGCGTGAAGCTGCAAATAAAACGCAGATGAGTCTCATTTCATCGGTTATTCACAACAGACTTAATCATTCTGTTTCATGGCCTCTTCTTGGCTGCGACTCAACAAAAAATTATATAGTTAATTATGTGAAACCTAATGTTTCATCTGATAAAGCTGCAATTTATCAAAACTATTATGATACCTATATCAGTCAAGGCCTTCCTCCCGGACCTATCTGTAATCCGGGTGACGATGCAATAAAAGCTGCGTTGTTCCCCGAAGACACGGACTATTATTATTTCCGTCATGATAAATACGGCGAAATTTACATGGCAAAAACACAGACTGAACATGACAGAAACGGTATCACTGTATTAAGAGTAAACAACCGTTAGGAGTATTTTTGTTTTATGTTTGAAATTTCAAAACCTGAGCTGCTTGCGCCTGCCGGAGATTTTGAGCGACTTGAAGCAGCTGTTGAATACGGAGCGGATGCCGTTTATCTCGGCTCTGATTGCTTCGGAATGAGAACGGCTGCAGCAAGCTTCGGCGGTGACAATTTAAAAAAAGCATGTAATTATGCGCATTCAAAAGGCGTTAAAGTTTATCTGACATGTAATACCGTTCCGAGAAATAATGAACTTTTAATTTTGCCTGATTTTTTTAAGTATGCAAATGAAAGCGGTGTTGATGCGTTTATAATAACCGATATCGGTGTTATGGGTATGGCAAAAAAATATGCTCCCGATATTGAAATTCACATTTCCACTCAGGCCGGAATAACAAATCACGCCGCTGCAAATGCATTTTATGAAATGGGTGCGAAAAGAATTGTTACCGCAAGAGAACTTTCGCTTGAAGAAATTATTGAAATCAGAAAAAACACACCGACTGACCTTGAAATCGAATGCTTTGTTCACGGCGCAATGTGTGTATCTTTTTCAGGTAGATGTCTTCTTTCAAATTATATGACCGGAAGAGATTCCAACAGGGGAGACTGTGCCCAGCCTTGTCGTTGGCATTATTCTCTGGTTGAAGAGAAACGCCCCGGTGAATATTTTCCCGTAGTGCAGGATAACACCGGCACTTACATAATGAATTCCCGCGATATGTGCCTTATCGAACACATTCCCGAGCTGGTAAAAGCGGGAATCAACAGTTTCAAAATTGAAGGAAGAGCAAAGTCTGCATATTATACAGCTGTTTCTGTTAACGCATATCGTTGTGCGCTTGACAGCTATGAAAAATCAGGTTATTCTGATGCTTGGTCTCCCGAACAATGGATAATTGATGAAGTAAGAAAAGCAAGCAACCGTCAGTATTGTACCGGATTTTATTTCTCAACACCCATGGATGATGCACAGATATTCTATAACGGCGGATATGTCCGTGAATGGGACGTTGCCGCTATTGCCGAGAACTGGGAAAAAGGAGTTCTCTATGCCTCACAGCGCAACAGATTTTTTGAAGGCGATGAGCTTGAGGTTATGATAAAAGGCAAAAAACCGGTTAAGGTTGTTGTCAATAATCTTAAAAACAGCGAAGGCGAAAAAATTGAAAATGCACCTCATCCGATGATGAAGTTTACTATTGACTGCCCCGAAGAAATACCTGCAGGCTCTTATTTGCGCATGGAAAGAAAGAACGGTGTCATACTTTGAGCAGTTATTTACCGATTAATTCTTATTATTATTCTTTTCGTTTGGTTTAAATAAGAAAAGAAAAAGGAATTATATGTCATGAGTGATGTTTAACAAGTACATCGGATATGTTTTAATTATTAAACCAAGCTGCAAAAGCTTGGTTTTTTTGATGAATAAAATCACAAATTGTTGCAAAAACCAATCAATAAGTTGTGCTGAATCTTGACTTTGCTTCAAGATGTGGTATAATGATATTGGTAAAATTTGCGAAATTTGGGAGGATTGACCGAATGGCTAAAAAACCCGAATATAATAATGAAAGTATGACTCTGTTAAAGGGCCCCGATAAGGTTAGAAAAAGACCTGCTGTTATTTTCGGTTCTGATGGTCTTGACGGCTGTCAGCATGCAGCTTTTGAGATTATTTCCAACTCAATTGACGAGGCACGTGAAGGCTTCGGAAATAAAATTATAGTTACAAGATATGCCGATCATTCTATCGAGGTTCAGGATTTCGGCAGAGGTTTGCCTGTTGACTATAACAATAAAGAAAAACGTTATAATTGGGAACTTGCATTCTGTGAAATGTACGCAGGAAGTAAATATGATACAAATAACAACGGCAGCTACGAGTATTCACTCGGTCTTAACGGACTCGGTCTTTGTTCAACACAGTTTGCATCTGATTATATGGAAGCGGAAATTCATACCGGCGGATACAGATATCTTCTTAACTTTAAAAAAGGCTTTATTGTCGGTGACATGATTAAAGAAGATTATTCTAAAAAAGACACGGGCACAAGAATCAAATGGCTTCCTGACCTTGATGTATTTACCGATGTTGATATTCCTCTTGAATATTTTCAGGATACGCTAAAAAAGCAGGCAGTTGTAAATGCAGGTGTTAAGTTTATCCTTAAAAATCAGGTCGGTAAAAGCTTTGAAACTTTTGAATATCTTTATGAAAACGGCATTGAGGACTATGTTAAGGAATGTGTCGGTGCAGATGCATTAACAAGTGTTCAGACATGGCAGGGTGATGCAATCGGCAGAGACAGAGAAGATTTGCCTGATTATAAGCTCAAAATGAATATTTCTCTTACATTTTCAAACAAGGTTCAGCTTAAGGAATTCTATCACAACTCGAGTTTCCTCGAAAACGGCGGTTCACCTGATAAAGCAACAAGACTCGGATTTGTTGCACAGATAGATTCATACCTTAAGCAGAATAACAAATATCAGAAAAACGACAGTAAAATTACATTCCAGGACATAGAAGACTGCCTTGTTCTTGTT
>CAZJOH010000018.1:16854-32126 GCA_964547575.1 uncultured Clostridium sp.
CCTCATTCTCAACACAAACATCTTACGCCAACCAGACTAAAAAAGCAATTACCAACAAATTTATTCAGGACGCAATGACGGATTTTATCAAGCATCAGCTTGAAGTTTATTTCATTGAAAATCCGCTTGAAGCAGGCAAAATTGCAGACCAGATTCTTATTAACATGAGAAGCCGTGTCAAGGCTGAAAAAACAAGACTCGGCATGAAAGAATCTCTTATCCAGAATGTTAGCAATTTAACAAACAGAATTCAAAAATTTGTTGACTGCAGAACAAAGGACGTTGAGCTTCGTGAGCTTTTCATAGTTGAGGGTGACTCGGCTCTCGGCGCATGTAAGCAGTCCAGAAACGCAGAATTCCAGGCTATTATGCCTGTAAGAGGCAAAATTCTTAACTGCCTCAAATCAGAATATGACCGTATATTCAAAAGCGATATTATTACTGATTTGATAAAGGTTATCGGATGCGGTGTTGAAGTGCCTTCAAAAAAGAAATCGGGCAAGGATATGATTTCATTTAACCTTGATCTGTTGAAATGGAATAAAATCATTATTTGTACCGATGCAGATGTCGACGGTTTTCACATAAGAACTCTTATTCTTACAATGATTTACAGATTGATGCCCACCCTTATTAATGAAGGAAAGGTGTTCATCGCTGAATCTCCGCTTTATGAAATAAATTGCGGCGATGAAACTTGGTTTGCATATACCGAAAAAGAAAAGAATGATGTTATTGCAGAAATCGGCAATAAAAAATATTCTATTCAGCGTTCAAAAGGTCTTGGTGAAAACGACCCAGAAATGATGTCTCTTACCACCATGAATCCTTCTACAAGAAGACTTATAAAAATTGAGCCTTCTTTTGCTCAGGAAACAGCAGATAAATTCGATTTACTTCTCGGTGATAACCTTATCGGCAGAAAAGATTATATAGCCGAAAACGGTCATCTTTACATTGATTTGACCGACGTTTCATAATAAAATAACGGAGTTTGAGATAATGGCTAAAAAAAGTAAAAAGGATATAACTTCTTCCCTCAGACAGCTTGATGATAAAACTCATATTTTCGGTGCTGGTGATGTTGCAAATCAAAGTATCGTTGATGCTCTTGAAGTAAATTTCATGCCCTATGCGATGAGCGTTATCATGTCGAGAGCTATTCCTGAGATTGACGGATTTAAACCTTCACACAGAAAAATTCTGTATATGATGTATAAAATGGGTCTGCTTACGGGACCCAGAGCCAAATCGGCTAAAATTGTCGGTCAGGTTATGCAGCTTAATCCTCATGGTGATGCCGCTATTTATGATACAATGGTGCGTCTCTCAAAGGGGTATGAAGCACTTCTTCATCCGTATGTAGATTCAAAGGGAAATTTCGGTAAAGCGTTCTCCAGAGATATGATGTGGGCCGCTTCACGTTATACGGAAGCAAAGCTTGAAAAAATATGTGCAGAATTCTTTGTTGATATTGATAAAAATACCGTTGATATGGTAGACAATTTCGATAACACAATGAAAGAACCTGCTCTTTTACCCGTTAATTTTCCCAGTGTGCTTGTAAACGCCAACACAGGCATAGCTGCTGGTATGGCAAGCTCAATCTGTTCTTTTAATCTTGAAGAGGTATGCAAAACAACAATTGAATTAATCAGAAATCCCAAGCATGATGTTACGGAAACTCTCCTTGCTCCCGATTTTTCGGGTGGCGGTCTGCTTGTTTACAACAGAGAAAACATGGAGGAGATTTACAGAACGGGTAGGGGAGGCTTCAAAGTCAGAGCAAGATACAGCTTTGATAAATCCAACAACTGCATTGAAATAACTGAAATCCCCCCAACAACTACCTCAGAAGCGATAATTGACCGAATTATCGAAAAGGTTAAGACGGGTTCAATTAAGGAAATCAACGATATCAGAGACGAAACAGACTTAGGCGGTCTTAAAATTGCTATAGATATCAAAAAAGGTACTGATCCCGATAAGTTAATGAAAAAACTTTACGATTCAACGCCTCTTCAGGATACATTCTCTTGTAATTTTAATGTTCTTATCAAGGGCTGTCCAAGAGTATTGGGTGTAAAAGAACTGTTGAATGAATGGATAGAATTCCGAAGTGAATGTGTAAGAAGAAGAACTGCATTTGATTTAAAACGTGCTTCTGACAGACTTCATCTTTTAAGAGGACTCGAAAAAATTCTTCTCGATATCGACAAAGCAATAAAAATAATCAGAAACACCGAAGAAGAGTCCGAAGTTGTTCCTAACCTTATGATTGGCTTTAAGATTGATAAAATCCAGGCTGAATATGTAGCGGAAATCAAGCTTCGTCATCTTAACAAAGAATATATTCTTAAAAGACTTCAGGATATCGAAAAACTTGAAACCGCAATAAAAGACCTCAATGATATTCTTAATACCCCCAAGAGGATCAAGCAGATAATTATTCTTGAGCTTAAAGAGGTTATTAAGAAATACGCAAAACCCAGAAAAACAGAAATAATTTATTCAAATGAAATTGATGATTCTCCGGTTGAAGAAGAGATACCCGATTATCCCGTTCATATTTTCTTTACCAGAGACGGATATTTCAAAAAAATCACACCTCTTTCACTTAGAATGAGCGGCGCTCAAAAGTTGAAGGACGGCGATGAAATATCACAGACTTTTGAAACAACCAATGCCAAGGAACTTCTTTTCTTCACAAATAAATGTCAGGTTTACAAAACAAGTATATCAGCTTTTGAAGACTCAAAAGCAAGTGTTTTGGGCGATTATATTCCGGCGAAGCTTGAAATGGACGAAGGAGAGCTTCCCGTATTTATGGCGCTAACTGATAATTACAGCGGATATATGATATTTTTCTTTGAAAACGGTAAAGCTGCAAAAATTGATATGAAGGCGTATCAGACCGTCACAAAACGTAAAAAACTAATAAAAGCTTATTCCGATAAATCTCCGCTTTCCGCCATTTTACAGCTTAATGAAGACAAGGAGCTTGTTGTTATATCAAGTTCCGGCAGACATCTTCTTGTTAATACTGCAGTTATTCTGCCTAAAACAACGAAAGATACAATTGGTGTGAGTATACTTACTCTTAAAAAAGGGCACAGACTTATGACTGCCCGTGAATATATAGAAGGAGAGTTTGCAAAGCCTCACAGATACAAAGCCAAAAATCTTCCAGCCGCAGGAGCACTGCTCAGCAGCGATGATGAAGAAGAACAAATAACATTTTAACAGATAAGCCGTTCATAGTCGGGCTTCCCCACCATGAACGGCTTATGACCGATATATTTCCGTTAAAAGCTTCTCGGTCAATCAGAGAAAATGCAAACGCTTTTTGTTTTTCTCTGCAAAACTATATTAACCGATATTATTTTTTGAATTCGTAGTATTTTTTGCCAAATAAATTTAAAAAATATCTTGCAATTAAGATAATAATGTGTTAAAATCCATTAGTACAATAATTTTTGGAGGTTTATGACCTATGGCATGGTATGAAATCGTATTAGGCGTTGTTCTTATCATCACTTCTCTTGCACTTGTTGCTATGGTTCTTCTTCAGGAAGGTCGTCAGCAGGGTCTTTCAGGAGCAATTGCAGGCGGCGCAGATACTTTCCTCGGAAAGAGCAAGGGTAAGACTATTGAACAGAAGCTTGTTAAGATTACAAAGATTCTTGCAATTGTTTTCTTTGTACTTTCACTTGTTTCAACACTTGTTGTTCTCTTCATTAAGTGATTAACGCATTATAAGAGCTGCTTTTGAGCGGCTCTTTTTTGCTTTTATTTTAAGAATATTCAAATATAAATTGCCGATAATATTATTACCAAACTTACAAGGAGAGATATTATGGCAAATCTGACCTCAAAGGAACTTTCAGCAATTGAAGATCAGCTCAATTGTGAGCAAATGCTTATAAAAAAATTTAAAGCATATGCTCAGGTAGCAACTGATCCCCAAGTAAAAACAACATGCGAACAAATTGCAAATCAGCACAAACAGCATTTTGATACTCTTATGGGTCATTTGTATTAAGAAAGGAGCCTCCGTATGAATAATATCACAAGTTTTACCGACAGAGAAATTATGGATGATATTCTTACCTCGCAGAAGCATATAACCGGTATTTATAATACCTTCTCAAATGAATGTGTAAATCAAAAGCTTCAGGATGATATGCTTAAAATTCTTAAAGAGGAGCATGCAATTCAGTTCAGCATATTCAGTGATATGCAGAAAAAAGGTTGGTATAATCCGGGTGCGGCTCAGGCACAAATGATTGACGAAACAAAAACAAAATTTGAAAATATCGCTAATCAGCTTTAATTACACGACGGACACAATTGTGTCCGTCAATTTTTTTGAATTTTTTTATAAAAAAGGGTTGGAAAATCTGACGATATCTTATATAATACATTTATAATGGGTTGATTTAGTTATATATCAACATTGTATTTAAGGAGCAAGCTATGAGTAAGTATACAGTTTCTCTTGAAAAAGTGATAAATGATCTTTCACTTCAGATTGTTTATACACCGAAAGACCCTGCAGATATTTATATTACCTCACAAGACGTTAACAGACCCGGTCTGATTTTTGCCGGATTTGAAGATTATTTTGACCCTGCACGAATTCAATTTCTCGGTTTAACAGAACTTGAATATATCAAGAGTCTTGATAATGAAGCTGCCAATGCAGCAATTGAAAGATTCTTTTCAATGCGGCCATCTGCGCTTGTTGTAACAAGAGGACTTGACTGCGGAGATAGCTTTCTTTCTCTTGCTAAGAAATACGAAGTACCTGTTCTTGCTACTAATGAATCCACCTCAGGCTGTATGTCTGCAACGATTTCTTATCTCGGTGTTGAACTTGCACAGCGCATAACACGCCACGGTGTTCTTGTTGAAGTATATGGCGAAGGTGTTCTTATTCTCGGTGACAGCGGTGTCGGTAAAAGCGAAACAGCTCTTGAACTTATAAAGAGGGGACACAGACTTATCGCTGATGATGCTGTAGAAATTCGCAGGGTTTCTAATAAAACACTTGTTGGTTCCGCTCCCGATAATATTCGTCACTTTATTGAGCTTCGCGGCGTAGGCGTTCTCAATGCGAGAAGACTTTTTGGTATGGGTGCTGTTAAATTGACAGAAAAGGTCGATATGGTTGTTCAGCTTGAACTTTGGGACAGCGAAAAAGTATATGACAGACTCGGCCTTGAAAACGAATATACGGAAATTCTTGATATCAAGGTTCCGGTTACGGTTGTTCCTGTAAAACCCGGCAGAAACCTTTCGATCATTATTGAAGCTGCCGCTATGAATAACAGGCAGAAAAAAATGGGCTATAATGCAGCCAGAGAACTTCTTCACAGTCTCGGAATGACCGATGATATCATTCCTGCAAAGAAAGAGCTTGAATTTTGGCACAATTTTTAATTTATAAATTATATATTTACTTTGGAGGTAATAAAATATGTACAGAATAGGTGTAGATCTCGGCGGAACAAACATTGCAGTTGGTGTTGTTACCGACAATTTAAAGATTATAGGCAGAGGAAAGGTTAAAACAAAATGCCCCAGACCTGCAGCTGAAATATTTGATGATATCAAAGTTGCAATCGATATGGCTGTTAAAGATGCAGGAATTTCAATGAATGACGTTGTTTCCGTTGGTGTTGGAACTCCCGGCTCAGTAAACAAAGAGAACGGTTACATTGAATTTGCAAATAATCTTGATTTCAATCAGGTTCCCGCAAAGGAAATGCTTGAAGAAAGAATAGGTAAGCCCGTTTTTCTTGATAACGATGCCAACTGCGCCGCACTTGGCGAAGCAATTGCAGGTGTAGGTAAGGGCGTTGGCAATTTCGTTGCCGTTACTCTTGGTACCGGTGTCGGCAGCGGTATTATTGTCAACGGTAAAATCGTTAACGGTCTTAACTATGCAGCAGGCGAAATGGGTCATACCGTTATCATGGTAAACGGTAAGCAGTGCAACTGTGGCAGAAAAGGCTGCTGGGAACAGTATGCATCTGCAACTGCACTTATAGCACAGACAAAAGAAGCTATGCTCGCAAATAAAGACAGCAAGATGTGGCAGCTTGTAAACGGAAATATTGATAATACAAGCGGCAGAACTGCTTTCGATGCTATGCGTCTTGGAGATGCAGCTGCAAAAGAAGTTTGCGATAACTATATTTATTATGTTTCTGTGGGTGTTAATAATATTATCAACACTTTCCAGCCTGAAATTGTTTGCATCGGCGGCGGTGTAAGCCACGAAGGTGATACAATTCTTAATCCCATGAGAGAGCATGCGAAGAATGAACGATACAGCATCTACGCAAAGAAACAGACTCAGATTCTTGCTGCGGAGCTCGGAAATGATGCCGGTATTTTCGGTGCTGCTCTTCTTGATGAATAATATTTTCTTTGGAGGAAACCATGAGTTTTTATAACGAAATCCGCACCTTATGCGATATTATCGGATGTGAATATTCAATCGATGCTGTGCTGAAAAATTATACAAGCTTCAAAATCGGCGGAAAAGCTGATTTAATGGTTTTTCCTGATACTGAAGAAAAGTTTTCTTCGATTATTAAAAATATCAACGTTCTTTCTGTCCCAATGCTTATAATCGGAAAAGGCAGTAACATGCTTATTTCAGATAACGGGTTCAGAGGCGTTGTAATTAATACTTGTAAGTTTGATAAAATTTATCTTGCGGATGAAACAACCATTATATGCCAAAGCGGTGCATCGCTTTCCAGACTGTGCCGCTTTGCACTTGAAAATTCACTTACCGGACTTGAATTCGCTTTCGGAATTCCCGGTACTGCCGGAGGGGCAGCATATATGAACGCAGGTGCATATGGCGGTGAGATGGTAGATGTTCTTGTTTCTTGCGAACATCTTTTGCCTGACGGTACAAAAGCTTCTTTTTCCGGAAGTGATTTGGACTTATCTTATAGACATAGTGCTTATTGTGACAGTAATTTATTTATTTTATCTCTTACTCTCAAACTTGAAAAAGGCAATCCTGGTGAAATTAAAGCCAAAATGGATGAACTCATGTCGAAACGTAAGGATAAGCAGCCTCTTGAATTTCCCAGTGCAGGAAGCACATTCAAAAGACCCGAGGGATATTTTGCTGCTGCATTACTTGATGAATGCGGATTAAAAGGCTATTCGGTCGGTGGAGCCCAGGTCAGCAAAAAGCATGCCGGCTTTGTAATTAACAAAGGTAACGCTACTGCAACGGATGTTATAAATCTTATCAATCATTGTCAAAAAACAGTAAAAGAACTTAAAGGTGTTCATATTGAGCCCGAAATTAAAATTATAAAATAGGAGGAGATTTTTTGTCTTTTTCATCCGAAGTAAAAAGTGAAATATCAAAAACAGAAAATATTTCTTCCTGTTGCTTTCATGCACAAGTCTACGGGCTTGTGCTTTTTGCTCATTTTTCAAAGTACAATCTTTCTATTACATCCGAAAACACAGATGTGTTTGAGTTGTATTTATCATACTTAAGAGATTATTGCTGTGTTGAGCCCACAATAAGCGATACGGGAACAAAAAAGCTGACCGCATATCTTAAATCCGATGCCGAAAAGTCAAAAGTATTTGATAAATTCGGTCATTCTTTCACTGAAACTTCTTTAAGAATAAACAGAGCAAATATATCTGAAGAATGCTGTCAGAGTGCATTTCTGAGAGGTGCATTTTTAGCATGCGGAACAGTTACAGATCCCGAACGAGGATATCATCTTGAGTTTGTTGTGCCGTATAAACGCTTATGTATGGATTTTATGAAATTCATGGATGAACTCGGACTTAATCCGAAATACATAGTCCGCAAAGGCAATCATATTATATATTTCAAAGACAGCGAAAGTATTGAAGATATTCTTGCGATAATCGGCGCACAGTCTGCGTCACTTCATGTAATGGGAATTAAAATCGAAAAAGATGTCAAGAATACGGTTAACCGCAGACTTAATTTTGAGATTTCCAACATAAGTAAAACTGTTAATGCTGCTAATCTTCAGGTTGAGGCAATTGAGTTGATAGAAAAAAACGCAGGAATTTCTTCACTACCTGATAATCTGCAGGAGCTTGCTCGCCTAAGACTTGATAATCCCGAAGCAAGTTTAAGCGAGCTTGAGAAATTGCTCGATGAGCCAATTTCCCGTTCGGGTATAAACCACAGATTAAACAGAATAGTTAAAATTGCTGAAAAATTTAAAACGGAGAATAATTAATGTCGTTCACACATTTACATGTTCACAGTGAATACAGTTTGCTTGACGGTGCATGCAGGATTGAACCTATGCTAAAAAAAATAAAAAGCATGGGACAATCCTCTGTTGCCATAACAGACCACGGCGTAATGTACGGTGTAATAGATTTTTATAAAGCGGCATTAAAAAATGATATAAAACCAATTATCGGTTGTGAAGTATATGTTGCGCCAAGATCAAGATTTGATAAAGTTCACGGTATAGATAACGAAAGGTATCATCTTGTTTTACTTTGTAAAAACAACGAGGGCTATAAAAACCTTATCAAGCTTGTTTCTGAAGGTTGGGTAAACGGATTTTACACTAAACCGAGGGTTGATAAGGATATTCTTGAAAAATATCACGAAGGACTTATCGCTCTTTCGGGCTGCCTTGCAGGTGAAGTTTCAAAAGCTCTTCAAAGAAATGACTATGAAGAAGCGAAAAAAGTTGCAAAATGGTATAAAGACGTTTTCGGTCAAGAAAATTATTATCTTGAAATTCAGAATCACGGGCTTAATGAACAGCTCATGATTAATCCGGATATAATTAAACTTTCCAAAGAGTTGAATATACCGCTTGTTGCAACAAACGATGCTCATTATGTAAATAAAGATGATGCAAAAATGCAGCAAGTTCTCATTTGTATTCAGACAAACCATACAGTCGGTGAAGACACGGGGCTTGAATTCGGCACTGAGGAATTTTATCTTAAAAGCGAAGAAGAAATGCTCGAGGCTTTTGCTGAATGCCCTGAGGCTGTATATAATACTGAAAAAATCGCTGAAAGATGCAATGTATCCTTTGAATTCGGTAACACAAAGCTACCTCATTTTGATGTTCCTGAAGGATATGATCATTTTGAATGGTTTTCACTTTTATGCCGTAAAGGTTTGACTGCACGATACGGTGATAATCCTCCGAAAGAATATATCGACAGGCTCAACTATGAGCTTGATGTAATAAATAAAATGGGTTATGTTGACTATTATCTAATAGTCCATGACTTTATTAAACACGCAAAAGATATGAATATTCCCGTTGGACCCGGCAGAGGTTCAGGGGCTGCGAGTATATGTGCTTATTGCATAGGTATAACGGGAATTGACCCTATGAAATATAATCTTCTTTTTGAAAGATTTCTTAATCCTGAAAGAGTAAGCATGCCTGACTTCGATATTGACTTCTGCTTTGAGAGAAGGGGAGAGGTTATTGATTATGTTATCGAAAAATACGGCTCGGATCATGTTGCACAGATAGTAACATTCGGTACTCTTGCTGCAAAAGCTGCAATCCGTGATGTCGGACGAGCTCTCGGCATGCCTTATTCATCAGTGGATAATATCGCAAAGTTAATTCCGAATGAATTGAATATCACTATCGACAGAGCCTTAAAGCGTTCTGTAGAGTTTAAAACACTTTATGATAATGATAACGATGCAAAAGAGCTTATTGATATGGCTCGTAAGGTTGAAGGGATGCCGCGTCACGCCTCAACTCATGCTGCAGGTGTTGTTATTACTCATGACCCTGTAGTTTCATATGTGCCGCTTGCAAAAAATGACGAAGCAATCGTTACTCAGTTTCCGATGACAACATTGGAAGAGCTTGGTCTTTTAAAAATGGATTTTCTCGGGCTCAGAACCCTGACAGTTATAAAATCTGCAGAAAACATGATTAAGAAGTCATTTCCGTCTTTTAATATTGATAATGTTAATGTCGAAGACAAAGCGGTCTATGAAATGATGTGTTCTGCACAGACTGAAGGTGTTTTTCAGTTTGAATCTGCCGGAATGCGAAGTGTTTTATCGCAGCTTAAACCCGAGAGCCTTGAGGATTTAATTGCTGTTATTTCGCTTTACAGACCCGGTCCTATGGATTCTATTCCGACATATATCGAAAACAGACATAATCCTGATAAAATCAGATATAAAACACCTGAACTTAAAAATATTCTGGATGTTACTTACGGTTGTATGGTTTATCAGGAGCAGGTCATGCAGATTTGCCGTGAGCTTGCGGGTTATTCCTACGGCAGGGCTGATATTGTTCGCCGTGCAATGGCAAAGAAGAAGCATGACGTTATGCTTAAAGAAAGAGATTCTTTTGTTGAAGGTGCCGTTAACAGAGGCGTTGATTCAAAGGCCGCAAATGAAATATTTGATGAAATGATTTCGTTTGCTTCTTATGCATTCAACAAAGCTCATGCTGCTGCTTATGCTTATGTTGCTTATCAGACTGCATGGCTTAAATGCCATTATCCGTGTGAGTTCTTTGCTTCATTGCTTACAAGCTTTCTTGATAATACAGGTAAAGTAGTTCAGTATATCAACGAATGCTCAAAGCTCGGTATCAAAATTCTTCCGCCTCATGTTAATGAAAGCACTGATGAATTTGCGGTTTCGGGCGGCAACATTCATTTCAGCCTTCTTGCAATCAAAGGTCTTGGCAGGGGATTTATAAGACGAATGATTGAAGAAAGATCCTCTAACGGTTGTTTTGCTGACTTTTATGATTTCTGTCGAAGAATGCACGGAAAGGATTTTAATCGCAGAACTCTTGAAAATCTTATAAAATGCGGTGCATTTGATAACATGGGTGCAAACCGCAGACAAATGATGAATTCCATTGATACAATCCTTGAAGAGCTTGAATCATCTAAAAGAAGAAACGTAGAAGGTCAGATAGGCTTCGGAGATCTTACTTCTTCAGTTGATAATGAATATATACCTGCTTCTGTTTTTATTTATCCTGATGCAGAAGAATTCACTCCCGATTTACTGCTTCGATATGAAAAAGAAGTTGCAGGAATGTATCTTTCAGGTCATCCGATGATTAAATATCAGAATATTGCACAAAAACTTAAATGTGCACGGATAAGCGACATTCTTGACACAGAATCTAATAAATATAAAGATAATGACCGTGTTCTTTTACTTGGACTTATAGGGTCGGTTAAAAAGAAAATTACAAAGAATGATTCTACAATGGCATTCTTAACTCTCGAAGATACTACGGGCGGTATTGAGGTTATTGTTTTCCCGAAAACATTAATGGAAAAGCCTTCCATGTTCTTTGAGGGTAACATTCTTCTCGTTCATGGCAGAATCAGTATGCGTGAGGATGAGGATACAAAGATTGTATGTGAAACCGTTGAAATTTGTCCTTCCGATGCATCTCTTTCCAATGTTAAAACAGAGAAAAAGAAAGCAAAAGGATTATTTTTACGATTTGATACTGCTGATTCTCCGCAGATTGAATGCTGCCGAAAGCTTCTCACAATTTTTGACGGAAATACACCTTTGTATTATTATTTTAATGATAAGAAAGAATATAAACGCAATCCGATAATGCACGGAATTGATGTTAATGATGTACTTCTCAGAGAGCTTCGCAAAATCCTTGGTGAATCTAATGTGATTTATAATAAATAATGCAAATAATATGCTTGAAATCATTCGAAAAATTTAGCAAAAAATGTTTATTTCATTGACATTATGTTATAAAAAGTGTATTATATTGCTTGAACATTTTTCAAGGAGAGTAATTATTATGAAAACTATCGGCGTTTTAACAAGCGGCGGTGACGCCCCCGGCATGAACGCTGCAATTCGTGCAGTAGTCAGAACCGCATGTGAAAACGGAATTAAAGTATACGGAATCAACAGAGGCTATCAGGGTCTTATTGAAGGCGACCTTCGTGAGCTTAATATCAGAAGTGTTTCCGATATTATCCACAGAGGCGGCACTATGCTTTATTCAGCAAGATGTAAGGCCTTCAGAGAAGAATCAGGTATGCAGCAGGCTATCGACACTTGCAAGAAATTCGGTATCGAAGGTATTGTTGTAATCGGCGGTGACGGCTCATTCAGAGGCGCACGTGATCTTTCACTCAGAGGAATTCCCTGCATTGGTGTTCCCGGTACAATTGATAACGATATTGTTTCTTCCGATTATACAATCGGCTATGATACATGTCTTAACACTGTTATGCAGATGGTAGACAGAGTAAGAGATACTGTTGAATCACACAGCCGTTGTATTGTTGTAGAGGTTATGGGTAACAGATGCGGCGACCTTACACTTAACGCAGGTATTGCTGTTGGTGCAACTGCTATAGTTATTCCTGAGATTCAGTCAGATATAGAAAAGCATGTTATTGAAAGAATCAGAAGAACACAAAAGACCGATAAAAAGCATTTTATTGTTATGGTTGCTGAAGGAATCGGCGGCGTTGAAGAGCTTGCAAGAAAAATCGAAAAGGAATGTGGCGTTGAATCCAGAGCTGTAATTCTTGGACATGTTCAGAGAGGCGGTTCTCCTACAGTTCGTGACAGAGTTGCTGCAAGCCAGATGGGTTATAAGGCTGTTCAGCTTCTTATGGAAGGTATCGGTAACAGAGTTGTTGTTCAAAAGGATGATCATATTATTGATTATGATATTTATGAAGCACTCAGCTTGGAACGCACTGTTAACAGCGAGCTTTATAAAATTGCTCATGAAATTTCAATCTGAGGTAACAAATGATTTCTAATGAATTTTTTACCCTTCGCAAAAAAATAATTGAAAGAGATTTTAAAAATCTCAACGATATGCAAAAGAAAGCGGTTCTCTCAACAGAGGGACCGCTTTTGGTGCTTGCTGGAGCAGGAAGCGGTAAAACAACCGTTCTTGTTAACCGTATAGCTAACATAATGAAATACGGCAAAGCTTATTATAGTGAAAGTTACCCTTATGAACCAAACGAAAGCGAGCTTGCACTTATGCGTGCTGCCGCAGATGATATTATTGATGATGTTTTTGATATTGAGCCTCTGCTTCAGGTAGATGCTGCAAGACCATGGGAAATACTTGCAATTACATTTACCAATAAAGCAGCAGGCGAACTCAAGGAACGTCTTGAAAAAATGCTTGGTGAAGCAGCCCGTGATATCTGGGCCAGCACATTTCATTCCAGTTGTGTTCGAATTTTAAGAAGAAATGCTGACTATATCGGTTATTCTTCTAATTTTACAATCTATGATACTGATGACAGCAAACGTGTTATAAAAGACTGTATTAAACAGCTTGGATTAAGCGAAAATATTATCACTCCCAAGAGCGTACTTTCAGCAATAAGCAGCGCAAAAGATATGCTGATTTCTCCTTCGGAATACATAAAAGAAAACTATGTTGATTTTCGAAAGAGAAATATCGGCTCTGTTTATGAAATGTACCAAAAGCGTCTCAAGGATGCGGATGCAATGGATTTTGATGATATTATCGTTAACACTGTTCGTTTACTACAGAACAACTCGGAGGTACTTGAGTATTATCAGCGTAAATTTAAATATATAATGGTTGATGAGTATCAGGATACCAACCATGCTCAGTATTTACTCACATCACTTCTTGCAGGCGGATATAAAAACATATGCGTTGTCGGCGATGATGATCAGAGTATTTATAAATTCCGTGGTGCAACAATAGAAAATATTTTAAGCTTTGAACATCAATATTCAAATGCAAAAGTTATTCGTCTTGAACAAAACTATCGTTCTACTCAGAATATTCTTGATGCTGCAAATAAAATTATTGCTCATAATGAAAACAGAAAAGGCAAGAATCTTTGGACTGATAACGGAAAAGGCGATTTAATAAACTATCATACAGCATATTCTGACCGTGATGAAGGAATTTTCGTTGCAGACAAGGTTCTTGATGGCATTCGAAACGGTGCTAAATACAGCGATTTTGCCGTTCTCTACAGAATGAACTCGCAGTCTAACCTTGTTGAGCAGGCATTTGTAAGAATGGGTATTCCTTACAGACTGATTGGCGGTCACAAATTCTATGACCGTAAAGAAATCAAGGATGCACTTGCTTATTTAAGCGTTATTGCAAATCCAAACGATACCGTAAGACTCCAAAGAATAATTAATGTTCCAAAGAGGGGAATAGGTGATTCGTCTGTATCTTCTGCACTTGAAATTGCTGAAGGTCTTGGTATCAGTCTTTTTGAGGTCATTAAGTCAGCTGATCAATTTCCGCGACTCAGCAGAAGCGCAAAGAAAATGATTGAATTCGGAAAAATGATCGAAAGTTTTATCGAGGATATTGATTCACTTGAATTATCCGAGCTTTTCAAAAAAGTGATTAATGAATCAGGATATATTGCATCGCTTTCTCTTGACCCGGAAACAAAAGAAGACAGACTTGCAAACCTTGAGGAATTATCCAACAACTTGTTACGTTTTACACGCGAAAATGATGAACCTACACTTAATGATTTCCTTCAGGAAGTTGCATTGATGACAGACATCGACAATTATAATGCTGAAGCAGAAACAGTTGTTATGATGACAATACACGCTGCAAAGGGTCTCGAATTTCCGGTCGTTTATTTAATCGGTATGGAAGAATCTATTTTCCCTTCGGATATGTCTTCTATGGGCGGAGATGCGGAAATCGAAGAAGAACGCAGATTGGCTTATGTTGCTGTAACAAGAGCAAAGAAAAAGCTTTATATAACTCGTGCAAAGCAAAGAATGTTGTTCGGACAAACAAGGTTTAATCAGCCTTCTCGCTTCATCCGTGAAATTCCCGATTCACTTCTTGATATTACCGGTGAAACAATTAAAACAATTTCAAAGGAGAGCATCGGTTCTGCTTCTTCGAAGCCTCAGTCACCTTCAAGAGGTTTCACTTCCGCACCTACACATACAGCGCCCTCAAAGAATATAACTGTTTTCAATGTCGGTGATACAGTTAAACATAAAGCATACGGAGAAGGCGTTATTTTAGGTGCAAAGCCCATGGGTAACGACACATTGCTTGAAATCGCTTTTGCAAATTCAGGTACAAAGAAAATAATGGCAAACTTTGCCAAGGTTGAGAAGCTATAAACTAAGACGGCTGTTTCTGAACAGCCGTCTTTTTGTGTCATAAAACCGGGACTTGCTCATATAATTTAGTAAAAAAGCTTTAGGAGGTAAAAATGAGCAGGTC
>CAZJOH010000019.1:0-4201 GCA_964547575.1 uncultured Clostridium sp.
TAATGAGGATAGTCAGCTGAAAGCAGCTCGGTATCTCTGCTGATTGTGGTAGGATGTCCGCCAAGGTTTGCAAATACGGTAGGAACTGACTCAGCATTGTCGGGAACAAATTTGAAGCAGGCAATTACATGCTGGTAGCCCTCTTTGTTATATCTCTTGTTATAAAGATAATCATATTCGTCGTCGGGATAATTGCCGTTTCTTTCGCTTCTGCCTATACCGACGGTTTCAAAATAGTAAAGCTCACCCGACTCCATATTAAGGTATGCTTCAACTATGGCATCGGATACACCGTCAATCATATAATCGTAAAACTCTGAATCAATGCTTCTTGTTTTATCAACAAAAGGCAGGAATGAAAAAATGTTTTGAAATACCTTCGGAACAAGTGCAAGACCGAAGCCCTGAGTATCAATAACCGTGTGACAATGCGTGCTGTTAATATTAATAGCCACAATATCGCTCGTTACACCTTTTTCTTCAAGCTTGCGTTCAGCCTCTGCTCTCATTGTGCGTATATCAGCATTATTAACACCGACGCCGTCAATTGCCGCCATAACAACCGTACCTCTGCCTGAATTATCACTGATTGCTATTGCGTTTACGCTCTGGTCATCAAAAACGCCGTTAATCTTCTGGGTAAAGTAACCGCCGGTATAATACTCTTTTGTTCCGTTTTTCAAATTTTCGGGAACTATGCTTTCCTTTCCGAAACCAAGCTGCCATCTTGCACCCGATGCAGGTTCATCAAGGAAAGCCTGAGTGCCTTCATAGAAATTTTCACTTTCGCCCGCATAGTATTCTTCAACCGTTTCAAAATCCTTTGGAAAAAGAGCGCCGAAGCCTTTGAACACGGCATTAAGCAGGCTGTTTATCGCATCTGAAGCAGCAATGATTGCACTGTTATCAGCTGCCGATGCTTCGGAAGAAGCATACGCAACTGTTGTGCCCGTAAACAACAGAGTGATTGCCAGAAGAACGGAAATAACTTTTTTAATCTCTTTTTTCATATTGATTCTCTCCTTTTTCAGTTATCGATTTTACGGATGTCTGTCAGCTTTTTGACATTCTTTTCGTAATTAAACTTGTTGCTTAAATTTCTCAGAATATAATAAAGCTCGTTGAGAGCGTATTTATTATAGAACTCCCCTGCTTTTATATTTACGCTGTTGGTTCTGTCAAAGAATTTATCAAGTATACATTCAGCAGCATTCGGCTTCATACGCTTTATTGCATAATCCGAAAACTCATAGTCGAATTTCCGCTTTGCAAGTTTATCAAAATGAGCATCGCCCTTAATAAAGGCTGAACCGTTTTTAACAGCCGATGCTGCAAATATCACAACATTCTCATCATCGGGAAGCTTTATTGAATTTTTGCCGTTAAGAGGTATTTCGGCATGAAAAATATAAAGCTGCTTTGCAATTAAATTGCCGTTTTTGCCGTGAGTGTGTGATAAAGTCAGCGCCTGAGGAACAGGCTTTATATAGCCTGCTTCTTTCGACTGCACAAGGTCCCAATGGCCGAGTGCTTCAAAACAGTCAGGCAGCTTTACCTCGGTTGACTTTTCTCCGCATTCAAACTTAACGGTTTTATCCCCGTTAAGTGAAGCGAGAAGCAGATGTAAACTCTTATACCCGTTACCGACACATATATCGCTGCCGTCGCATACCAGACAGTTTTCAATACCCGAAGCAAATGAATATTCAACTCCTGCAAATAACAGATTTTCGGGAATCAGTTCACGTGGAAGAGAAACACCGCCTTTAAGTTCGGATTTACGGCATTCACCGTCTGCAGTGATACCTGCGGCATTATAATTCAGGGAAATAACTTCTCCGTCGGAATTTGCTCTTTTTGCCTTATTAAAAACCAGAGCAAAACTTTTGATTTCATTATGCTTTATGTCAAATCGAAGTATACCGTCCTTCACGTGTATTTTATTAAGTACGGTTTCATCTCCCTGCACCTCATACGCTTCACATATCGGCTTTGAAAAAACCGCTTCCGTTCCGTAAATGTCATTACCGGAGCATTCCGCAATGCGAAAAATAATCCGATCGGATTCATGCGCTTTTTTAACGGCGGTGATTCTTACCTTATCGTCATTCAACCGAACAAATGAATAATCCTTTCCGAGATTACCTTCATGTTTATCGGTAATAAAGGTGTGCATGGGCTGACAAAAAGCATCAGCGTAAGCGGTAACATTTTCAGGCTTGCCGCTGTGACCCATTATCGCAAAGGAGTAACGGTTCAGTCCCATGTCCATAATGTGCTGAGAGCATTCCCAGCGGTAATTTGACATGGGTGTGTGAATTAAGGTAAGCCTCAATGTTGATTTATCAGGCTTATCCCAACCTGTCCTTGAATCACTGAAAACCGAAACACCGAAGCCTTTGGTTTCATCGGTGATGTCTGCCCATTTCTGCGCAGGCACTTCATAAAGATTTTTTGTGTTTGTCCTTCGATTTGTGTAGCCGATACCTATGTCGTAGCTTGCATTATCGTTTTCAGCTGCAAACGAAAATTCGGCTTTCAACAGCGATGCTTCTTCACGCCAGTCCGTTTCATTGTAAACAGAAACATATTCGCTTTCACAGTCAAGGGAAATAATTTGCGTGAATTTTGATTTACCTGCAAACCTGATTATCTCAACGGAGCAGAAAACTGCACCGCTGTCCCTGATTTTTATTTCGGGGTTTCGCACATACATATAAGGTTTTTCGCACAAATCCTCGTATTTAATTTCCCATGCAGGCCAGTCAAAACCGTGAACATTATTAAGGATGCCAAGTCTTACAGGCTTGCATAAAAGTTCCCTGCCAAGCCTTTTATCGAAAACACTGCCGATATCGCCGTTCTCATCAATCTTAACTCTGAGATGTTTATTTTCAATACATCTTCCGCTTACTTTTAATTCGGTAAAAAATGTGCTTTCTTCCGTTGATTCACGCAAATCATAAACAGCAAGACCGCAGGAAGAAACCTCCGCCAAAAAAGTAACCTCTCTTTCGCTGTCGGATAATACTTTTGTCTGTGAGGGTACTTCTGCACCGTTTTTATCAAACACTCTGAAAATTTTGATATCGCTTTTCAAGGTAACGCTGACTGCTTCTTTTCGTGAAGATGCAGTCTGCAGAGGATTTGAAACTATAACGGGAAAGCCTTTGACAAATGAAGTGTCAAGGTGTTCCGAAACAGCTTTACAAGCAGCAGTATATTCCTCCGAAAATGTGTTCATCGCCTGAATATAATCATTGTGGCTTCTTTTGTAACATTCCTCAAAGGAGGTTCCGGTTATATCATCGTGAAAATGATGTGCAATCACCCTTTTCCATGCACTATCCAAACCATACTGCGGATAATCCGAAAAACCGTTTACAAAAGCCGCACATGAGTATCTTTCAGCGGCATCAGCAAGAAGCTCACATCTTCTGTTCCATCGCTTGGTAACGGTTCTTGACGTGTAGCTGCCCGCACCGTGTGCGGTAAGCAAAAATTCACCGTCATAATCGGGCATTGCATTTTTTGATTCTTCCGGCATCGCTTCAAGCATATCAAAAAATTCCTTGGTTGTCGCCGAGTACACCTCTGTATCGGATTCAGGGTTATTTCTCTGCGCCTTGACCACATTTTTTACAGAAGATTTATGCGGTGAGCCTCCTCTGTCACCGATTCCGTGGTATGCAAAAGTGAAATCGGGCAGGTTTTTCTTTTTGTTGTTTTCAAGTTTTTCCAGAACCCTGCGTGCTTTGCTCATTTTTCCGAAAGCCGTTGTGTAGGAAAACGGCATAAGCGAAGCCCAGATTCCCTTTCCGTCGGGGCCTGTCCATCTGCCGACATCAAACGGAACCTCAACAGAACATCCCCAAAAAAGCTTTCCTGTAGAAAAACCCGTAAGTCCGGAATGGGCAGCAACAGAAGGCAAGGCTTTTCCGAAGCCAAAGCAGTCGGGCAAAAAGATATCGTTTGATTCTATGCCGAATTCGTTTTTAAAAAAACTGTTGCCGTAAAGAATATTTCTGATAAGAGCTTCGGGTGACGGAATATTGACATCTCCGTTTTCGTAACATGCTCCGCAGGGATTCCACCTGCCATCATTTACATATTTTTTTATTTTCTCAAATTCTTCGGGATAATATTCCTTGATAAGCTCGTATCTGTAACTGCCTTCGAAATTGAATTTATATTCGGGATA
>CAZJOH010000019.1:4301-30422 GCA_964547575.1 uncultured Clostridium sp.
GGGTTTGCAACATAGCCTGCAGCATCGTTCATAAGGTCCATAATGATGATATCTTCACCGGTGTATTCTCTTATGGGAGCATAATCAAAGCCGTTTGCACCGCTGCCGCCGAGAAGAAGCTCGCCGAAGGTTTCGCCGGGGCTCATATAAACCTTCATATTGTCGCCTATTTCAAGATATCCGACTTCGGAAACGGTATAATATCTGCCCCAATTATCCTTTAAAACAAAGTTATCGGCAACGGATGTTTTGCCGAGAAGAGCAATAATATTGTTGTCGATTCTGACTGTGAACTGTCTGAGCTGAATATTCAAAACGGGTTTGACCTCTTTTGCTTCTACAGTTTCAAGACCTTCGTACCACACGCTGTATTTTGGCTGACCGTTATAAAGCGCAATGTCAAGCTTATCACCGGTTGCTTCGTTGAGCTCAATTCTCTGAGCCTCGTTCATATTCATACCCAAAAGCAGATAACCAATCTCATATCCGTAGCGAACGGCTGTGTAGTGAGCACTTTCGGAAGAATTGTCAACGCCGTCGCCTGTTAAACCTCTTGCTGAAGTAACTGTAGAAACATTACCCTGGATGAAAATGAAGTTGTATCCTGCGGAATTTATAAGCTTTTCCGTGTACCAGATAAAGTCTGACGTAAACTTTCTGTCAAAGGAAATTGCTTTATCAGGGTCGGCACTTGCCCAGTCATAGCTTGACGATTCGGGATGGCAGCCGAAGGTTGCGACGATAGTGGGAGTTTTTTCTGTATCAATAGGAACAAATTCCAGCTTGTACAGATTTGTGTCAAGTGCAATCGGAGCTGTTCTGTCATAAACATAATCCTTGATATCAGTCTGTGAATAATAAAGCTTGCCTGTTGTCATATCCGCAAGGGCATCTTCAACAGCCTTCTTCGAGCCTGCAACAACAGATTCAATAAACGAACGCTCAACGCCGTATTTTACATTACCGGTGAAAACGCTGAAAATATTGTTGGATATACAGCCGATGGGGTCTGTCCATACACCTTGAGAATCGATGCCTGTATGAATATGAGTGCAGGAAACGTTGATGCTTACGATATTATACTGCTGTGCAATATCTTTAAGTGCTTCACGGACGAGCCTTACATCTGCATTTGCAAAACCCATGGCATCAAGCGAAATAAACACAACATTACCCCTGCCCGAGCCATCATTCATAACAATTGCTCTTGCCATAAGGTCCTCTTCATTGCCGTCATCATCCTTGTACATCGAATCACCGAAAACATAGGGAAGGTATGCTCCCTTTGCATATTCCTTTGTTCCGAAATCAGCAGGGAGAATAGATGCCTTGCCGTACCCGAGACTCCAGATTTTTTCACCCTGAGGCTCATCAATAAATGTTTCCATGCCTGCATAGAAATTATCATATTGGTCAATATCAAAATCCTCAAAATCGGCAACTGCGGCTGAATCGGGAATAATCAGATTAAGTGCCGTACCAAGAATATCATTTATAACAAAGTTGCTTAACCCGTTAATAACTTTCGAAAACATAGTTTTAAACTGTGAAGAATCACCTTTTTCTTCGCTGTCTGCCTGAACGGCAGCAACATATTCTGCAACAGAATCATAGGACTCTTCGTTATCTGCAGCTAATGCAGCTGCAGGCATCATCAGACAATAACATAAAACCAAAGAGATGAGAGCTTTAACAGTTTTTTTCATAACATTACCTCTTTCCGCAGATTGTGTCTAAACCCAAATGCTGTTTTATTCTATATTACCATTATTTTTTTGAAAAGTAAATATTTTTTGTATAATAATCCTAAAAGTATTGCTATTCTGTTATTAGATGATTGTAACTTGCTTGAAAACAACCTTTACGAAGATTATCTTCATTCTCTGCCGTACTTTATACTTATACTTCGGGTCGGAGTTTGTTTGTGCTGAAAGAGTCTTTGTAATACCGAACGGGAATACTGTTGCTCACAAGGAAAATCAAAAATAAACACAAATGAGAAAAGCAGGTAACATCCGCAATGGATGTTGCCTGCTGATTTTGTTTGAAATATATCTGATAACAGCGTGCAGTCAGTACTGTTCCGCAAATATTTTTCTGTCTTACCGTTTAACTGTTTCTGCTATGCTGTCTTATCGGAAAGAGCTTAAGCTCCAGTCCTGCATTATTTTTTTGAATCCTCAAGAGCCTTGACAAAACGCTTGGTAATATCCATGGGTCTTGTTATAGCAGTCCCGACCACAGCAGCATGCGCACCGCATTCAAACGCCTTAACAAGCTCATCGGGTGCCCATATACCGCCCTCAGCAATAACAGTTGCACCGAGTTCTTCCTTATAACGCTTCATAAGAGTGAAATCGGGCAGAGATGTGCCTTTTGTGTAAGGCGTATAGCCGCTCATGGTTGTTCCGAGAAGGTCAAATCCGAGCTCAAGAGCCTTTTTGCCTTCTTCAAAGCATGAGGTATCCGCCATAAAGAGCTGGTCAGGATACTTCGCACGCACTTCTTTGAAGAATTCCTCAAAGGTTACGCCGTTCGGTCTCAATCTGTTTGTTGCATCAACCGCAATGATATCGCAGCCAATCTCAACAAGAGCATCAACCTCTTTCATAGTGGGAGTGATGTAAACATCGCTGTCGTCATACACTTCCTTGATGATTCCGATAATCGGCAGGCTGACTCTTTCTCTGATAGCCAGAATGTCAACAACAGTATTTGCCCTTATTCCCACGGCACCGCCGAGGAATGCGGCATAAGCCATTTTGCTCATTATGTAGCTGTCATACAACGGCTCTGTTGACAGGGCTTGGCAGGAAACGATAAGTCCGCCTTCGATTTGCTTAAGTATTTTATTATTTGATTTCTTTTCCATACTACGGATTATATCATAACCGCCATAATATTTCAACTTATAAATAAAAAATGCTTGTTTATTTCAAGAAAAAATGTTAAAGTTAAAATATAAATCATCTCTGAATAAGTTTACAAATTATTCACAAAATAAATATCACATTTTGAATTATACAAGTGTTTTATATTATAAGAGGTATAGTTATGCCCTTTTGGGAGGTGGGTTACTGTGTGTGCAGTTACCGCTCATTACAATAACGAATTACGCCACATTGAATATGCGGTTGAAAAATACAGTCAGATGCTCTTTCGCATCTGCTACGGCATTCTTTGCAACAAACATGACGCCGAAGATGCCTTGCAGGAAACCTTCCTGCGATATATGACAAAAGCTCCGCTTTTTAAAGATTCCGAGCATGAAAAAGCATGGCTTATCAAGGTTGCAACCAACATCAGCAAAAACATGGCAAGATTCAATCAGCGCCATGCAGTTGAAAATCTTGATGAGCTTCGCAACATCGGAATAAGCGATGATGACAGAGATATTTTCGAGCTGATTATGCGGCTGCCGGCCAAATACAAAATCGTGCTTGATTTATATTATATCGAGGGTTATAAGGCAAATGAAATTGCTGACATAACCAACATTTCACCCGTTGCAGTTCGAAAAAGGCTGCAATACGGCAGAAAAATGCTGAAATTTGAGCTTGAAAGGAAGGATTTGAATGAAACCGAATAACCGCCATATCAACGAATATAAAGGAGTTATGAGCTGCGTTGATGTTGAAGAATCGGTTAAACAGCAAATCATAAAAAACTGTGCTCGATACAGCACGCTCAACAAAATCAAGAGCGGAAAATTCAAAATCACTGCAGTAATAAAAGAAAAATCAACAAATACATTTTAACTTCATAGTGCATTTCAAAGACGAAACCGGAAGGTTTCGTCTTTTTTATTTATGAGGGCTTTTATGTCAAAAAACAAAAGATATTTTTGTATAAATATACCAAACGGAGGACAAACGATGAAAGAACCTTTTCTTTACAGAATTATAAGACGACCCCTCTCGGCAATTTTTAAGGCAATCTATAAGCCGACTGTTATAGGTAAACGCTACATACCTCAGACAGGCAGAATTATCCTCGCAGGCAACCACACAAACTATTTTGACTGCATACTTGTAGGCTGTGCAACCGACAGATGCGTTCATTACCTCGCAAAGGATGAGCTTATGAGAGGTCCCTTGAAGATAATCTTCAAGAACATGGGAATCATTCCCGTAAATCGCCGTACAAAGGATAAGGCCGCTCTTGAAACAGCGGTTAAATACCTTAATGATGAAAAGCTCATCGGTATTTTCCCTGAAGGAACAATAAACAGAACGGAAGACATTATTATGCCTTTTAAATACGGCGCTGTAAAAATGGCAAGAGATACACGCACACCCATTATCCCCTTTGCTATCACAGGCAAATACAAGCCTTTTGAAAGAAATATAAAAATTCAGTTTATGGAGCCGATTACGGTTTCCGATAACCTTGAAGAAGCTAACGAAAAGCTTATGAAAACAGTTTCGGATGAATTGACGAAAGCAGGTGTTACAAAATGAAGAAACCCGAAAACAGAGAAACGGGCTATAAAGTTTTAACCCCTATAATGCGACCCTTGTTTCAGCTTTATTATAACCCCCAAATCATCGGTGCTGAAAATATTCCCGATGACGGCGCAATAATAATTGCAGGAAATCACAAGCATGTTTTTGACCAATGCCTTACGATTATGGCAACAAAAAGAGTTATTCATTATATGGCCAAAAAAGAATATTTTGAAGGAAAGCTTGCTCCCTTTTTCAGACTTGTCGGCTGCATTCCCGTTGACCGTTCGAGAAAGGATTTTTCAAGCGCAAAATCTGCGCTTACCGTTCTTAAGGATGACGGTGCAATCGGAATCTTTCCCGAAGGAACAAGGAACAAAACAGATGCCTTCATGCTTCCCCTCAAGCACGGCGCCGTTTCAATGGCAAAAAAGACGGATGCTTATATCGTGCCGTTCGGTCTTACGGGTGAATACAAATTCCGCAGCAAGGATCTGAAAGTAATATTCGGAAAGCCCTTCAAAGTCGGAGATATGACAATCGAAGAAGCAAACCAGAAGCTTCATGACGAAATTGAAGCTCTTATGCTTGAAAGCCTCGGAATTCCTGCGGATGAAGCCCGCAAAGATGCGTAAAGTAAATCAGGAGAAATATAATATGAGAATAGGTATGGACGTCGGTTCAACAACTCTCAAATGCGTTGCAATCGACAATGATAATAATATAAAGTATAAAGCTTACGAAAGACATTATTCAAAAATTGCCGAAAAAAGTGCTGAAATGCTTTCGGAAATAGTAAAGCTCAATCCCGAATTTGCAAAAGCATCTCTCACTGTTTCGGGTTCGGCAGGTATGGGATTTGCAAATGCACTCGGTCTTGAATTCATTCAGGAGGTTTATGCATCGAGAATCAGCGTTTCAAAGCTCCTTCCCGGCACAGATGCCGTTATAGAGCTCGGCGGCGAGGATGCAAAAATTCTTTTCTTCACAAACGGTGTTGAAGTAAGAATGAACGGCTCATGTGCAGGCGGTACAGGCGCATTCATCGACCAGATGGCTTCGCTTCTTAACGTTACTCCTACTGACATGAACGCTCTTGCAGAAAGCCATGAGAAAATTTATTCAATAGCCTCAAGATGCGGCGTTTTTGCAAAATCGGATATCCAGCCCCTTCTTAATCAGGGCGCAAGAAAAAACGATATTGCCGCAAGCATCTTTACTGCCGTTGTCAACCAGACCGTTGCAGGTCTTTCACAGGGAAGAAAAATTGAG
This sequence comes from uncultured Clostridium sp., assembly GCA_964547575.1. Lineage (GTDB taxonomy): Bacteria > Bacillota > Clostridia > Oscillospirales > Acutalibacteraceae > CAG-177. The sequence goes on from CAZJOH010000019.1 coordinate 10,019, forward strand.
GGCAATGTTGTTTACCTCGGCGGACCTCTTTATTTCCTCTCACAGCTTCGTGAGGCATTTGATAAAGGTCTCGGCGTTAAGGGTGTATGTCCTGAAAACGGTCTTTATTTTGTTGCGCTCGGCGCTGCATTCTCTTCCGAAGGAAACGAAATAGATATTAAGGATGTTACCGAAAAGATAAAGAATTCCAAAGAAAGCGGCGAATATCTCGGCGCAACTCCCCTCTTTGCAGATGAAAAAGAATATAAGGACTTTTCTGAACGTCACGCAAAAGCATCGGTTGAAGAAAACTGCAAAATCAGTAAGGGCGAAAAAGTCTGCATGGGTATTGATGCAGGTTCAACAACCGTAAAGGCTGCCGTTATAAACAAAGACGGCAAAATCGTTTGCAGCCGATACATACCAAACAACGGCGACCCGGTTTCACTTATAAAGCAATTCCTTATTGATTTCTACAAGGAATATCCCGATGCGGTTGTTGCTTCAAGTGCAGTTACGGGTTACGGTGAAGATATCATCAAGAATGCATTCGGAATTGATATCGGTCTTGTTGAAACCGTTGCACATTTCACCGCCGCAAAGAAATTCAAGCCCGATGTTGACTTCATTATTGATATCGGTGGTCAGGACATCAAGTGCTTTAAAATCAGAAACAACGCTATCGATAATATTTTCCTCAATGAGGCATGCTCCTCGGGCTGCGGTTCTTTCCTGCAGACCTTTGCTGCTGCATGGGGATATGACATTGATAAATTCTCAAAGCTCGGTCTTTTTGCCGACAGACCCGTTGATCTCGGTTCACGCTGCACAGTTTTTATGAATTCCTCCGTCAAGCAGGCTCAGAAGGACGGCGCATCAATTGAAAATATTTCGGCAGGTCTTTCGATTAGCGTTGTCAAGAACGCAATTTATAAGGTTATCAGGGCCGCAAGTGCTGATGAACTCGGTAAAAACATAGTTGTTCAGGGCGGCACATTCCTCAATGACGCCGTGCTTCGTGCATTCGAGCAGGAAATCGGCAGAAATGTTGTTCGTCCCGTTATTTCAGGCATCATGGGTGCATACGGCGCAGCTCTTTACGCAATGGACAGAATGCCCGAAAAGAGCACAATAATCACCGCTGAAGAGCTTGAAACCTTTGAACATAAAGTTAAGGCAGTAACATGCGGAAAATGCAGCAACAACTGCCGCCTTACCGTTAACACATTCAGCTCAGGCAGAAGCTTTATAGGCGGAAACCGATGCAGCAAGCCTCTCGCAAAATCAAACATCAACAGCGGCGACAACATGTTTGACTATAAGCGTCAGCTTCTTGCGGAATACAAACCCGTAACCGGCAAAAGACCCGTTATCGGTCTGCCCATGGGGCTTAATATGTTTGAGCTTCTCCCCTTCTGGCATAAATTCTTCACGGAGCTCGGTTTCGGAATTGCTCTCTCCGAAAAATCAACAAGAGAGCTTTATGTTCTCGGTCAGCACACCATTCCTTCAGACACGGTATGCTACCCTGCCAAGCTCCTTCACGGACATATCGAATCGCTTCTCAATCAGGGTGTTGAAAACATTTTCTATCCCTGCATGTCCTATAACCTTGACGAAAATCTCGGCGACAATAACTATAACTGCCCTGTTGTTGCATACTATCCTGAGGTTATCCGTTCAAATGTCGGCAGACTCAAAGGTATAAACTTCATGAGCGATTATGTAGGACTTCACAGACCAAAGGATTTCGTTAAAAAAATCCACATAATTCTTTCAAAGTATTTCATCGGAATAAGCCTCGCCGAAGTTACAGCGGCAACTAAAAAGGCATATGACGAATACTATACGTTCATGAATAAAATCCATGTAAAGGGCATGGAATACATGAAAGAAGCAAAGAAAAATGACAGACCCGTTATCGTTCTTTGCGGCAGACCCTATCACCTCGACGAAGAAATCAATCACGGCATAGACAAGCTTATATGCGAATGCGGTGCAACGGTTATTACCGAGGACAGCGTAAGTCCCCTTGTCGAGAAATTCCCGACCACCGTTCTCAATCAGTGGACCTACCATTCAAGGCTTTATGCCGCCGCAAAATATGTTGCAAAGGCAAACGATAAGGACCTGAATGTTGTTCAGCTTGTTTCCTTCGGCTGCGGCGTTGATGCTATTACAACCGACGAAATGAGAACAATCCTCGAAAAAGACGGCAAGATTTATACACAGATAAAAATAGACGAAATTTCAAACCCCGGTGCGGTTAAAATCAGACTCAGAAGCCTGTTTGCCGCTACGGGAAGATAAGGAGGCGAAAAAATGAAGAAGAAAACAGACACGGACAGGATTGAATTTACCAAAGACATGATGGACTATACAATCCTTGCACCCAATATGCTCGACATTCATTTTTCACTTCTGATTAATGTTTTCGGTCAGTACGGCTACAAGGTTGAGCTTCTCAAAAATGACGGCAGAACGGTTGTTGACGAAGGTCTTAAGTATGTTCATAACGATACATGCTATCCCGCTCTTCTCGTTATCGGTCAGCTTATAGACGCTCTCAACACGGGTAAATATGACCCCGACAAGACCGCTCTTATGATCACACAGTCGGGCGGTGGCTGCAGAGCTTCAAACTATATTCATCTTCTCAGAAAAGCGCTTAAAAAGGCAGGCTATCCTCAGGTACCGGTTATTTCTCTTAATCTTTCGGGTCTTGAAAAGAACAGCGGCTTTAAAATCAGGCTTTCTATGGCTCTCAAGATGCTCTCATCCGTTATTTACGGCGACCTTATCATGCTCCTCAAAAATCAGGTTGAGCCTTATGAGGTTAATGAGGGTGATGCAAAGAAGCTTACACAGAAATGGATTGACGATATAAGTGCAGATTTTCAAAGGGGTAAAGGCTATTCTTTCTTTGAAATAAATAAAACACTGCCCAAAATCACTAAATCCTTTGCAGAAATTCCGGTTAAGAATATCAAAAAAACGAAGGTCGGCGTTGTTGGCGAAATTTATGTTAAATATTCACCTCTTGCCAATAACCATCTTGAAGAATTTCTTTTCAATCAGGATTGCGAGGTTATGGTCCCCGGTCTTTTGGGCTTTATCAATTTCAAAGTTGATAACAGACTCGAAGATATAAAGCTTTACGGAGGTAATCCCTTCAAGAAAATTGCAATGCAGATTGCCATGTGGTACCTTGCAAAAACCGAAAAAAATCTCAACGACGCCGCTGCGGCTTACGGCAATTTCACTGTACCCGCACCCTATGCGCACATAAAAGAAATGTGCACAAAAATCATAGGTCCCGGTTGCAAAATGGGCGAAGGCTGGCTTCTTACCGCTGAAATGATGGAGCTTATTGAAAGCGGCTACGGCAATATCGTATGCGCACAGCCTTTCGGATGCCTTCCCAATCATATCGTAGGAAAAGGCATGATAAGAAAGCTCAAAGAAATGTATCCGCAGTCAAACATTGTACCCATTGACTACGACCCGGGTGCAACAAAGGTTAATCAGGAAAACAGAATCCGCCTTATGCTTGCCGTTGCAAATGAAAACAAGGAAGCGGAAGTTGCCAAATAATCAGTTATTGACTTTTCAAACTAAAGTGGTATACTTTTTTATGAAAACATATTCCGTTTGGAGGATATGAAATGAACGAACCGAAAGCATATTTGAAACACAGGAACAAGCTCGATTGGCTTTTCAGATTCATTTTTAAACCCACGGTCATCGGAGCAGAGTTCATTCCCAAGGAAGGCAGAATAATTCTTGCAGGCAACCACACTCACTTTATGGACTGCATACTCGTTGCCTGCTCAACCAAGAGAGTTGTTCACTTTCTCGGAAAAAGCGAGCTTTTGGAGCCGCCATGGAAGCCCTTCTTTGAGCCCTTCGGTCTTATCCCCGTTCACAGAGGTCAGAAGGACAAGGCTGCACTTTCATCCGCAGTTGAGGTTCTCGAGGATGATAAGGTTATAGGTATTTTCCCCGAAGGAAAAGTCAAGCTTAAATCGGAAAAACAGTATACCGTTACTCCTTTTAAATTCGGAGCGGTAAAAATGGCATATGTTACCGATACGAAGATTGTTCCGTTCTCAATTACGGGAAAATATAAGATGTTCAGAAGAAGAATCAAAATTGAATTTTTTGAGCCTATCGTTATTTCGGATGATCTTGCAGCGGAAAATGAAAAGCTTACAAACATAGTTGCACACGGAATAACGGATGCACCCGTTTTTGTTACACAGAAATAAAAGACATAACCGTATGCTTTTGGGCATACGGTTATTTTTTCAGGAGAAGCTATGAAAATATTTGAAAAATCAAAAAAACTCGATAACGTCTGCTACGATATAAGAGGCCCCGTTATGGACGAGGCAAACCGCATGGAAGCAAACGGTATGGAAATCCTTAAACTCAACATCGGTAACCCTGCCCCCTTCGGTTTTAATGCACCGGATGAGGTTGTTGTTGATATGATTTATAACCTGCGTTCAACCGAAGGCTACTCCGATTCAAAGGGTCTTTTTTCCGCAAGAAAAGCAATTATGCAGTACTGCCAGCTTAAGGGCATTCCCAACGTAGGCGTAAATGACATATATACGGGAAACGGCGTAAGCGAGCTTATCATGATGTCCATGCAAGGCTTGCTTGATACGGGCGATGAAATTCTCGTTCCCATGCCGGATTATCCTTTATGGACTGCTGCCATAACCCTTGCAGGCGGTAAAGCCGTTCATTATCTCTGCGATGAAAAAGCGGAATGGAATCCCGATATTGACGATATGAAGAAAAAAATAACACCCAACACAAAGGGTATTGTTGTTATTAATCCGAATAATCCCACAGGCGCTCTTTATTCAAAAGAAATTCTTGTACAGATTGTTCAGCTTGCCCGTGAAAACGGACTTATTCTTTTTGCTGATGAAATTTATGACCGCCTTATTCTTGACGGCGAAAAGCACATTGCGCTTGCTTCTCTTGCACCCGATTTGCTTACGGTAAGCTTTAACGGTCTTTCAAAATCACACAAGGTTGCAGGATACAGAAGCGGCTGGATGTGCCTTGCCGGCGATAAGTCCCGTGCAAAGGGATATATTGAAGGTCTTAATCTGCTTTCATCCATGCGTCTTTGCTCAAACGTACCGGCGCAGAGCATAATTCAGACTGCACTCGGCGGAATTCAGACGGGCGAAGCACTTCTCTCACCCGGAGGGAGAATATATGAACAGAGAAATTATATATATGAAGCTCTCAACGCAATTGACGGCGTAACCGCAGTCAAGCCTAAAGCTGCATTTTATATTTTCCCGAAGCTCGACACAAAAAAATTCAATATTACCGATGATCAGAAATTCACGCTTGACTTGCTCAAAGCAAAAAAGATTCTTGTTACCTGCGGCACAGGCTTTAACTGGAAGGAGCCTGACCACTTCAGAATCGTTTTCCTGCCTGATTTGACCACTCTTGAATCGGCAATGACAAGCCTCGCAGATTTTCTTGACGGATACAGACAATAATATTGAGTTGTAAGAAACTGTGTACTTCTTATAACCAAATTTCGGCGGGAGCAAGCCCCCGCCCTACCCTCAAAAAAAGTGGCATACAAAGGTTAATACCAATGTATGCCACTTCTTTTTATTCAGTTTTTATTCTTTGCATCATCAAACAGTCCCGATTAACCGAAAATCATTGTAATCACAGATGAGAAGCCCTTTGTAACCTCGTTGAGAGCAAGAAGTACATCACCGAGAACGAGCATGATTTTAGCTGTAACAGTATCAATATCTGCATCCTCTGCAAAATCGCTGTTATCAAGTGCAAACTGGCTGACAGTTACAACCTCTGTCTCAAAGTTCCAGGGGTCATTTTCATTAACGGTAATCATTCTCATACCTCTTACTATATCGTTGCCGTATGAGTGATATGTTGAGCCGGGAGTGTTAATGATTTTAACACCGTCAAGCTCTGTTGTGTAGCTGTTGATATGGTCATGTCCCGAGAAAACAGCAAGAACATCGCCACGGTTAACCATTGCGTCAAACTGACCGTGATTCATTTCGCTGGGGCAAGGGAATTCAAAAACAAAGCCGTCAAGAACATTTTCTGTCTTGGGGAAGAAGGAATAGGTTGTTCCGTCATAAGTGGGAGTTAATTCGCCCAATTCGACACTTGTTTCACGGAAAAGTGCATCAAAAACCTCTTTAACTACGATGTGCTGGAATGCAAGTGAAGGAACCTTGCCGCCCGTAAGAGTTTCAAGAGCCTTGCTTGTATCCTCATACCACTTAATCTGGTCTTCTCTTACGCAGTCATAGAAGCCGAGGTCATTGCCGTTTTCGTCGATGTAATGTGAACCGGTATCGAACATCCAAAGATTGAACTTAATCTTTGTGCCGTCGGAGCTCATAACGGGAAGGTTGTGGTTACCTGTGCCGTGGAGTGAAGGAACCTCGTCATATGCAAGGCAATAGCCCTTACCGTAAAACTGATACATGGGAAGAAGCTCGTCATTTTCAAAGCCCTGCTCACGGTCATGATTACCGAAAACAAGAGTGAAGTATGTTTTGTTATCAACAAAAACCTGGCAAAGCTCTTCGATAGCATTTTCTTTCATTTCTCTGGTCATATCAGCAGGACCTACGGAATTATCGCCGCCGAGAACAACGATATCGGGCTGATACTTTTTAAGAGCAGCATCAATAAATTTGAGCATTTTTGTGTCTGCAGGGTAATCGTCCTGGCAGTCGGTAAGATGCATAATCTTAAATTCGCCGTTATTATCAAACTTAAGGGGCGAAACAACAGCAGCCGAAGCCGAGAGTGAGAAACATGCGCCGAAAGCAAGTATCAGCACAAGTGCGATTGAAACAAATCTTTTCATTTCAATACCTCCGTAAAGTTAATTAATGCTAATATTTTATATCAAAACCTTTTTAAAGTCAACCTTTTATATTGACATCAGTTGTCAAATGTGTATAATAATTTAGGAGTTATTCTCAAATTGAGGTGACAAAATGAAAATATATAATACACATCAGCGCAAAGCTCTGATTGACTTTTTGCAGTCAAACTGCGAAAAAGCGTTTACAATTGAAGAAATCGTGTGTCTTATGAGCGAAAATGAAATAAGCCAGAGCACCGCATACAGACTTATGACAAAGCTGGTTGAGGAAGGTCTTGTTCACCGCTCCGTAAAAGGCAACAGCAGAAGCTTTGTTTACCAGTTTATCAACAACGAAAAATGTGAGGGACATCTTCACATAAAATGCACCAACTGCGGAAAGGTTTATCATCTTGACCACGACGTTTCCGCTCTCATTCAAAACGACATAAAGAAAAACACCGCTTTTGAGATAGACAGCCAGACAGTTTTGCTCGGCAAGTGCGGCAGTTGCAAATAAAACGGAGGAAATAAAATGAAAAAATTCGTTTCAGTTATCCTTTGCACCGCTTTATGCATGATTTTCATGTGTTCATGCGGCAATACCATCGCAAATGATGAAGGACTTAAGATAGTCTGCACGGCATTTCCGCAGTATGATTACATTAAAAATATTCTCGGCACCGAAGAAGGCTTAACACTTCTTCTTGACGACGGTGCAGACCTTCACAGCTATGAGCCGACTGCGGCTGATATTATCGAAATAGGCAGTGCTGACCTTTTTGTTTATATCGGGGGAATTTCCGATGCATGGGTCGAGGGTGCACTCAAATCTGCAAATTCAGACACTCTCAAAACAGTTGCCCTTATGGATTTGGTTGAAACATATGAGGTTGACTATGTTGCAGGCATGGAAAAAGAAGAGCATAATCACGATGAAGAACATGAAAGAGATGAGCATATATGGCTTTCTCTTCGCAATTCAGCCGAAATAACAAAAGCTCTTTGCGATATGATTTGTGAAATCGATTCGGCAAATGCAGAGAAATATAAGGCTAACGCAGAAAATTATATAAACTCGTTAAATTCGCTCGATAATGAATATAAGTCGGTCATTGAATCGGCAGAAAGAAACACCCTTCTTTTTGCTGACCGTTTCCCCTTCCGCTATCTTGTTGAAGATTACTCTCTGGAATATCACGCTGCATTTTCGGGCTGTTCATCGGAGAGCGAAGCAAGCTTTCAGACCATGGCATTCCTCATTGATAAAACAAAAGAGCTTGCATTGCCTGCGGTTGTTATCATCGAAGGCTCTGACGGTTCAATCGCAAACATGATTTGTGAAGAAACAGGAGCAAAAAAGCTCACCCTTGACTCCTGCCAGTCGGTATCTTCTGCCGATATTGAGCAGGGTGCAAATTATCTTGACATTATGAAAAGCAATCTTGAAATTCTGAAGGAGGCACTTAACTGATGGCATTGATTAAAGTCAGCGATGTTTCACTCGGATATGAGGGAAAAGCCATAGTTTCGGATCTCAATTTTGAGGTTAATAAAGGCGATTATCTCTGCATAGTCGGCGAAAACGGTTCCGGTAAAAGCACCCTTATGAAAACCCTGCTCGGTCAGAAAAATGTTGTTGCAGGTAAAATCGAATTCGGTGACGGATTAAAGCAAAAGGAAATCGGTTATCTGCCGCAGCAGACCGCCGTGCAAAAAGACTTCCCCGCTTCGGTTAAAGAAATAGTTTATTCAGGCTGCCTCAACGGCTGCGGACTTCGCCCGTTTTATTCAAAAGAACAAAAAAAACGTGCAAATGATATAATGAAAAAACTTGGAATAACAGAGCTTGCATCAAGCTGTTACAGAGAGCTATCGGGAGGTCAGCAGCAGAGAGTATTGCTTGCAAGAGCGCTGTGCGCAACAAAAAAGCTGCTTGTGCTTGATGAACCCGTTGCAGGCCTTGACCCCGTTGTTACAAAGAATCTTTACCGTCTGATATCGGATATCAACAAAGAAGGAACAACGGTTATTATGGTATCCCACGATATTCATGCCGCCATAGAATTCGCTTCGCATATTCTTCACATCGGCAACAAACCTCTGTTTTTCGGAACAAATGAGGACTACCAAAAGAGCGACGGCTGCCATTGCTTTATTTGTGACGGAGGGCATGAAGAATGAATATAATAGAAACCTTAACTTCTTATTTCAGCTATCCGTTTGTACGTTATGCACTTATAGCAGGCGTGCTCATAGCTCTCTGCGCCGCCCTTCTCGGCGTAAGCCTTGTACTTAAGAGATACTCGATGATTGGTGACGGACTTTCGCACGTTGCCTTCGGTGCAATGGCAGTTGCAACCGTATGCGGCATGGCACCCATGGCCGTTACCCTGCCGATAACGATAATTGCGGCGGTTATTCTTCTCGGAATAACAGGCAATTCCAAAATCAAGGGCGATGCGGCAATTGCGATGATATCTGTCGGAGCGCTTGCTCTCGGTTATCTGCTGCTGAATATTTTTTCGGCATCAACAAATGTCAGCGGCGATGTCTGCACAACACTTTTCGGCTCAACCTCGATACTGACGCTTTCCGAAACGGATGTTATGCTCTGCGCATTGCTTGCACTTGTAGTTATCGTTGTTTTTGTTCTGTTTTATCACAAGATTTTTGCCGTAACCTTTGACGAAGGCTTTGCATCGGCAACAGGTACAAATGCCAGGGCATATAACATACTTATTGCGGTTGTTACTGCGGTTGTTATCGTACTTGCGATGAATCTTGTAGGCGCACTTCTCATTTCAGCGCTGATTATCTTCCCTGCCCTTTCGGCAATGAGGATTTTCAAGAATTTCCTTTCGGTAATAGTCAGCTCTGCCGTAATTTCCGTTTTATGCGCCGTTATCGGAATCATGATTGCAATTCTTCACGGCACACCCGTAGGCTCAACGATTGTTGCGGCAAACATTGCGGTGTTTATAATCTGCATGTTAACCGGCAAAATATCAAAAAGGTCATAAACAAAAATTAAAGCCAAGGCTGTTTTGCCTTGGCTTTTGTTATGATTATTTCAAATACGCTTCGAGTCTGTAAATCGGCATACCGAGTGAAGCAAATCTGTGTTCATATTCGGTTTCGATATTTCCTTCAAAATCGCTGTTGTGGAGGTCGAGAGATATATTTTTAAGGCTGAAGCCGAAGCCCGTAAGCTGCTCGATTGAGTATTCAAAAAAATGCATATTATCGGTCTTTTGGTGAATCTCTGCACCCTTTCTGAGTATCACCTTATAGCTTTTAAGGAAGCGTTCGTTTGTCAGGCGGTGATTTGCATATCTTTTTTTGGGGTACGGGCAGGAAAAGTTGAGATAAATGCGTTCTATTGATTCGGGTTTTATGTATTTTTCAAGATACTCTGCGCCGCAATGCAGAAACTTAAGATTTTTAATATTATCATTCATAGCCGCTTCGCCCGCCATAACAACAACGTTTGCACACTTTTCAAGCGCAAGAACATTTATATCGGGCTCACGCTTTGCAAGCTCACAGGCAAATCTGCCCTTGCCGCAGCCGATTTCAAGCACAACGGGATTATCGTTGCCGAAAAGCTCTTTTGTATCTATGTATTCTTTCTTTTCAATTGCCGTGAGGAAGTTGCAGTCATCGCTCAAAAGCTTGATAACATTATCGCATTTTGCAAGGCGTTCCTCAAGGTATTTTTTCTTTCTCATTCGCATATTTTTCACCCTATTTACTATAACAATGCATTAATTATATACAATTTTATTAAATAAAGCAATATCACCGCAGACAAAAAATCTGCGGTGATCAACATTTTTATTCTGTTATTTCGCTTTCTGCTTCGACAGGAGCGGTTTCGTTCATAATTGCGGCAAACTCCTCGCCTGTCATCTTCTCGTTCTCAAAGAGCTTCTGAGCGATTATATGAAGCTTATCCATATGCTCGGTAAGAATGCTTTCCGTTCTGCCGTAAGCATTTCTTATAATCTCTTCGATTTCCTCATCAATCTGAGAAGCAACGGTTTCGGAATAGTTACGCACCTGACCGTAATCCTTGCCGAGGAAAACCTCACGATTTCCGCCGCCGAAGGCGATGGGTCCGAGCTTTTCGCTCATGCCGTATTTTGTAACCATATTTCTTGCGATTTCGGTTGCTCTTTCGATATCATTTGAAGCTCCCGTTGAAATATCGCCGAGGACAAGAGCCTCCGCAACACGTCCGCCGAGAAGGCTTACAAGGTTATCAAGCATCTCATTCTTTGAGGTATAATTCTTATCTTCGGTAGGTCTGTAAAGCGTATATCCGCCAGCCATGCCTCTGGGGATAATCGAAATCTGATGAACGGGGTCAACATTCGCAAGATAGAAGCTTGAAACTGCGTGACCTGCTTCGTGATAAGCGGTAAGCTTCTTGGCTTTTTCGTTCATCTTATGAGATTTCTTTTCTGAACCAACCTGAACCTTAAGCGCCGCCTCGTCGATTTCTTCCATTGTGATAGCCTTCTTATCCGCTCTTGCGGCAAGAAGTGCAGCTTCATTGAGAAGATTTTCAAGGTCTGCACCGGTGAATCCGATTGTTGCGTGAGCTATACTGTTAAGGTCAACATCGGGAGCGATAGGCTTGCCCTTTGCGTGAACCTTAAGAATTTCAAGCCTGCCCTTAGTATCGGGATAGTTAACAGTTACCTGACGGTCAAATCTGCCCGGGCGAAGAAGTGCAGGGTCGAGGATATCGGGGCGGTTTGTTGCCGCAATAACGATAACACCTTCGTTTGCACCGAAGCCATCCATTTCAACAAGCAGCTGGTTAAGAGTCTGCTCTCTTTCGTCGTGACCGCCACCCATACCTGCGCCTCTGTGACGGCCTACAGCATCAATTTCATCAATGAAAATGATCGAGGGCGAATTCTTCTTTGCCTGGTCAAAAAGGTCACGGACTCTCGATGCACCGACACCGACATACATTTCAACAAAATCCGAACCCGAAATTGAGAAGAAGGGAACATCAGCTTCGCCTGCAACAGCTCTTGCCAGAAGAGTTTTACCTGTTCCCGGAGGGCCTACAAGAAGAACGCCCTTGGGAATTCTTGCGCCGAGGGTATCGAATTTATTGGGGTTCTTAAGGAATTCAACGATTTCCTCAAGCTCCTCTTTTTCTTCGTCTGCACCCGCAACATCCTTGAAGGTTGTTTTTCTCTTTTCGTCCTTCGCCTGCTTGATTCTTGCCTTACCGAAGCTCAATGTACGGTTGTTTTCATTGGTCATGGTCTGGTTCATTCGCTTGAACATAAAGAATGTCAGACCGCCCATGGCAACAAGAAGAAGGAGAGTCGGAACGATATTATAAAGCCACTGACCCGTCGAGCCTGCAACATAGTCAGCCTTTATTTTTTTATCGGGATTTTCACGGTTATATTTTATTACATCCTCATGAACGTCATCAACAAAAAGATTAACATTGGGAACTGTGAAGGAATAAATCTTATTCTCCTCGCCCTGAAGCTTATAAGTCAATGCGCCGCTGCTGAGATTGAGGCTGTATTCCGAAACCTTACCCTCGTCAAAAAGGGAAACGATTTCATAATATCTTGTTTTTTCATTTTTCTGAGTCTGAGCATAAATCGTAATACCGCCGATAATCATCAGAGGAATAAGAATATAAGTCAGAAGGGTCGGCAGCTTCTTTTTGAAATTGCCTGAATTACTGTTTTTGGTATTCAATTGGAACAATCACTCCTTGTGTTAGCTTTCCCTGCAAAATGGAATTTATTTTTCATAAACCTCTCTTTTGAGAACTCCTATGTAAGGAAGGTTTCTGTATTTTTCATCATAATCGAGTCCGTAACCGACAACGAATTCGTCGGGAACTTCTGCGCCCGAATAATCGGCGAAAATATCATCAACAACTCTGCGCTCGGGTTTATCGAGAAGAGTGCATATTCTGATGCTTTTCGGATTTCTGCTTGTAAGAATTTTCTTAAGACTGCTGAGTGTTTTTCCCGAGTCAAGAATATCCTCAACAATAAGAAGGTCGTAGCCCTCAAGATTGATATCGAGGTCTTTTACAATCTTTACAACACCAGAAGATTCCGTTCCGCTCTGATAACTTGATACACACATAAAATCAATGGCACAAGGAATTGTTATTGCTCTCATAAGGTCTGCCATAAACACTACAGAGCCTTTGAGAACACTTACGAGGAGCAGATTTTTATCCTTATAATCCTCGCTTATCTGTTTACCGAGTCCTTCAACTATTTCGTGAAGCTTTTCTTCGCTGTAATATACTTTTTCGATATCATTAAGCATCCTGTATCTTTCCTTTCATACCCCATTGTTTTCTTTCACAATCCTGATAACCAGAACATTTTCCGTGATTTTTGTTACCGCCGCTCTTGAATCGCAGCCTGCGCCTTCAACAAGCACAACGCCCTTTTCGTCCGCAAAAACGGCAATCGAATTTCTCTTTTCGGGAGCTGTTTCAAGCTCGTTGAAAAGTTTTTTTAAAGTTTTGGTGCATCCTCTTGACTTAAGTGTAATCTTATCGCCTGCCTGACGGCTTCTTACAACAAGCCCGCCGAATATTTTATCACAGTCAAGAAAATATTCCAACCCTTGTTTTGAAAAGTTTTGTAAATTATTTATTTCTTTAATATTAACAATCTGTGTTTCAATAACCGAATCACCAAAAACGGCTTTTCCGTCGGTTATTTTGCAGGGACTGATTTCCTTCGGTTCTTCGGGGAAATTGAGAATGCCTTTACGCACTCTTACGGTTACTCCCCCGTTAATCTGCTCCCTGCCCTGACTTTCAAGCAGCCTGCAAATCGTTTCAACAGCCTTATATTCAGGAGTTACTCCGACAGATTGCTCCGTAATTTTAATAATCGCACGCTTTTTTAAGGATACCGGTGCATCGGAAAGTTTTTTTGCATCAAAGCCGGAATCAATCCTTGACATTTCAACATAATCATCGGCAAGCGAAGAAAGAAACACCTCGTCCTCGTTGATTGCCGAAATGCATCTTTCCGCACATTTTTCAAACGAACGGTTAATAACCGATAATTCCGTTAAAACATTATGTCTTATTCTGTTGCGTGAATAAGCAACATCGGCATTGGTTGCATCCGTTACATATTCAATCCCGTTTTTTTCGCAATAATCAAGAATTTCCGACTTTGTGCAGTCAATCAAAGGGCGTATAATATTATCACGTTTTACGGGAATGGAACAAAGACCTCTCAATGCACTGCCCCTTGCAAAGTTAAAAACAAAGGTTTCTATTCTGTCGCTTAAATTATGGGCAGTAGCAATAATAATATCATCACCGAGAGAGTTGAAGAAATCATATCTTATTCTTCTTGCGCATTCCTCAAAACCCTCTCCTCTTTCCTTTGCTTTTGCAGCAACATCAACCTTGAGAATATGCACAGGAATATCCATCTCTTTACATTTTTCGGCAACGAAGCGTTCATCTCTGTCCGCAGCCTCACCTCTCAGGCAATGATTCACATGAGCCGCACAAAGATTGATTTTTAATTCATCTTTAAGAGAATTGAGAATATTTAAAAGAACCATTGAATCGCTGCCGCCCGAAACTGCCGCAACAACATTTGCGCCCTCGGGAAGCATTCCGAAACGTTCAATTGAAGCTCTGACTTTATTATTCATCGTGAATTTTCTCCAGCTGGAGGAACAGAGTGTGCTCGCCGTCAAACGCAAAATTAACCGTACCTGTTTCGCCGTGTCTGTTTTTAACAACGATAACCTCGGCTATATTTGCATTTTCCTGCTGCTCGGGTGCACCCTGCTCATCATCTTCTTTTTCGCCTTTATAGTAATCGGGTCTGTAAAGCATCATAACGATATCGGCATCCTGCTCGATTGAACCCGATTCACGAAGGTCGGAAAGCTGCGGTCTGTGCGACTTACCTCTGCCTTCCGTTCCTCTCGAAAGCTGTGCACAGCAAATAACGGGAATGTTCAGGTCCTTTGCCATCATCTTGAGGTTTCTCGTTATTTCGCTGACCTCCTGAACACGGTTTTCGGTTCTTGTACTGCCCTTGATAAGACCGAGGTAGTCGATAATAACGCATTCCACGCCGCCGAGTCTTCTTGTCTTTGCTTTCATTTCGGGAACGGTGATGCTTGAAGTATCGTCAAAATAAAGCTCGCAGTCATTAAGTGCGCTTGTTGCCATACCGAGCCTTATCCATTCGTCTTGAGAAATATTGCCGTTTCTCATTTTCATGCTTGAAACACGGGCTTCCGTGCCGAGAACTCTCATTGCAAGCTGCTCTTTAGTCATTTCAAGAGAGAAAAACAGAACCTTTCTCTTGCCCATTGCGGCAACGTTTCTTGCAAGGTTTAACGCAAAGCTCGTTTTACCCATCGCAGGTCTTGCACCGATAAGAATAAGGTCGGAACGGTTAAGACCTGTCAGTACCTTATCTAAATCGGAATAACCCGTTGTATAACCCTTATAAAGCTCTTTATCCTCACCCGTAATTTTCTTAAGGGTATCATAAACATTGTTTACAATAATGTCCTTAAGCTTTGAAGGGGCATTTGTCGTTTTGCCCTGACGGATGTTGTAAATTTTCTGCTCTGCATTATCAAGAAGCGCATCAGCCGTTTCCTCCTGAGAAACTGCGCTTTCAACCGTTTCAACGGAAATATTGATAAGCGTTCTCATATAGAACTTCTCACGGACTATCTTTGCATACATTTCAACATTCTGCGTTGAAGGTACGCTTTCCTTAAGCTGAAAAAGATAGTTTTTACCCGAAGTGCTGTCATAAACACCTTGCTGAATGAGAAGATTGAGGATAACAAGGGGGTCAAGCTTCTGACCCGTTGCATCAATGCTTATCATCGCTTCAAAAACAGAAGCATGCTGCGGAAGATAAAATGCTTCCGGAGTTATGTAAACCGCCGCCTGAGAAAGACAGGAAGGGTCTACAAGTATACTGCCGAGCACAGCCTGCTCTGCTTCAAGACTGTACGGCATTTGTATATTGTCAAAAGAAAGCAAACCGTTATCTGCCATTTTATTCGCCTACCATTACAAACATTGATGCGGAAATTCCGTTATAAAGCTTAACCTCAACGGGATATGTGCCGAATGTTTTGATATCGTCAACAACTACCTTGCGCTTATCAAGCTTAAGACCGTATTCCTTGGAAATTGCCTCTGCAACATCCTTTGAAGTTACGGAGCCGAAAAGCTTGCCGTTTGCACCTGCTTTTGCGGAAAGCTTGACTGTTTTGCCCTCAATCTTTGCAGCACTTGACTTTGCGGCTGCAATTTCGGTTTCAATGCGATGCTTTTCCGAAGCTTCTCTGTTTTTAAGCTCGCTCATAGCCTGCGAATTAGCTTCCATTGCAAGCTTTCTGGGGAAAAGGAAGTTTCTTGCATAACCGTCAGAGGTATTTACAAGCTCACCTTTCTTACCGAGACCTTTTACATCCTGTAACAATACTACTTTCATATCTTTGTTAATCTCCTTACTTAGAGTTTTTTTCAAAAAATTCTTTTATTGCCCTTTCGAGCTTTTCTTTTGCAGTAATTATTTTACATCCTTTAAGCTGACATGCCGCCATGGTCTGATGGCCGCCGCCGCCGAGAGTTTCCATAATAACCTGAACATTGATTTCTCCGAAGCTTCTTGCTGAAATACAAACCATATCGTTGCTTTCAAACATAACAAAAGAAGCTTTTATATCGTTGACCTTAAGAAGCTCGTCTGCAGCCTGCGCACAAATTATTCTTATATCGGGAGAAGAAAAATCAGCAACGGATATTGCACAGCGCATATAGCTCTCTGCCTGAGAAATAACCTTAGTGCGTAGCTTATTGATTTCAAGCGAATTTGCAAAAAGCTTTTTAACGCTTACGGTATCAGCATTTTTATCCTTAAGGAATGCCGCCGCTTCAAAGGTTCTTACACCCGTACCGATAACAAAATCCTTTGTATCGAGCATAATGCCCGCAAGAAGTGCTTCGGCAACCGTTTTTGTGATATTTATATCAGGATTGATATACGGAAGAAGCTCCGTTACCATTTCACAAGCCGACGATGCACCGGGGTCATGGTGAAATATAACTGCACTTTCAATATCCGTAACGGCTCTTCTGTGATGGTCGATTATAACTCTCGTTTCTGCCTTTTCATAAAGCTTCGGGAACTCAACAAAGCTTTCGATGTGAGTATCAACCACTATAAGCAGACTCTTCTTATCAAGCATTTCAAGAGCCTTGTCCTGAGTTGCGATTGCATCTCCCATACCTTCGGTTTCAAGCTTTTCAATAAGTCTTGATGCAAGGGATTTCTTTTTATCCGTTGCAATATAAACAGGTATTCCGAAGCTCTGAACGGCACATGCCATGCCTGCCGCAGCGCCTATTGCATCAAGATCTGTAAAGGAATGACCCATAATAACAACATTGCTGCTTGATTTGATAAGCTCGGAAAGAGCAGAGCCTACAACACGGCTTTTAACCTTTGTGCGCTTTTCGGCACTCTTTGAAACGCCGCCTATATAATCGTAACCGTCCTTGGTTTTGATTGCTACCTGGTCACCGCCTCTGCCGAGAGCCATTTCAAGCGACTTTCTTGCACCCTTTTCGCAGGATTTAATCGTATTACCTGACGAAACGCCGACCGAAAGAGTCGCACCCGATTTTTTGCCCTTGAATTCATAATTTCTTACAGTTTCGAGAACAGAAAATCTGTCCTCAACCATACGGCTGAAATTTTTCTTTTCAGTGACGATAAGATATCTGTCGTCACTGATTTTTTTCAGCACGCTGTCAAACGATTCGCTCCAGTTATCAAGAGCAGCTTCAATCTGGCTCTTAATTTCGGTTCTTTCACTGTCCCTGAAATCGGAACGTGAATCATCAAGATTATCAAGCTCAAACAAAACCGCATAGGGTCTGGATTCATAATACTCGGTTTCGGTCTGCCTGAGTGATGTATTATCAAGATAATAAAAAGCACAGTATTTTTTGCCGCCCGAAACATATCTTACCGTGTAAACCGTATAAAACTTGCCGTTTACGGAAACATTCGCCTCTTCGTCATCGCCTATACTGTCAGGCTTAATGCCGCTGAGATACTTGCTGATTTTATCTGCCGCCGTTATTTCCCCGAGAGAAATCTCATTGAGAAAACGGTCGCTGTACCATGTTATGTATCCGCTTTCGTCACATACAGCAACGGGAAACGGAAAGCTTGACAGCACCTTCCGGTCAGTAAAATCGAGCTTTTTGGATGTTTTGGCAATAAATCGCTTATATCTGTTTTTGGCTGATAAAGCTCTGTAAACCGCAATAACGCAAACGATTAAAAACGCAATACCCTCCGCAATTGCAAGCCTCGGCTCAACAAAAACGGTCATGACAATAAACACCGCAGAAACTGCAGCCGCAAGACTTATCAACAAACCGTCATACCAAAAACCCTTAAATTTCATTTATACCTCCATAATTATCGGAAGAATCATGGGACTTCTCTTTGTTTTATCATATACGAAATGCGAAACCGCATCTCTGAGCTTACCTTTTATTGCTCCTATATCGCTGATGTTATTATAGTAGCAATTTTCAAGACATTTCTCAGCAACCTTTCTTGCCTGTGCGATAAGCTCTTCCGCTTCCTTGACATAAACAAAGCCTCTTGAAACCACCTCGGGACCTGCAATAAGCTGACCCGTTTCATAGTCAACCGATGCGGTAACAACAATTATACCGTCCTGACCGAGATGCTTTCTGTCACGAAGAACTACACTGCCGACATCGCCTACACCCGAGCCGTCAACAAACACCTTGCCTGCAGGCACCGCTGCACCGCTCTTGATTGACTTGCTTGTTATTTCGGCAACATAACCGTTATCGGCAATAAAGATATTCTCGGTTTCAATGCCCATACCCTCGGCAAGAAGAGCATGCTTGCGAAGATGCTTCTGCTCACCGTGAACGGGAATGAAATATCTGGGCTTAACAAGACCCATTATGAGCTTAAGCTCTTCCTGGCAGGCATGGCCCGAAACATGAACATCGTACATTTTTTCGTAAATAACATGTGCACCGAGCTTTAAAAGCTCATTGACAACCTTGCCAACCATTTTTTCGTTACCGGGAATAGGTGTTGCGGAAATAATAACATAGTCATTCGGGCAGATTTCAACCTTTCTGTGGTCAGAAAACGCCATTCTTGAAAGAGCTGACATCGGCTCACCCTGACTGCCCGTTGTGATAATTACAAGATTATCCGCAGGATATTTGTTTATTAAATCCGCATTGATAAGCACATTATCGGGAATATTGAGATAACCGAGCTGTGCACTGATGTTAACAACATTTTCAAGGCTTCTGCCGATTATGGCAACCTTTCTGCCCAGAGAGCTTGCAACATTTATAATCTGCTGTACTCTGTGAATATTTGAAGCAAAGGTTGCAACTATTATTCTGCTCTTGCCTGCTCTTCTGAAAAGAACCTCAAAGGATTCACCGACTTTGCGCTCACTTTCGGTATAACCCGGTCTTTCAGCGTTGGTCGAATCGGAAAGAAGCGCAAGAACGCCTTCTTCGCCGAGCTTTGCAAAACGGGAAAGATCAATCATTCCGCCATCTATGGGAGTGCTGTCGATTTTGAAGTCACCCGTCTGGACAACAGTTCCGCATTCGCACTTGATTGCCAGAGCTATTGCATCGGGAATTGAATGGTTAACGTGAATTGCTTCAACAGTAAATCCGCCAAGCTTTACAACATCTCCGGGAGCAATTTCATGGAGCTTTGCGCTCGAAAGAATGCCGTGTTCCTTAAGCTTGCCCTGAATCAGACCTATTGTAAGTTTTGTTCCGTAAACAGGGATATTTACCGTTTTAAGAAGATAAGCAAGTCCGCCTATATGGTCCTCATGCCCGTGGGTAATAACAATGCCCCTGATTTTATCCGCATTTTTTTCAACATAAGTAAAATCGGGGATTACAAGGTCAACGCCGAGCATTTCAGGGTCCGGAAAAGCAAGACCGCAGTCTACAAGGAACATATCCTCCTTATACTCATAAAGGGTCATATTCTTTCCTACCTCGTTAAGACCTCCGAGGAAAGAAATTTTTATGGGAAGCTCATTGGTTTTTCTGTATTTCTTGGCAGAACCGTTTCTTGATTTTGCAGCAGAGCTTTTCTTCGTCTGCTTTGTCTGATTTGGGCGGTTCTTCTGCCACTTCTGAGTTGATTTTGTTTTTTGTGTGTTATCCTTATTTTCGATGTTATTCTTTTTTTGCATAAATTCTCCTGTTCTGTTTTAAATAATCTCTGTGATATATATTCATTCGAGTCACGTTATATGTTAAGCGGGGCAACCTGCTCATACCCCACTGTATATAATATCTTTTTATCCTTACAATGTCAAGATTAACTATAAATAAAATATTTATAATATGTAGGATTACAATTGATGTGTTACAAAGATTGAAAAATAAAAGATGACGGATGG
>CAZJOH010000020.1:0-30413 GCA_964547575.1 uncultured Clostridium sp.
TCTTTCGGGCGAATAGCCGATTTTAAAGTCAACGCCGCACTTAAGACCCGATTCTTTTTCAAGAATGGGAACGCATACATCCTCGGTTACTCCGGGATATACCGTTGATTCGAAAACAACAACGGAGCCTTTGGTGAGATTTCTGCCGAGAATGCGGCTTGCGCCCTCAACGGGAGTAAGGTCGGGAGTGTGGTCATCATTAACAGGAGTCGGAACCGCTACGATATGAAATTTTGCCTCACGAAGCTTTGTTTCGTCGGAAGTGAATTCAACACTGGTGCTTTTTATGGCTTCGTCACCCACCTCGAGAGTAGGGTCGATGCCGCTTTTGTAAAGCTCGATTTTTCTTGCGTTAAGGTCATAGCCGATAACATCAACCTTTTTTGCAAAGGCAACGGCAATGGGCATTCCCACATAGCCGAGACCTACGAGAGAAATTTTTTCTTCTTTTGCAAGGAGCTTTTCATAAAGATTTGTAAACATGTTCTTAACCTTCCTTATTTGCACAAACTGTTGATTTTTTTAAGATATGCATCGATTACTATGTTTCGTGAGAAATTTGATTTTATATATTCTCTGCCTTTTTCGCCCATGATTTTTCTTTCTTCATTGGGCAGTGAGAGGAATTTTCTGATTTGTGCGCAGAGAGCATCGGTGTTTCCGCCCTGATAAATGAAGCCCGTTTCACCGTCGATAAAGGTTTCCATGCATCCGGGGTTATCGGTGGATATTATGGGTCTTCCGCTTGCTGCGCTCTCAAGCAAAACATTGCTCATGCCCTCGCCGTAGGTTGAGGGATGGATTGTTGCATGGGAAGCAGCGACAAAGGGCTTTATATCTTTTTGACTGCCACGGTATTTAACAATATCCTTTTCACCAAGCTCGGCAAGGAGCTTTTCATAATGCATTTCGGTGGGCTCGATGAAGCCGAGCATGTTAAACTCCGTGTTGGAATATTCAGCCTTAATTCTTTTGGCGGCTTCTATGTAATCGTCAACGCCCTTGTCATGAAGAATTCTGCCTATATAGTTAAAAACAACCTTTTCGCCGCTTATGCCGTCACCGCCGTCAGGATAGGGCTGAATGGGATATCTTTCGGTGTTGACACCCGAGCCGGGTATAAGCTTATGTTCGCCCTTGACCATACCCGATTCCTCCGCAAGCTTCATGTTTGTTGAATTTTGAAACATAACGCATGCCGAACGGCGAAATGAAAATTTAAAGAGTGACATTATGAGCTTCTGCTTGAGTCCGCCCTCATTCAGCACGCTGCCGAAGCCGGTAACATTGCTGATTACGGGAATTCTCAACAGATAAGCCGCAATGCCTGCATACACATTGGGTTTTGCCGTATAAGTCAGAACAACCGAGGGTTTGTTTTTGATAAAGAGCAGAAAATAGTGGATAAAGAGCTTCAAATCCGCAATTATGTTTGTGCCCCTTCTGTCTATTATCGGGTCATCATAGCGGTATTCGATATGCCTCATCAGCTCAAATTTTTCGCCGTCGGGGCATGATATGAGCATTTCGTAGCCGGCATTGATTATTTCCTCGATAAGTTCTTTGCGGAAGCAATAGATATCGTCATCATTATTTGTAAGAAGCGCAACAAGATGCTTGTTTTGTGTTTTTTTCATTTTTTTCACTCCGTAATTATTTGCGGAAAACAGCAAGAACGGTTAAAATCATAACCTTTATGTCATCGATAAAGCTGAAGCTTCTGATTGCGGCGAGGTTATATTTCATTTTGTCGGGAAGAACAACCTCAACATATGTTTTTTCAACGTCCTCTGCGGCATCAAGAAGCTCGTTTTCGTCTTTATAGTAAACGCTTGCTTCTGAAGTTATGCCTGCCGGAAGAAGAAGGGTCGCCATCATTTCGGGAGTGTATTTTTCAACATATCGTGGAACTTCGGGCCGTGTTCCGACAAATGTCATTGTGCCTCTGAAAACATCAATAAGCTGGCTCAATTCGTCAAGCTTATATTTGCGGATAAATTTACCCGTTTTTGTTATTCTTGAATCTCCTCCAACGGTTAAAAGGGAGCCTTTATCGGCATCTGTGACCATTGAGCGGAATTTGAAAATTCTGAATTCCTCGCCATATCTTGTAACTCTGGTCTGCCTGTAAAAAACAGGCCCGTTTGAGTCAAGCTTTATTGCGATTGCGAGAACAAGAAAAACGGGAGAAAGCACCGCAAGAAGAATAAAGGACACAACAACATCAAAAATGCGTTTGAGCACAAGCTGCGCTTTTTTCTTGCTGAGCAGGTCATAATATTCTTTAACCTCGGGTATCTGCATTTGGGAAGGAAGATCTTTCCATTTTCGCAGTATCATAAACAACAACCTCAAATATATTTTTTAACAACTTCTGAAAAGCTTTTACAAACGAATTCAACATCGCTGTCGGAAAGCTTTGTGTGCAGCGGAAGGGTAATTTCATTTTTGTAAAAGTTGTATGCGTTGGGAAAATCGCCGATTTCAAAGCCGAGATTTTTATATGCCGTCATCATGGGCAAAGGTTTATAGTGAACGTTGCAGGCAATCCCTCTTTCCGCCATTTCGGTTATGATTTCATTTCTTGTTTCTGCATCAATATCGGGAATTCTTGTTATATATAGATGACCCGAGCCCGAATGGTTATCGCCGTAATGCTCAAGATGATTTATTCCGAGCGAATCGCACATTTCATTGTATTTGCAGATAATTTCTTTTCTTCTTTCCATAAGAGCGGGATATCTTTCGAGCTGCTTTATGCCGATTGCGGCAGTAATATCCGTCATGTTGCATTTGTACCACGGACCAACGATATCATATTCCCATGCGCCCGCCTTTGTTTTTGCAAGAGCATCCTTGGACTGACCGTGAAGACTGTAGAGCATGTATTGTTTATAAAGCTCGTCATCATCGATGCCGTCAATGGTTTTCCAGGTTGCGGCACCACCCTCTGCGGTTGTAAGATTTTTTACTGCATGAAATGAAAAAGAAGTAAAATCGGCAATTTGTCCAGCATTTTTACCGTTTCGGGTTGCACCCAGGGCATGAGCACAGTCGGCACAAACCGCAATTCTGCCCATTGTACGCTGAATTTCGTTTTCGGGCTTGAAAAGATGCTTTTTTCTTTCAACCGCAGCGAAAATCCTCTCATAGTCGCAGATTATTCCGGCAAGGTCAACGGGGATTATCGCCTTTGTTTTTTCTGTTATTGCCGCTTCCATAAGGTCGTAATCCATTTCAAAAGAATCGGGCTTTGAATCAACAAACACAACCTTTGCACCCGTATGGATTGCAGCCGATGCCGAAGCGGTATAAGTGTAGGCGGGCACGAGCACCTCATCACCCTCGCCAATACCGAGAATGCGCAGATTCAGCTCAAGCGCCGCCGTTGCGGAATTAAGGCATGCAACCTTTTGCGTGCCGCAATATTCGGCAAGCCTGTGTTCAAACGTCTTTGTTCTGGGGCCTGTTGTTATCCAGCCCGAACGGAGTGCTTCGCAGACCTCGTTTATTTCCGCTTCTGTTATATCGGGAGGACTGAAGGGTATGTTTGCCATGAATTGACCTCATTTCGGATTATTGTTGTATGTGGGAACCATTTCCTTAACCATTTCGGTTATGGCGCTGCTGTTTTCATAGGCAGCCAGCATGAGCTTATCAAGCTGCTTTTGAAAAACATCTGTATCAAACTGAACAGGATTTCCGATGTGAATAAGCTTATTGGGCGTTCTTTGCAGCCCCTCCTCCTCCATAAGCTTTTCCTCATAGAGCTTTTCGCCGGGTCTTAAGCCCGTGTATTCGATTTTGATGTCAACATCAGGCTTGAGGCCTGAAAGCTTGATGAGATTTCGGGCAAGAGTATCAATTTTAACCGGGGAGCCCATATCCAAAACAAAGATTTCGCCGCCCTGAGCATATGCACCTGCAAGAAGCACAAGGGATACTGCTTCGGGTATGGTCATAAAGTAACGAATAATTTCGGGGTGAGTTACCGTTACCGGACCGCCTTTTTCAATCTGATGCTTAAAAAGGGGAACAACGGAACCGTTTGAGCCCAGAACATTGCCGAATCTTACGGCAACAAACTCTGTTTTCACATGTTCGGGAACACCGTCGGAATAAAGTGTGCCTTCTTCAAGATGAGTGAAAAGTCTGGGGATATCTTTCTGGCGGTTTTCCTTGATTTTTTTGTCAAACGCCTGGATAACCATTTCGCAAAGGCGTTTGCTTGCTCCCATGATATTTGTGGGGTTAACAGCCTTGTCCGTGCTGATAAGAACAAATCTTTCGCAATTATTCACCATTGCGGCATAAGCCGTTTTGTATGTACCGATAACATTGTTTTTGACTGCCTCACACGGACTGTCCTCCATAAGAGGAACATGCTTGTGTGCCGCTGCATGGTAAACAATGTTGGGGTGAAAACGCTTGAACACGCAGTCAAGTCTTCTTGAATCACGAACGGAGCCGATAAGAACCTCAAGCTTCATTTCGGGATATTTGTCTTTCAGTTCCTGCTGAATTTCATATGCGTTATTCTCATAAATATCAAAAATGATAAGTCTTTCGGGCTTGTGAGCCGCAACCTGACGGCAAAGCTCGCTGCCGATTGAGCCGCCTCCGCCCGTGACAAGAATTGTTTTTCCTTTTATGAGGTCATAAACCTCTTTCATCTCTGCCTTGATAGGCTCTCTGCCGAGCAAATCTTCAACAGACACATCTTTGAGTGCGCCTGTGGTAATTCCGCTGTTAACATATTGATAAAAGTCGGGTAGAGTTTTGGTTTCGCAGCCCGTTTCTTTGCATATGTTAACAATATCTCTTATGCTTTCTTTTGATGCGCTTGGCATTGCAATGTAAATTCGGTCAATATTGTATTTTTCAACGCTGTGAAGAATATCGTCACGTCCGCCAACAATCTGAACGCCGTCAAAATAACGGCTCTGCTTATCGGGATTATCGTCAATCATGCATACTACACGGTCTTTGTTGGCTCTTGTCTTTTGAATGTTTTCAAGCAGCATTCTGCCTGCATCGCCTGCACCGATTATCATAACTCTGTGATACGAGTGCATATCCGTATCGGTTCCGAAAAGCCGGGGCATTGCCGAAAAGATTCTGTAGGAAAACCTTGCTGCAAGCAAAAGCAGAAGCTGGAAGCATGTTCCCCAGAGGTAGTATGAAAGGGGCATTCTTCTGAACAGTACCGTTATCAATATAATGTGAACAACCGATGCCGTCAGGCTGCCGATTGCCGTCTTAAGAAGTTCTCCTATGCTCACATATTCCCATATACTGTGATACATTCGGAATACATAGAAAATGACAAGGCTTATAACCGTATATATAGGGATGAAATAAGCATAGGGGTCGAGATATTTTTCGGGTATTTCCGAAAATATACCGTCAAACCTTATCCATAGTGCAAGGAAATAGGAAATGTTGATTGCCATGACGTCAAAAGCCATCAGGAAAATTGCTTTTATCTGCCATGTTTCAATATGAAATTTACGGCGTTGTGCTTTGACTTTTGTTTTCATCGTAACGCTCCTTAAAATCTCATTTTCAGAATTTCACTTTAGATTGTTTCTTCGTCTGAGCCCGATTCCTCATGGAGTTTTTCTTCAAAATCAACCGTAACCTGCTTTGAAATTTGTTTTACCGATTTTCTTTTGAAGCCTCTGCGTTTCTTTTTCTTATCTTCACCGTAACCGTAACCATAGCCGTAGCCATAACCATAGCCATAGCCATAGCCGTAACCGTAGCCCGAAATACCCGAAGCAGTACCGTTAAGTATACAACCCAAGAACCTGATTTCAGTTGAAATAAGGCTTTCTATTCCGCTTCGGATTCTCGGAATATTTACTGCATCCTGCCTGATAACATAAATAACGGCATCTGATGCATGGGCAATATAGAGAGTATCAGAAATAAGCCCGCAAGGAGGTGTGTCAACAATAACACAGTCATAATCGTTTCTGACTTCATCGAATACAGCCTTCAGCTCTTCGGTAGTTATATTTTTCGGAGACTCCTCAGGTCTGATAAAATCAAGAAGTGAGATACCGTATTTTTCAGACTCGGATATTCTGTAATTTTCTTTTGTCACGGAATAATCAAGCTCATCATAATTTATTCCGAGAAGCTCACCCGTACTTGCATGCCTCAGATCAGCATCAACAAGCAGAACTTTTTTACCGTAATCGGCAAGAGCAAGAGCAAGGTTTACCGATACTGTGGTTTTTCCTTCACCGGGTGCGGTACCTGTAACCATGAGAATTTTATCTTTCTCCTCAAGAGAATTGATAAGAACATTGCGGATAACCCTGAATGATTCGGGGAACATGCCGCCCACCTTTTCATTGGTAAAAAGCAAAGAATGATCAATATGCTTTGTGTGCTTTTTAAATGATATTGCAGGAACAGTTCCGATAACCTCACAGTTAAGCTCTGTTTTTATATCGTTCTTTGTTTTTATTGTTTTTCTCAAAACCGCATAAAGAAAAATAAGAGCCAACCCGATTACAAATCCCATAAATGCACCTGAGATCAGCTTATCGGTATAATCCGATGAGTTTGACGGATTTTCGGGTACTTGGGGACTTGTTATCATATCGAACTGAATATTACCTACCGCATATTTTGCAACAGAAGGATAATTCTCAATTACGGAAACAAGAACATCATATGTCATCTGCGGATCAGCACCTGTTGCGGTAAGGGTAAACATATTTGAACCCGGAACTGATGATGCCGAAAGAGAAGCCGGTACAACATCAATATCAAGATCCTCACATACGGCATCCTGTAAAAGATTGCTCTTAAGAATATACGGGAAGGTTTTGCTCAACTGCGCCGCCGTAGAAGCATCATAATAAAACGAATAAACAGAAATGCTGCTTATCGCCGCACTGCGTTCCGTATAAACCGTAAAAAGAGCTGATGAAGTATAGACGGGTGAATAGCTTGCATAAGCATCTGCAAACATTCCACCGCCAATAAGAGCAGCAAGCAGGACACATACCCACCAGAGCTTCATTACACCCTTGATGATGTCACCGAAATAAATCTTTATGCCTGATTCATTTCCTGTTGCACTGTTTTTTATCTTTGTTTCAGTCTGATTCATTATAGAAATTCATTCCTTAATTTATAAATAAGAATCTGCTCCGACAAGCTCATTTTCTTCCAAACCGTGGTCAGCCAGGTCGGTATCGTAATAACCGTATTTATTGCCGTATTTCTTATTGTAATAATAGCCGCCAGAGTAAGCGTTTCTGACACCGCCAAAGAGAGATTCGGGATAAGCATCATTAAAAATGCATCCTGCCATTTTTCCGCCAACCTCTTCAATGGTTATAATAGCATCGTTAATTGCGGAAACCTTTACAACATCGTTACGGACAATCAATATTGTTTTGTCAACAAATTTTGCGATATCAGTAACGGTTGCATCTGCAGAAAGAGGAGCAGTATCAATAATTACATAATCAACTTTGTTTTTGAAAACGCCGAGAATTCTCTCAACCTCTCCGCTCTTTATCCATTGATAATAGTTCTCGTGAACTTTTGTATTAAGTGCAAGATAAAGTGGAATTTTCTTGTACTTTCTCAAGCGGAAATCGCCATAAGAAATCTTACCTTCAAAAAGCTCTCCAAGCTCTGACTGCTCAATATATTTTTCTTCAAATATTTTATAAAGAGCAGGCTTCTTTCCGTCAAGGTCAAGAAGAATAACTTTTTTATTCTTTTTTGCAAGAGCTATTGCTATGTTTGATGCAGCGGTGGATTTGCCTTCGTTTTCAGCTACGCTTGTTACGGCAAACACATTGTCTCCGCTGTGGTGTTTCATATATTCAAGCTTTGCTGCTACTTTTTGATAAGCTTCGGAAAATCCGAGAGTTACCAGAGTATTGCCATATATCAGCAGACCTTTCTTTTTTCTGTTGATTATATCCTTGAGTGTCATCTTTTTATCTTCATGAGGAATTACACAGAGAAGCTTTGAATCTATCTTATCTTTGAAAGCCTGCTCATTTTTGACCGTATCCCTTATAACCGATGCAACAAGGATAAGCAAAAAAGATATTGCAATGCAGGCTGAAATGATAATTGATTTATTTTCAGATACAACATTGTTGGAAGTTCCGTGAGGCATTTCGGGGAAAGATAAAACGGTGATAACGGCATTTTTAAACACCTTGCCTGAAACTTCAGGGTAAACCTCAAGCACCGCAGAAAGAAGTTCATAAGATGTTTGCGGACTGTCAGACGTAACTTTTATTTCAAGAAAATTTGTATCAGGCAGCACCGAAGCGGAAAGCTTTCCGTTGAACCCTGATTTTTCAGCATAAGCTGCAGCCTTCTGCTTGATAATAGGCTCCGTGAAAACATTTGAAAAAACCGATGCCATTTCGCTTGCTGACTGAAACTGTGAGATAGACTCAGCCTGAACACTTCTGTTATTTACAACAAGCGTTGCGCTTGCAGTATATTCGGGTTTATAGACACTGTGGCTTACAATATAAATTCCCATATAGCCTACCAGAACAGCAAGAACAATAACCCAGAGATTTTTTATCAAATCTTTGATTATGCTGAATAATTCAATTGTGATTTTTTTATTATTCATAGCACTACTTCCCTACATAAACCATTAACACGGTATGACCCTGCGAACCAAAGCTATCGGTTGCATAATAATGAACGCTGTAAAGTCCTTCCTTGGTCATATCTATGTTTGTTTCAATTCTGACCGATTGTGTCAGATCGGCATCATTTGAATCCTTTGCGGAAACAATATAGCTCTTGAAATCTTTCTGCTCATTAAGCTTTAAATAAATGAGATATTCACTAAGCTCAATTTTGGGCGCTGATACACTTCTGTCCTCAACAATAAGAGGAAGCGATATCGTGCTTGTGTCACCCTTGCTGTTAGTTACCGTTGCATCAATGGTAAACACGCCTGCCGATGAACCCGCAAAGTCATCCGATGTGATGATGATGCTGCTTGTTATGAGTCCGTCAATGCAGTCGACAGCAGAGATATACTCAAAAAGATTGATAGATTCATAAAGCGAATAGCACAACGAACCCGATAGTTTGAACTGCGGAGATGTATAGTTTTTGAACTTGATTTTCCGTGTTGCATTTGCAACATTGTTGTCTTTATCGCATACAGCATAGGTAACCTTGCATATGCCGTCTGTTATAAACTTTGACACCGATTCAACAACCACTCTGTCGGTTAAATCACCGTCTTTTGCATCGTAGGCAGTAACACCCTTAAGATAATCCTGATTAGTCGACTTCAAATCAACCTCAAGAACCTCTTCACTTATTATGATTTCGGGTATTGTGTAATCCTTATTTTTCTTTTCTTTAATATACATAAAACCGAAAAGAACGGATGTAACAGTAAAAATCAGCGCAACCGCCAATCTTACCACTCTCATCATCATTCCAAAGACTCCCTTTTATATCATCTTGTTTTTAAGAACCCTTTTGGGATTAATCTTAAAAAGCAGGTCGGCATAATCTGCCGAATAATTTTCGCTTATTATTTCATGCACATCCGAGAGAATCGGTGTTCTCATAAACGGACCATGACCATCGCTTGCAACAAAATCCGCAAGTTCTGTATCAAGCATGTTTTTTGCGGCAAGATACGCTCCCCTGCCGAATCCGCCTTTTACGCTTCCTTTGTTCAGCTGTAACAGACAGCCCATATTTTTAATTTGGT
The DNA here is from genome assembly GCA_964547575.1 of uncultured Clostridium sp. Lineage (GTDB taxonomy): Bacteria > Bacillota > Clostridia > Oscillospirales > Acutalibacteraceae > CAG-177. The sequence continues at coordinate 9,743 of CAZJOH010000020.1, forward strand.
AAGGTGCATCGAAATTTTCCTGCACAAAACCGTATCTCTCGGGATGAGCAACTATGGGAATATAACCCTCCGCTATGATTTGTTCAAGCTTTAAACAGGCATTTTCGAAACGCTCACCAAAATCAAACTCAACAAGAGCATATCTTGAACCGTTGACCGTCAGTAATTTACCTGATTTAAGAAGCTGCGAAACATCTTCACCGCAGAAAATTTCCTGACCCGGATAAATCTTGAGCGGAATATTCAGCTCTGCAAGAGTTGAGTTAAGCATAATGAGCTTTTTGGTGAATTCAGAGGTCCATTCGTTTCTTTCAAACACGGAGATATTACAATGAGGAGTTGCAACAACACCTCTTGATCCGCTGTCGCAGGCAATCCGAGCCATTCTGACGGATTCCTCGGCACTGTCCGCCCCGTCATCAACACCGAACAGAATATGACAATGTAAATCGTACATAAAAACCTCCGAAAAAGAGCCTATTCTCTCAATAATATATGATACTATATTTACAATATATATGTCAACAAAATAATGCACAAAAATACAAATTTCCTTTATTTTATTATAAAGTTATTTATATTAGAGAACCAAAAAACCGCCCGTGTGAATTACACACGGGCGGTTGAATTATGATTATGAGCTGAACGCCATTGTTGCTCCGAGTTCTCCGGAGGTGAACTTACAGTAATTATCAACAAAAATCTTATCAGCACACGCTTCATTCATGCCGAAAGCTCTGTCTATATCAATTCTTGTACCGACAATTTCTTCAATAAGTGCCAAATCATTTGCTGTCATTTTATATGAACACGAAGTAGCTGAGGTACCCGCTGTACCTGAAAGCTTGATTATTGGCTTTATATATGGACTCATCAGTATACCTCCTTTGTTGTGAAGAATGAAATAATAAGTTCAAAAATCCACTTGATATTACCAAATACATCTGAGAAGAATGAACGGATATTTTCGATTGCACTTTCAAGCCAACATTTTTCTTCGTCATCGACCGAATCCGCATCTGTTTCGGGAATTGATTCGTCCGTTTCAGGCTGCGAAACAGGAATGGAATAATCCACAACTTCGGGTTCAAGTGACATAAGAGCAACCGATCTTTCAAGGCTGTAGGTGCTTACGGAAGCGGTTGTTGCACCAACAAGCTTCATGTTGTTGATTGCCAGAAGTCCGTCACCATAGTTTTTGAGTGCTATGGTAGCAACACCGTCTTCATCTACATCGATATTACCGTCATTATCAGAATCAAGATACTGAGTGATATCATAGTACATTTCTGTTGAAGACTTAATTTCAAACGCAGTACCGTTAACCTGAAGCATCGGCGAGCCGGAAACCGCTCTTACTGCAAGCATAACTTTTGCATTTTCGGAAAGTTCTACACCAAAGGTTATGCCTTCCAAATTATCATTAACCATGTGGTTTGAAAGATAAATTTCATCCTGAGGGCCATCGTTTACATAATTTGCAAAAGTTAAACCGTTTGCGTTTGAGCCTTCAATATAAGCGAATATACCACCGGTAAGAGTGAACGCACCGTCTTCTTCGGTATCGGCAAGGTTATCTGCAACGTTGTAATAAACAGCACCTGCTTCATTTTCGTTGTATTCGGAATGGTTATTATTAAGAGGATTATAAACACGGAAACCGTCAACACAGTTATTGAGAGTTACACCGTTTGCATACATTGTGACTTCGCTATCAGTGCTTCCTGCACCTGTGCCGCCGTTGAATACGGAGTTATCATCCATCCAGATGAGTTCGATTTCTTCGTTTGCAAGCTCTTCCATACCGATTTCAGCAAGCATTTCAGCAATAATTTCATCATTTGTGAGAACAACTGATGAAGCTTCGATTCCTGTGCCGTCAATAGCATAGGACTCAACTTCAGAAGCCTTGACTGCTTTTGCGCTGGAAAGATATGCAGCGGTAATCTCTACCGAATAGGTATCATAATCACCGGTGAAGCATGCAACGGGGACCTGCGTAAGAGTGCCGTAAGCAGCATCGTTATAATAAGTATCAATAATGAATACCCTTGCAATCTGATTATTGCTGTTTCTGACGGTAACGATCTGAACACCTGTTGTGGGACCGCATGAACCCACAAGGTCGAAGCCGGTACCGTTGAAGGTAGTATTCAGTGTATCGGAGCGCTTATTTGTTGAATCAACATCTACTGTATAAGCTGAACCGTTTGAGTAATCGGAAATCTCGTCGTAGCTTGCATCATATCCGTAACGGTCATTTTGAGTTGAAACATCCTGATTATCCGCTTCGGCAGTACCGACAGCAATCCATGCATTAGTCGAAGGAGCTTTAGCTGTGAGCATGGTTTCTTCATATAAAACGTTTGAAGCCGGAACAACCTTGACGATGTTCTTGACAATAGTGGTATCGCCGCTGCTGAGCTGTGCATAATAGTAAGCAGTGTCAATACTGTTGATAACATCATTAGGAGTATATGTTACGGTGCCGTCTTTTTCGAGCTTGAAGGTACCGTAAAGGCCGTCAACGGAATCTGAATATTGGTCGCCGCCGTCGCTTGAAAGACCGAGAATGCCGGCTGTTGCGCTGTAAGCAGTCGCTACCTTATTGAAGATTGTATCATTTTCATTTAAGGTAACCAAAATGGGAGCGCCAAAGTCTACAACAGCGGTATCTGCTGCGAGCGATGAACCTGCAAGCTTCCACTGGGAGGTGAGAGAAACGAGTCCGTCGGCATCATTGGGAACAATTGAAGTTGCCGTTACCTGATTGCCGTTTTCGTCATACCAGCCAACGAAGGTGAAGCCTTCCTTGGTGGGTGTGGGAAGGGTTCCGAACTCACTGTCAGCATAAAGATAAGCATTGGCAGGAGTAACCTCAATGGGTGAAATTCCGTCATATTCATAAACACGGATATTATCGTAGTTTACTGCGTTGCTTGAGCCGTTTGCATCAAGACGGATTACTGCCTGAACAGTTTCTGCAGGAGCTGTGAATATCTGCGAAGCATTTCCGGAGCCATTTGAGGAGTAACGATTTCCACCGTCGGTGAAGCTCGTGCCGGTGCCGCTTGTTACACCTTCTTTATAGAAGAAGATATATACATCCCAACTGCCGCCGGTGATGTCGATATCAATCATATACTGCTTTCCTGCAGTAACGGGGAAGATAGGTGATGTTGAGGTTGCCTCACTTGCATTACTGTTTGAGGTAATTGTTAAGCCGGTATTTGTTACATTGGAAATTGTGCCATTATTTGCGGATGACTTATTCCATGAATTGAAGTCAATAAGGTTATCAAACGTTACATTAATCTTTGCCTCTGCCCAAACCGCATAGAGGGTAACCGTGCCGTTTGCTTCGCTGCTGAGTCCGCTGACGGTCTGACCGAGCTGATACTGTACCGATGCAGCAGAGGAATCGGTTGACCAACCGATGAGATTTTTACCGGAGTTTGCGAAGCCGCTTGATGCAAGTGTTACATTTTGTGTGTATGTAACTGTCTGATTGGAAATTGAACCTGAACCGCCGTTCGCATTATAAACGATAGTATAGCTGTGTTCGGTCCATACTGAATAGATTGATTTATTCTCTGTTGCGATATCCGATTCGGTTACAGCGTTTCCGCTTGCATCTACCCAACCACCGAAGGTATAGCCTGTTCTGGTAAGGGTCTGAAGAGTACCGTAAGAAGCAAATTCTTTATAAACATCTTCGGTTTTGCTGTATTCAACATCTTCATAATACTTTGATGCTTCAATCAATCTGACATTTGAGAAGACTGATTTGTTGACAGCATTATTGGCATTACCAAATCTGAAGCCGGCTCTGTCAACATTTGCCGGTGTGGTAAATCTCAGAACATAGTTGCCGCTAACGTTCTGATAAGACGCAAAATGAGTAAGTGAGTTACCATTCGAATCAGTATCAGAGGAAACCACCGGAGTTTCGGAGTTTGCCTGAATAGTTCTGTTTGTAACAACAACGCCGTTTCCGCTTGCATCATAGAAGAACAACAATACCTGCGAACCTGCAACTGTTTCAACATCATATTCAAATACATATTCTGTAGAAGGCTTCAGGTCAATATTATAGTGATCGTCTGTATTGCCTTCCATAGCATATACGTCAGTCTTTTCAGCGTTGTCGCTGACAACGGTAAGTGTACGATCATTGTAAGTAATGGAAGCGTTTGCGGTAACGTTCATTGTCATGCTGCCGCTCATCTGTGAATATTCATAAACACTGAAAAGGTTATCGTATTTCAATGAATAGTAAGGATTAGCCATTTTATCAGTGGCATCTTCAATCTCTTTCTGAGCGTTATCGATTGTAATCTGGTCAGCAGAGGGATCGCCGAGAACGGTTGCTGCACTTTCGAGTGCTTCAATGAACTGAGGATATGTTGCTGCAGTATAATCTTCCTCGGCAAGAGTATAACCGTTGAGAACTGCATCACGAAGTCCGCTCTTATCTGTTACGGAGCAGAGAACGGATGAACCTGCGGCTGCGTATCTGTACGAAGTATAATAACATCTGCCATGGCTAAGTGCATGAATATATTTGCCGTCAATATCCGAAACACTGTATGAGGGAATAACGGTTTCTCTGTAGGGGATAGTTTTGGTTGAATCTGATGCAATATTGGAATATGAACTTAACTGAGTCCAGCCGCTGGGTGATTCGGAAACAGATGAAGGAAGATATGAGTCACCCGTGCCTAATGTATAGAAGGTATCATAAGATACAAGCGAGTCATTTTTGTCATCGTTGACTCTGAGAATATCATAACCTATCTGAAGGTTGGGAATCTGTTCTGTGTTTGAATAACGGGATCCGTCAACCGTAAGCAAGCCGAGATAGCTCAAAGCTCTTGAATGATCCGCACCATTAGTTGCAGTCTGCATAACATAAGCGTTGTCGCCGTAGTCGTCCGTATCACCTGAGATATCCGTGGTTATAATGTAGTCATCTTCAGACTGGCTTCCGGCACCTGACGGTGTCTGCGGTGTGGTATAAACTAAAGGATCGTAAATAAATCGGCCAGAATCATGGTAGTCGCCGTAATAGGAGCCGAAGGGGGCTAACCTGCTGTGGTCAACTCCGTTAGTACCGGTTATCCATGAAGAAATTTCGTTGTTATATGTACTTGTGGCTCTGGATTCGGCAACGGCACCGATAGTAAGTCCGGGTGCATAAAGAACAGTGTATGCCGTATATGTTCCGACAACATTGCCGTCTGCATCATAGCCGACTATTGTCCATTTTGCAGTTGCTTTTTCATTCGGAGCAAGACCTGTGGAATTAAATCGCAAGGTGTATTTCGAGTCATATGTAGCCATGCCGTTATGTTCACCGAGGGCAAACTCATAAGTATTGGCTACTTCATTGCCTGAAGCATCATATAAATCAATATCATCGGAGGGGTTTGTAACGTTTGTAATATCAACAGTAAACGTTGTTGCACCGTTAATATGAACGCCAAACGACATATCATCGTTACGTTCTGCAACAGTGCTAATAACGTAACCATCATATGCATTTATAACATTGTTTACATAGTACTGACCGATAGTTGAAGTTGTGCCGTATTCAGAGGGAGTCATATAAGCTGTTTCGGGAACGGCAATATGGGCACCTGCTGCTGCTGCTGCTTCGTCCTGTTCAACTGCTCGTCTGAAGTCTTCACGGATATCGTAAAAAGTACCCGTAGCAATATAGTATGAATAGGTATAGGGGCTGTAGCTTTCGAAAGTCATTGTGGAAACGGGTGCAATATATGAGGTTGCATCCTGATAATCCGGCATAGTAAGAGTGCCGTTTTCATACATATCCGCACTGCCAAACTGTTTTGTCGCTGTGGGGGTGCCGACAAGATTTCCGTCTGCATCTGTTGTGGGTTTTACATATGTCTCAGGATATGTACCGTAATGGAATTCCGTTACGCCTGCAGAGTAGATGCCTATACCGAAGCTTTCGGGGTCATTATCTGCCATGAATGCAGCCCAGTTTTCGGCACTGTCAACAACGGGGTCAACAGTGGGCAGGTTGTTAAGTTTCAGCATTGCGTTATATGCCGTAGATGCACCCCAGAAATCGGGGTCTTCTATTATTGTTGCCTTAGTATAATCGTAGAGGCTTTTTTCTTCCCAGACGGTTTCGCCGTTGTAATAAGCAAAGTTGTTGAAAGGCTCAATGCAGTAGAATGCGGGGAATTCCTGAGTTGTTGTTGCTGAGGGATAACCGGAAAAGTCAACGAAACGGCAGTATGTTTTAATCATATCGTCTTCAAAAACATACCATGCTTCCATGTAGGAATCGGTGATATAATCATCGCCGTATATGGGGTCCAACATGGTATCGCCGTCGCTGTATTCACCGTCACCGTCATTATCGGTGTAATCGCCTTCTATTGAGTTACCGAATTCATCGGAATATTTAGCCCAGTCAAGAGGACGGCACTTTACGTAAATCTCATTTGTTGTGATTCTGAAATCAATAATCTTACTTGATTCAAACTTATAGTTACCGCCCTGAACGGGGTTGTAGTTCCATTCAACGCCGTTATAGTCACCCGTTACATAGGGGTCTTCTCTTGTGCCGTAATATGACTGCTGAACAAATCGGCCGGAGTCATGGCGGTTGATAAGGTTAATATCTTCTGTGTACTGGGTGCCTGAGGTAGTTATCTGGCTCTTGTAGTTAACCTCTGCAGCCTGACCTTCGCCGTTTGCAACGGCAACAACGTCACCGCTGAGCTCTTCGATATAGGTAAGAGCACCGCCATATGAAAGGTCAATACCAACCTTATGCATACCGTCATCCTGATACTGCATATTATCGGTGGGAACTGCTGAAGTGATTGTTTCTATCGAATACAGCGTAAAACTACCGAATTTCTTATCGAGGCATTCAAAACCGATCGATACGATATCGGTATATATGGTGGACTCAAGGAATCCGTCGATATACGAAACAAAGTCTCCGTTAGTTGAAGGTTCAAGGAAGAATTCTTCGGTAACAATGGTTCCGTCTGTTGCGGTTGTACTCAATGTACCTTTAACATAGGAGTCGGAATAATAGGTTATTTCATAACGGTTATAGCTTGAGGCATAGTTCAAGGTATACACGTTGTTTGCAACAGTTGCCCCAACCGCAGCACCGTTAACGGGAAGCGTTGTTGCATTTGACTCTGCAACTTCAACGGTGAATGTTTCCGTCTTACCGCCGTAGGCAACGGTGATGGTCTGTGTGCCTGCTTCGTTGAGGATTTCAGGTGTGCAGGTATAGCCGGAGCTGAGCTTGATTGCATTATCGCCGGTAGTCACTTCAATAACAAGACCTGTGGGATTGAATCTTTCGCCGAGGGTATATTCTGTTTTTATGGGCTTATTGACGATGCTGATACTGTCAACCGCAATCTCATATTTGGGGTAAACGGTATAGCTGGTGTATGAAATCTCTGTTTCAGCAGAGATATAATCGCCCGAGCCGTCTTTACCTGTATACCAGCCTGCAAAAACATAGCCGTCGGGAACGTATGTGGGAGTAGGAAGTGTGCCGTAAGTGCCTGCACCTTCGGTGTAGCAGATACGGTGGGGGTGTCCTGTAATTGTTTCAAAATCGACGCTGAAATCCGAAGTCTGATAAACACCGATATCATAAACTGTACAGGTTCGTGATATTGCCTCAGCATCATTAATTACGGCAAAAACAACCTGAACACTCTCAGTAGTTGCCGTGGTTGTGAATTCTTTTTTGTTGCCGACCAACTGCGGAGTTTCATGGTTGAAGAGGTTTGTTTGATTACCGTTTGCATCAAATTCAACGATGTACGGCTGGCAATACACGGGACCGGTAAGTGTGCTGTCGGAAATGCTGTAAGTCAATGTATAGCTGGTGCTTGGTTTAACATCTACCGAGTAGTAATCAGTGCTTGCCGTTGAGGAGTTAAGGACGCTGTTACCTGTCCAGAGATAATTGTTTGCTGTAGCAGCGGTTGTGAATGTAATAGTTTTGGAATTGGTATTCGTGGTTATGGTACCTGTGCTGCTATCTATGGGAGCAGAGGATAATGAGTTACTTGCCCAACCTTCAAGGCTGAAAAGGTTTTTGGTAGAAAGATATGAGTCGTATAATTCGGTTTTGTAAATCGCAATATCCGAAACATTAGCAGTAACGGAATCTACTCCCTCGTGATTTGTTGAAGTATCACCGATGGTGAATCTTACCTGAATATATTTAACATCGGAAGGAGTGGTAAAAGTAAAGCTGTTGATTCCGTAACCGGGTGTTGTATAGTTCACGAGTGAATCATACAAGCCTTCATCGGTATACATGAAAACATAGGGAATGAAAACCCAGAGGTTTCCTGAAACATTATAGGTGAAAGTGTAAGAGGTGTTGGATTCAACATCCATCATATAATAAGTAAAATTATTCGCAGCGTTTTCTGCATTCATTGAGAAAGCGGTATAGCATTCGGTTGCAGTCATGTCTGTCTTTGTAAGTGTAAAGCTGCCGTTTTCGATATCTATTTCCATAGTACCGCCTGTGTTGGGAACACCGCCTGATATAACGAGGGGTGACAGTGAGTTAGTTGCCCACTTTTCAAACACGAAAACGTTGTTGAAAGCAAGCTCAACAGGGTCACCTGCTACCGCATTGGACATAATCATTGCAACGGTCGGAACAAGCAATGCAACTGCCAACAGCACGGTAACTAATGGTTTAATACATTTTTTCATAAAATTTACCTCCAAATTTTATAAATCTTCATCTATGTTCATAAAATCCAAATCGGATAGGTTTGGATAATTATTGCCTTGGGTTTTTATTGCCTCCCATTCGAGGCGGAGGGGTTACTCCCTCAGTCCTGCGGACAGCTCCCTCACGAGGGAGCCCAAAGAATAAGCTACTGCGTTTTATTGTTCAAATACTCACAGCACAGTCTGCTGTATTCATGAGCCTTTCGGCAGACATATTCGGGTAAGCGGTTGAATTCACCCGTTTCAGCATATGACACCGCCGCACACATATCGCAATCCCTGCGGTATTCGCAGCCGGTGCATTCCGACGGAAGAAAAATCTTCTTTTGTTCTGCCCGTATCTTTTCCCACGCCTCTTTGAAATCAACAATCGGCACGGATGGCTCGTTCATCATTCCGCACGGAGTCATGTTACCCTGCCAGGTTACCCAGAAGGTTGTTGACCCTGCACGGCAGTTTATCCGTTCGCCGCATTCATCGATATCGGCATATGGCTGCGGTGCGTTGGCTTTGTTTTTCAGATAATCCGAAAAATTATCGCCGAGGAGCTTTTTCTGCCAGTCAAACTGCACCTTTGCAGCTTCAAGCGGAGTGAGTCTTTCGCTCATTTCGCCGCATTCGGTACGCACGGGCGGAAACATATAGGTGACAGGCTGAATCGGTATCTGCAATTCTCTTGCAAAATCCAAAGCCTTCGGAGCATCGGCAAGATTCTGCAGAGTTACGGAATAATTGAGTTTAACGTTAATTTTTGCTTCTTTAAGCTTTTTTACCGCTTCAACAACCGTTTCAAGCATTTCACCGTTACCGCAAAGGTCGGCGTAGGTCTGCCTTGATGTGCCGTAGAGGGTGATATTAAGCTTCTGCGGAGGGTTCTCTTTGAAAAACCGGATTTTTTCGGAGTTTATCAAAGTGCCGTTGGTATTGACCGAAACGAGCAGCCCCGCATTTTTGCAGGCAAGATAGATTTCTTCAAAATCACGCCTTATCATCGGTTCGCCGCCCGTCAAAAGAACGGTAAGAGTTCCTGCTTTTACGGCTTGGTTTGCAAGGTCAATCCACCATGCTGTGTCTTTTTCGCCGTTTATCGCTTCACGGTCATGCTCGCTGCGGTGAATATAACACATCTTGCAATCGAGAGTACAGCGTGAGGTCAGTTCAAATGCACCCGAGAGCGGTATTCCCTGCATTTCCGCTTTGGCAAAAAGGTTGTTAATCAGAACATCGTATTCATTCATCAAGCACTCCCCCATTCGTCAAAGCATTTTCAAGTGCGATTACCGCATTTTCATCGGGAGTGCAGTCAAGATGGTAAACGGGAACATTCTCAATAAGTTTCTCAAGTAAATCTATGCACATTATCCGTTCTTCCGGAACAAGAAAATCAAGATAGATATTACCAAGCAAGCCGCTTACGGCATTAACACCGCTGATTTGCGTTACCGTATTCTGCTTTGCCTGACCGAGAAGGACTATTGCACCGAGAGGAAGGGTTTGGTTTTTGCATATGCCGCTTGTCCCGCAAACGGGAATTCCGCAGGCATAAACAGCACCGTCTTTAAGCACAACCCCTGCCTTATCGCCATTAATGATTTCGGCGCCTCTGTGTTTTTTCCAAAGATCTGCCTGAGTGCTTTTACCTGTTCCGCACGGAGCGGAAAAAAGTATTCCTCTGCCTTTGTATCCGATAAATGAGGAGTGAAAAAACAAAACCTTTCGGGCAAGCATGATTTGCGGAATTGAAGCTGAGTTCCACATCAGACGGGAATCCGTCATAATGTGATAGTTGCTTTTGCGTACATAGGTTTCGCTCACAGAAGGATTTGCGTAATCAAAAAGAGTAACCGCACCGTTATCCGTACCCATTTTTACATGGCGGTAAACACGGCTGCCGTTTGAATAAACAAGAGTATCGCCGCTTTTTCCGAAATATTCTCCCTCAGGCTTCGGCAATTCGCCGCACATTCTGCAGCATATGCCGATATCCGACGGGCAAGCATTCGTTTCAAACAGTCTCCACTCTGCGTTTTCGTGATAAAACAACGGAGCATCTATGCAGATATTACATTCACAAAAATAATATTTTTTTCTCATACAACACTGCTCCATTTTTATTCTGTTTAATTATATTATATATTAATACAAAAGTCAACATTTCAAGCTAAACATTTTTGCAACAAAATGTTTATTTTTTTATATAAAAAAACAGCAAATTGCACAATCGGCAATTCGCTGTTAATGTTAAATATTCAGTCAAAAAAACCAAGCTGAAGAAGCTCAAAAAGAAACTCCTTTGTATCGGCTTCGGCTTCCTCACGGGAAACATCGAACGAGGATGTCACTTTATCGACAAGCTCACCAAGAGTAACTTCTTTTTGGAGAGCCTCCCAAAGAAGCTTGCTGACGGGGTTCAGAATAACAATCTGCGAGGTGTTGCCCTCCCCTGCACCGAGAGGTATTGCAAGATATTCTCCTGCAATTTCACGCATGATATACTTGGCTTTTATATGATATGTTTTTTCAGACATTGTAATCCTCCCGTCTTAAAATTTACGCCAGACCATTTTATCCACGATACCGGTATATCCCTGAATTATCTTGACAACCTTGGTTGAAACATTCTTATCGGCATAATCGGAAACACGGGTTCCGAAATCGCCGTTTTCGCAAAGACCGATAGCTGTATCCGTTGCCTGCAAAAGAGATTTTTCATCAATGCCTGCAAGAGTAAACGCCGCCTTATCAAGCGCTTCGGGTCTTTCGGTGGAGGTTCTTATACACACAGCAGGGAAATCGTGACCGACAGACGAGAAAAACTCGCTCTCTTCGGGCAGAGTTCCGCTGTCCGAAATAACGGCAAGGGCATTCATCTGAAGGCAGTTATAATCATGGAAGCCGAGGGGCTCATGCATGATGATGCGTTTATCAAGCTCAAATCCGCTTGTTTCAAGCCTTTTACGGCTTCTGGGATGGCATGAATAAAGCACGGGAACATCATATTTTTCAGCTATTTTGTTAAGTGCATTAAAGAGAGAAAAGAAGTTTTTCTCCGTATCAATATTCTCCTCACGGTGAGCCGAAAGAAGAATATATTTTTTCTTTTCAAGACCGAGCTTGCCGAGTATATCCGAGGCATAAATCGACTCGAGATTTGCAGCAAGCACCTCTGCCATGGGAGAGCCCGTAACATAGGTTCTTTCGGGCGCACAGCCGCATGCATGCAGATATCTTCTCGCATGCTCGGAATACGCCATATTCACATCTGATATTATATCAACAATTCGTCTGTTTGTTTCTTCGGGAAGGCACTCATCCTTGCATCTGTTACCCGCTTCCATATGAAAAACAGGAATGTGCAGACGCTTTGCCGAAATTGCCGAAAGGCATGAATTTGTATCGCCCAAAACGAGCAGAGCATCGGGCTTTATTTCACACATAAGCTTATATGAGCAGTTGATTATATTGCCTACGGTTGCACCCAAATCATCACCGACTGCATCCATATAAACCTCAGGCGTATCAAGGCTCAGATCCTTGAAAAATACACCGTTGAGATTGTAGTCATAATTCTGACCCGTATGCGCAAGAAGGCAGTCAAAATACTTCCTGCACTTCTTTATAACCTCGGAAAGCCTTATGATTTCAGGGCGTGTACCCACAATAATCAAAAGCTTAAGCTTACCGTTATTTTTGAATTTTATATCCGAATAATCAAGCTTAATATTCATATCAAAATCTCATTTCAATTTATTGATTTTCAACCTTTTCAAAGAAGGTATCGGGCTTATCGGGATTAAAACATTCATTTGCCCACATAACGGTTACAAGGTCCTGTGTATCGGAAAGATTGATGATGTTATGCGTATAGCCGGGAAGCATATGTATTGCCTCAATCTTTTCACCGCTGACCTCAAAATTCAGCACCTCATCGCTGCCTATTTTACGCATTTGTATAAGTCCTTTACCTGAAACAACGATAAAGAACTCCCATTTTGTGTTATGCCAATGCTCCCCTTTTGTAATTCCGGGCTTTGAGATATTAACCGAAAACTGACCGCAGTCTGCCGTTTTCAAAAGCTCTGTAAAGCTGCCTCTGTTATCAACATTCATCCTAAGAGGGAATGATATTTTCTCCTTCGGAAGATAGGATAGATAGGTTGAATAAAGCTTCTTTTTAAAAGAATTATCGGAGATTTCCGGCATAAGAAGCGTTGAAGGCTGTGCATGAAACTCATAAAGCGCATCTGTAATTTCACCGAGAGTCACCTTATGGGTAACGGGAGCGGCACAGTACTTTCCGTCTTCACAGATAACGGTATTCACGCCGTCAAACTTGCAGCGATGTTCTCTGCCTTCAAGAGCACAAAGCAGCTCGTCAATGAGGTCATCAATATACAGAAGCTCAAGCACCGTTTCGGGATTATTAACAGTTATCGGCAAATCATTTGCAATATTGTTGCAGAAGGTTGCAACAGCGCTGTTATAATTAGGTCTGCACCATTTTCCGAAAAGATTCGGAAATCTGTAAACAAGGATTTTTGCGCCGGATTCTTTCCCGTATTCAAAGAAAAGCTTTTCACCTGCAAGCTTGCTTTTGCCGTATTCACCCTCAGCATATCTGCCCTCAAGAGTTGCCTGAACGGAGCTTGCAAGCATAACGGGACAAGTGTTGCCGTGCTTCTTGAGCAAATCAATAAGCTGCTGCGGAAAATCTCGGTTGCCCTGCATAAATTCTTCGGGATTTACGGGTCTGTTTACCCCCGCAAGGTTAAACACAAAATCCGCCTCCTTGCAGTAACCGTCAAGAAGTGCAAAATCCGTATCAATATCGTATTCAAAAATATCTGTTATTTCGAGTTCGGGGTGTGTTCTGTCCTTGCCGTCACGGATATTTTTCAGTGCAGCGCAAAGATTCCTGCCCACAAAGCCCGCAGAGCCCGTTACAAGAATTTTCATATTAATATTTACCACCAAAAAGTTTTAATTTAAGAAGCAAATCCTTCATTTCCTCAACGGAAAGACGCTCGGTATTATGTGAAGTATACTGCTCGTCCAGTTCGAGCTTTTTATTGCCGTTTTTGAAATAATTATCGTAATTAAGGTTACGGTTATCGGCTTTGATTCTGTAGAAACCGGGAAGGTCCTCAGAGCGAATCATTTCTTCTGTTGTAACAAGAACTTCATAAAGTTTTTCGCCGTGACGGCTGCCTATACAGGTATAGCCGACATCTGAACCTTTAAGCTCGAGAACAGCCTTTGCAAGAGTTTCAATAGTTGCCGCAGGAGCCTTCTGAACAAACAAATCGCCCTGCTCACCGTGCTCAAACGCATAAAGAACAAGAGTCACCGCATCATCAAGAGTCATCATGAATCTTGTCATGTCGGGATTTGTTACGGTAAGGGTTTTGCCCTCTGCAATCTGGTCGCAGAAAAGAGGAATAACAGAGCCTCTTGAAGCCATAACGTTGCCGTATCTTGTGAGGCAGAGAACGGGATCGCCATCAAGCATCTGACGTGATCTTGCAACAACATTTTTTTCCATCATCGCCTTGCTCATACCCATTGCATTAATGGGATATGCCGCCTTGTCCGTCGAAAGAAAAATCGCTTTTTTCACCTTATTTTCAACGCATGCCGTGATAACATTATCCGAGCCGACAACGTTGGTTTTAACAGCCTCCATGGGATAAAACTCACATGAAGGAACCTGCTTTAAAGCTGCTGCATGAAAAACATAATCAACCCCTCTGAAAGCACCGGAAATTGAATTATAATCACGCACATCTCCTATGTAAAACTTTATTTTTGACGAATGCTCGGGAAATTTGAGCTGATACTCATGGCGCATATCGTCCTGCTTTTTTTCGTCACGGGAAAGAATACGGATTTCACCGATATCGGTGGTAAGAAAACGGTTAAGAACGGCGTTGCCGAAGCTGCCGGTACCACCCGTAATCAGAAGTGTTTTGCCTGTGAAAATACCCATAATAATTCCTCTTTCAAATTATCTTAGTATATAATTATAAATATAAAACTCTTATCTGTCAACATTTATGATCTCAAAGATATTTTTCAATAAACTGATAAAAAAGCTGCTGTGCTTTCTGTGAGCATTCGGGGTCTTTGTCCAAACCGTGGCTTGAATTGGGATAAATATTAAAATAATGCTCAACACCGCATTCAGTAAGCTTTGCATCAAGCGCCTGTGCGTTCCTGAAAGGAACGATATCATCAATAATGCCATGGTTTATTATGGTAGGAACGCTATTTTCGTTGACATAATAGAGCGGAGAAACCTTCTTTATTTCTTCTAATGCCTCATTTCTTGTTTCATAGGTTATTTTTTTGCCGCACGCCCATGAAAGCAGCTGAGAAATAACGGTTTCATCGCCCAAAGCATTGCCTTTTCCAAGCTCGGGATTGTAGAAATAATAATCATCTGCAAGGTCGGTAGGTCCGCAATCACTCATAACCGCAGCGGGAGGAATTGCAGAGTTTTCAACCCTTGAATAAGAATAAAGCAACGCAAGATTTGCGCCTGCAGAGCCACCCGTAAGAATCGAACGGGTAATATCAACTCCGTGCTTTTCGCCTGTTTCTTTAATGCAGACCATTGCCGCATCAACATCATCCATGATATCGTTGATATTAACGGTGTCGCATATATATCTGTAATTCATTGCAGCGCATGCAACACCGAATTTTTCGCTGATTTCCTTAATGGTATCACGGTACATATCCTTATCACCTGCAACCCATGCACCACCGTGAATATAAAGAACAAGCCCTGTTTCCTCGGTGTTTTTCGGTATGCAAAGATCGATAACATGACGCTCATGTTCACCGTAAGAAAGATTATAATATGTGTAATTTTCCGGACTCATTACAGGCACCCCCAGCATTTCAGCTATAAATATTATTATTGACATGAAAAAAGATGTAATTCTTGCAAGCATAAATATATCTCCATTTTAAATATTATGTACTTAGATTACAACAAATATTACTAATTGTCAATTACAACTTGACTGTTAATATCAGTCAGTATTATACTTAAATCATATTACCGAAAGAAGTGAAAAGCAATATGAATTATATCCGGAACGGAAAATGGATAGGAGCAGAAATGACGATTGAGGACAGATTTGCCCCCATATTTAAAAAAAGCTTTGATGTTTCAGAAAGTGTTACCGGAGCAAGAATAAAAGTATGCGGTCTGGGGCTTTTTGAGCTGAAAATAAACGGTAAGCTTCCCGACGATACCGTTTTAAACCCTGCCCATTCTCAATACAGTCAAACCGTTCTTTACAGAGATTTCGATATACAGGAATTAATCAGCAACGGCGAAAACGAGATTACCGTTGAGCTCGGCAACAGCTTTTTTAACGAAACCACAAATGTATGGAATTGGGACAAGGCTTCGTGGAGGTCTGCACCTAAGCTTATTGCGGATTTAACGATTACATATGCCGACGGCAAAACAGAAACAATCGCAACCGACGAATCATGGCTTGTAACCTTTGACGGTCCCGTAACCGCAAACAGCATTTATTACGGCGAAACCCATGATTTAAGACGCACGGAATACAGTTGGAGCAATGCCGTATGTGTTGATGCTCCCGCAGGAGAGCTTAAGCTTCAGGATATGCCTCCGATAAGACGAATCGGTGAATTTGAACCTGAAGAAATAAAACTTATGCCTGACGGAAGCTATGTTATCACCGCCCCCGAAATGATAACAGGCTGGGCAAAGCTTGCTCTTGATATTCCCGAAGGCACAAAAATAACCGTTACCTACGGTGAAAAGCTTAAGGATAACGGCTTTGTTCAAAAAATCGGCGTTGACGAAGGACACAATTTTGAATGGTGGCCCGATGCTTATATTCAGCAGGATTGCTTTATTGCAAAAGAGGGTAAAAACATTTTCGAGCCTAAATTCAGCTACAAGGGCTTCAAATATATCCAGATTGACGGCTGTCCGTGCGAAATAACAAACGAAAACATTACAATTTATCGTGTTGCAAATGATGTTAAACCCGTATCGGAATTTTCATGTTCAGATGAGCTTATCAACAAGCTTCACCAAATTATGCCCCGTACGCTTCTCAATAATTTCCAGGGAAAACCCACGGATACACCCGTATGGGAGAAAAACGGCTGGCTCGGAGATGCAAACTGTGCGGTAAGAGCAATGGCATATAATTTCGATATGGATAAATATCTTAAAAGCTTCATTGAAATAATGAACGACTGCTTCAACGAATATGAAAGCGTTCCCGTAATTGTTCCTACAGCGGACTGGGGTATCGGAAATTCGCCTGTATGGAACACAATTTATGTTTTCGGAACCGAAGTGCTGCTTGATTTTTACGGTAACACAGAATATGCCAATGAAATTTATCCCAATCTTCGCAAATTTGCATTAAAGGATATCGAGGAGCTTGAGTCAATTGGCCGGGTATGGGGCACAAGAGGTCTTTCAGACTGGCTTTCACCCTCGGGCGGAGAAACCGCAAACATTGAGCCTGACCCTTCGGAGGGTGCGGAAATCTGCTGCACGGCATTCATTTACCGCATGCTTGAATCCATGATTTATATTGCCGAAAAGCTCGGAAAAGCCGAAGATATTTCAGTTTACGAGGGCGCAAGAGCTGACATATTCAAAGTATTCAACGAAAAATTCTTTATTTCCGACAAGAATATTTATCAAACTACATTCTGGAGAGATCTCGGAGTTAGAACAAAATACAGACAGACCTCAAACCTCCTCCCCCTTGCCTTCGGAATGGTTCCCGAGGAGCATAAAAAAGCCGTTCTTGAAAATCTCGTAAAGGATATCACCGACAAGGGATATCACCTTGATACAGGCTGCACGGGAACAAGATTTATTCTGCCCGTACTTTTTGACAACGGCTATACCGACATTGCATTTAAAGTTCTTACGCAGACAACTTACCCGAGCTGGGGCTACTGGGTTGAATGCGGTGCCGACAGCGCATGGGAAGCATGGGAAAAAACCACACGCTCGCAGAACCATTATTTCCTCGCAACATATGACGAAGCTCTTTATACCCATATTGCAGGCATAAGAAATGTGTGTGACGGATTCCGCTCATTTACAATCAAGCCCGAGCTTATGTGCGGACTTGAATTTGCAAACGCAGCAATTGAAACACCTCTCGGAAGGCTTTCTGTTAAATGGCAGAAAAACGCTGACAACGAATTTGATATTGAAATTGAAATTCCCGAAGGTGCAAACGCCGAATTGATACTTTGCGCCGAAAAAGAGGAGATAAAGCAAACTCTCCTCAGCGGAAAGTTTGCTTTCAAAATCCAATAAAGAAACGAGCTGTCTTCACTTCATAGCGAAGACAGCTTCTTTTATTATCTCTTTATTTTTCAAGCAAAGTATCCAGTATTTTGAAGTGCTGTTGAGAGTATATTGACTCGCTTTTAAAATCATAAAAATGATAATTTTCAAACCAATCATCAAGTTGTTCATACGTTATTTGATTGACTGAATTTGATGAACAAACAATATTGTCCCAATTAACATCCTCAAGAACATTGGACATTTTTTGATTATATATCACAGGTAAAACTTTTTTGTTCATTGCCCAGCCTAAAATCATTGCATGAAATCTTGTAGCTATGACTGTTTCGGATAAATCGAGGATTTTTAAGGCTTCTTCCAAATTTCCTTTATATCTGTAATGATAGGAATTGATATTTATATTGCAGTCTTTTCTCAATTCATCAATTGTTTCCGAGTCTCCTTCTGCATCACAAAAAGAAAATAACACTATTTTTTGTCCTTTGGAAATTAAATAATAAGCAATTTTTTTAATTCCGTTTAAATAGTCTCGCTGAACATGTTCATTTTTTGAACGGGTTTTAAAGGAAATCACGGAAATAACAGCATATTTTTCAGATGCTAATTTGTTGACATCTAAAAAGCTGCAGGAATCACAAGAATAAAAATCAAAATATGATTTAACATCAAAAACTATGTCCGGTGCATATCTTGTATTATCCAAATCAGAAAAAAGATTGTATGAAAACTTATCGCGAAAGCAAATATCGGTACAGCCCGAAAAATACTCTTTACAGACACTAACAAATTCATTTGATTGATATGGTCCAAAATTCGTGCCGATTACAATCAAATTATTGTTACAAGGCATTTTTTCAAATTGAACAGAAGAACATTCAGAAAATCCTGAACCAATAATATTCACCTTGAAATCAGCTTGCTTGGAAAGGAAGGATTCTTTTTTGTTTTTTCGAATCTTGTCCGCTAATGTTATAAATAAATCAACAAAAGAATACGGACTGATTACCTTTACATTTTTATAGCTTTTGAAAATATGAGAGTATTCCTTTGATGCCGGAAAAAGGAAGAGCGTATCAGGGTATCTTCTAAAAAGAATAGAGAAAAAAAGGTCATCACCCAAATTGATTTTTTTATAACCATAAACCAACACCTTCTTGCGATTCATTCAAACTGCCCCTATCTGTTCTATGTTATTCTCCAAAGGAGTGTAATATTTTTTGGACTTTTCTGTAAGCGTTACACACAACAAGCATAAATTCACTTTCTGCAAGCTTTAAAATCAATCCGTTTCTGCCGTTGCAAACAAGCTTTATTATATTATTCTGCCACAGATAAAGTCCCTCTTCAAACACCTTTCTTGAAGAAAAATGGAGTATGGCACAGTTTTTGAATTCTTCACCGTTTTTATCCGTAACATCAAGCATACCATTTTTAAAATCAATTCTGTCTATACGGCATTTTGAAGGTAAAGAAATACATTTTCCTACTCTCGGCTTCGCATTACAGATAAATCCGTTAATTTCCATTGCAAGGCTCAGAACAGGGTCATCCCTAAGCTTTCCGTTGCAAAGCAGACCTGCATCATTTTTAAGAATCGGATTGCTCATAATATAATCGGCAATATTCATACAGTCACGGTACATTTTTTTGCATTTTTCACCTTTACGAATAAAGAAATATCCCGGATTAAACAGCGGGAACGCTTCAAGTTGAGGCAGATATTTTTTAATTTCTTGTTGTGATTCTTCAGATTTAAACCATATATTCAGCGGTGAATCATTCCAGCCGAAGCTTGAATAATCCGATTCACGGGATAAAATATCCCAGAAAAAATCAAGATTTCTGTAAACAAAGCAGTCAGGTTCAATAAAAATGCTTTCATCATAAGGAGAATCAACAAGCAGACGGAATTTATCCTTATATGAACCGTATGCTTTTTCAAGCACAACGGCATCGTCAAATTCGGCAGTATACTCATTCTCTTTATCGCACAGAATTGCCATTTTGGCATCGGGATTATGATAACGAAAAGAGCGGAGCATATTAACAGCCATCTTATAATATTTATCGTTTCCCGTTGCCAAGGTTACAAATCCTCTTGTCATACTATTATTCCTTTATATTTTATTTCTTAAAATAATAATATCATAACACAGATAATTATTCAACAAAAAAATCACCGAAGCGTACTCCGGTGATTTTTTCGTTATTAAAGGTTGTAATACTTATCAAACTCTGCGGGGTGAGGAATTGCCGAAAGCTGACGGCATTCTTCACGCTTTGCCTTAATGAAGTTTGCAATAAGCTCTGCAGGGAATACTCCGCCTTCGGTAAGGAAAGCGTTGTCTGCTTCAAGTGCATCGAGTGCATCTTCAAGAGAAACGGGAAGCTGCTGAAGCTTTGCCTTTTCTTCTTCTGGAAGATGATAGAGATTTACATCGTAGGGACCCCAACCGTTTACATGAGGATCAATCTTATTCTTAACGCCGTCAAGACCTGCCATAAGAATAGCTGCATAGCAGAAATAGGGGTTGCAGGTTGCATCGGGGTTACGAAGCTCAAATCTGC
>CAZJOH010000021.1:0-30229 GCA_964547575.1 uncultured Clostridium sp.
TTAAGTGAAAGCATATTAAGAACCTGCATTGAACCCGGTGAAATGGTGAGGCTTACGTTGGGAGCAACCTTCTTGCCTTTAAGTATAGCCGCAACCTTGAGAAGGTCAAGCAGAGATGAGTTTGTGCATGAACCGATGCAAACCTGGCTGATTTCGATATTACCGATTTCTTCAACGGTTTTAACGTTGTCAGGCATGTGAGGCATTGCTGCCATGGGAGTGAGCTTACAAAGGTCGATATCGATGATTTCATCGTATTCGGCATCTGCATCAGGGAGAAGCTCTGTCCAGTCGTCTTCTCTTCCCTGTGCCTTAAGAAATGCCTTTGTAATTTCGTCTGAGGGGAAAACAGAGGTTGTTGCGCCAAGCTCTGCGCCCATGTTTGTAATTGTAGCTCTTTCGGGAACGGAAAGAGTTTTAACACCCTCGCCGCCGTATTCGATGATTTTGCCAACTCCGCCCTTAACGCTCATAATGCGGAGAACCTCAAGAATGATGTCCTTTGCACCGACCCAGGGTGAAAGCTTGCCTGAAAGGCGGACAAGCGTCATTTTAGGCATTGTTGTATAATATGTACCGCCGCCCATTGCAACCGCTACGTCAAGACCGCCTGCACCGATAGCAAGCATGCCTATGCCGCCGCCTGTGGGGGTGTGGCTGTCTGAACCGATAAGTGTCTTACCGGGCTTGCCGAAACGTTCAAGATGAAGCTGATGGCAGATTCCGTTGCCGGGCTTTGAGAAAAGAAGACCTCTTTTCTTTGCAACGCTCTGAATAAATCTGTGGTCATCTGCGTTTTCAAAGCCGTTCTGCAGAGTGTTGTGGTCGATATATGAAACCGAAAGCTCTGTGCGTACTCTTTCAACGCCCATTGCTTCAAATTCAAGGTATGCCATTGTACCCGTAGCGTCCTGAGTGAGTGTCTGGTCAATTTTAAGACCGATTTCGGTGCCGGGTATCATTTCGCCGCTGACAAGATGGCTCTTGATCAGCTTCTGGCCTATTGTCATTCCCATTATCCGTCCTCCTATAATTAAAAACAATAATATATAATTTTATGTCAACATTCTCTGTTTGTCAAGTGTAAAAGAGCGGTTTTGTCTTTTGTGAGGAAAACATATTTTAATTTTCACTCAAACTGTTGACTTTTTTCTTTGTTATGGTATACTTATAAAAGTATCGATGAAAGGAAAAGACTATGAGTTTTACTGTTAAAGGATGTAAAAAATACGGTAAGGATATGCCCGTAGATATTTCTGTTTCAGGCGGCGTTTTCGGCGGTGCTTCGGGTACTGTTTTTCAATTTGATAATTGTGCTGTTTTTCCCGGCTTTATTGATGTTCATGTTCATCTCAGAGAGCCGGGATTTTCTTATAAAGAAACCATGGAAACAGGCTCAAAGGCATGCGCAAGAGGCGGTTATTCAACCGTTTGCTCTATGCCGAATTTGAATCCCGTTCCCGACAGCAGGGAAAACTTAAATGCACAGCTTGAACTTATTGAAAATGCTGCAGTAATAAATGTTAAGCCCTACGGCTCAATAACCGTCGGTCAGAACGGACAGGCTCTTTCCGATATGGAAGCTATGGCTCACTGTGTATGCGCTTTTTCTGATGACGGTAAGGGTGTTCAGAGCGACGAAATGATGAGAGCGGCAATGATAAAAGCAAAGTCTCTCGGTAAAATGATAGTTGCCCATTGCGAAGATAACTCTCTGCTTCACGGCGGATATATCCATGCAGGAAAATATGCGGCTGAACACGGTCACAGAGGCATATGCTCCGAGAGCGAATGGAAGCCCATTGAGCGTGATTTGAAGCTTGCGGCTGAAACGGGCTGTTCATACCATGTCTGCCATATTTCAACAAAAGAAAGTGTTGAGCTTATCAGAAAAGCAAAGGCAGCAGGGGTTGATGTAACGTGCGAAACGGCTCCCCATTATCTTATTCTCAGCGATAAGGATTTGCAGGAGCACGGCAGATTCAAGATGAATCCGCCCCTGCGTGATGAGAGCGACAGACTTGCTCTTATTGAGGGTATCTGCGACGGCACTATTGATATGATTGCAACCGACCACGCCCCCCATTCCGAGGAAGAAAAGGGCAGAGGTCTTGAAAAAAGTGCAATGGGAATAGTCGGAATAGAAACGGCATTTCCTCTGCTTTATACATATCTTGTAAAAGAAAATATCATTACTCTCGATAAATTGATTGAGCTTATGAGCATAAATCCCGCAAAACGCTTCGGATTCAACAGCTCATTGGAAGACGGTATGCCTGCTGATTTCACGGTGTTTGACCTGAATAAGAAATACACCGTAAATCCCGATGACTTCCTTTCAAAAGGAAGAGCAACCCCGTTTGAAGGATATGAGGTGTTCGGCGAATGCCTTATGACCGTCTGCGGCGGCAAGATTGCATGGCAGAAAGGAGAAAGCAAATGAACAGGGGAATATACGAAATACTTTCAAACAAGCCCTTGACAAAGGATATATTTGAAATGAAGCTTGAGGGCGAAACTTCTCATATAACTGCGCCCGGTCAGTTCATCAATATTCAGCTTGACAGCTTTTATCTTCGCAGACCTATTTCGATCTGCGACTATGACGATAAAACAATAACAATAATTTATAAGGTTGTCGGAGAAGGAACGGAGGCCATGGCAAAGCTCAATGCAGGCGATAAGCTCGATGTTCTCTGCGGTCTCGGCAACGGATTTGATACCTCAAAGAGCGGTGCAAAGGCTGTTCTTATCGGCGGCGGCGTCGGAGTTCCTCCGATGTTCAACCTCTGCAAAAAGCTTATCGAAGAAGGCAAAGAGGTTTCCGTTATTCTCGGATTTAATACCAAAGATGAGATTTTCTATAAAGAAGAATTTGAGGCAATAGGCGCAAAGGTTTATGTTTCAACCGTTGACGGCTCATTCGGTACAAAGGGATTTGTAACCGATGTGCTCAAAGACCTCGAATATGATTATTTCTACACCTGCGGTCCCATGCCTATGTTCAGGGCTATAGAAAAAATTGCGGCAACAAGCGGTCAGTACAGCTTTGAAGAAAGAATGGGCTGCGGCTTCGGCGCATGCATGGGCTGCTCATGCAAGACAAAATACGGCAATAAGAGAATCTGCAGGGACGGTCCCGTGCTTGAAAGGGAGGAAATAATATGGTAAACACAAAGGTTAATCTTTGCGGAATCGAGCTTGATAATCCGATTATTCCTGCTTCGGGCACCTTCGGCTTCGGCTATGAATTCGCAGAGCTTTACGATATCAACTGCCTCGGAACATTTTCCTTCAAGGGTACAACCAAGGACCCTCGTTTCGGCAACCCCACTCCGAGAATTGCCGAATGTGACAGCGGCATGATTAATGCTGTCGGACTTCAGAATCCGGGTGTTGAAAAGGTTATCAGCGATGAGCTTCCGAAGCTTGCCGAGTGCTTTTCAAAGCCCGTTATGGCAAACATAAGCGGATTTTCTCTTGAAGAATATGCTTACACCTGCGAAAAAATCGATAAGCAGAAGCAGGTCGGCTGGCTCGAAGTCAACATAAGCTGCCCCAATGTTCACGGCGGCGGAATGAGCTTCGGAACTTCTCCCGAGGCTGCGGCAGAGGTTACAAAAACCGTTAAAGCAGTAACAACAAAACCCGTAATTATCAAGCTTTCACCGAATGTTACCGATATAGTTTCCATCGCAAAAGCCTGCGAGGAAGCAGGTGCAGACGGTATCAGCCTTATCAATACACTTCTCGGAATGAGGATTGACCTTAAAACGAGAAAGCCCGTTATCGCAAATAAAATGGGCGGTTTTTCGGGTGCGGCAATAAAGCCCGTTGCATTAAGAATGGTTTATCAGGTCAGTCAGGCAGTAAATGTGCCCGTTATCGGTATGGGCGGCGTTTCAAATGCCCGTGATGTTCTTGAATTCATCATGGCAGGTGCAACAGCCGTTGAGGTCGGTGCGGCAAATCTTGTTAATCCTTATGTTTGCAAGGAAATCATAGATGAGCTTCCCGAGGTCATGGCAAAATACGGTATTAATAATTTTAATGAAATAAAAGGATGTGCTTACAATGGGTAAAGACGTAATCGTAGCTTGCGATTTCAGCAGCAAGCAGGCAGTAATGGATTTTCTTGATAAGTTTACAGACGAAAAGCCTTATGTTAAAATCGGCATGGAGCTTTTCTATGCGGAAGGTCCTTCAATCGTTAAGGAAATCAAGGAGAGAGGTCATAAGATTTTCCTCGACCTCAAGCTTTGCGATATCCCCAACACAGTTAAGAAGGCTATGAATGTTTTAAGCAACCTCGATGTTGATATGACAAATCTTCATGCAAGCGGCACTATCGAAATGATGCAGGCTGCAATCGAAGGACTTACAAAGCCTGACGGCACAAGACCTCTTCTTATCGCCGTTACACAGCTTACCTCCACAAGCGAGGAAAGAATGAGAGAGCAGCTTCTTATTGATAAGCCTCTTGATGAGGTTGTTATGCACTACGCATCAAATGCTGAAAAGGCAGGCCTTGACGGCGTTGTTTGCTCACCTCTCGAAGCAGGCAAGGTTCATGACCGCTGCGGTGCAAAGTTCCTTACAGTTACTCCCGGTGTACGTTTTGCAGACGGTGATATCGGTGACCAGGTAAGAGTTACAACTCCTGCAAAGGCAAAGGAACTCGGCTCGGATTATATCGTAGTCGGCAGACCCATCACAGCAGCCGAAGACCCCGTTGCAGCTTACAGAAGATGCGTAGCTGAATTTGTCGGATAAAAGTAACCGCCGATTCAATCAGCAGTTACACAAAAAAGTATAATATTCTCAGGAGGATTTTAAATATGGAAAAGCTTATTGCAAAAGATTTACTTTCAATCGGTGCTGTTTTTCTTCGCCCCGAAGAGCCCTTCACATGGGCAAGCGGCATCAAAAGCCCTATTTATTGCGATAACAGACTGACTCTTACTGCTCCCGCAGTTCGTACAGATGTTGAAAAGGGTCTTGCTGAAATCGTTAAGGCTCATTATCCCGAAGCAGAAGTTCTTATGGGTACTTCAACAGCAGGTATTGCTCACGCAGCTATCACAGCTCATATGCTCGATATGCCCATGGGCTATGTACGTTCAGGTGCAAAGGACCACGGCAGAGGCAATCAGATTGAAGGCAAGCTCGAAAAGGGTCAGAAGGTTGTTGTTATCGAAGACCTTATTTCAACAGGCGGCAGCGTTATCGAGGTTGTTGAAGCTCTCCGTGAAGCAGGTGCAGAGGTTCTCGGTATCGCAAGCATCTTCACCTACGGCATGAAGAAGGGTCTTGACAGACTTGCGGCAGCCGAGGTTAAGAACGTAAGCCTTACAAACCTTGATGTAATTGCAGAGGTTGCAGCTGAAATCGGCTATATCAAGCCCGAAGATGTTGCACGCCTTATAGCTTTCAGAAATAACCCCTCCGACGAAAGCTGGATAGGGGGAGCAAAATGAGAAGTCTTATAGACATTCTTTCGCTCTCACTTGAAGAAATCGACGAGCTTATTGCCGTTGCCGAGGATATAATTGCAAATCCCGAAAAATACAGGGAGAAGTGCAGATATAAGAAGCTTGCAACGCTTTTCTTTGAGCCGTCAACAAGAACCCGCTTAAGCTTTGAGGCTGCTATGTATGAGCTCGGCGGTCAGGTGCTCGGTTTTTCGGAGGCAAATTCCTCATCCGCAGCAAAGGGTGAAAGCGTTGCCGATACCGCAAGAACCGTCAGCTGCTATGCCGATATTATCGCCATGCGCCATCCCAAGGAAGGTGCACCTCTTGTTGCGTCAATGGCTTCAAGCGTTCCCATTATCAATGCCGGTGACGGCGGACATAATCACCCCACACAGACCCTTACCGATTTGCTTACAATAAAGCGTGAAAAGGGCAGACTTGATAATATGACAGTCGGCTTCTGCGGCGACCTTAAATTCGGCAGAACAGTGCATTCGCTTATTGAGGCTCTCTCGAGATATACGGGTATCGAATTTGTGCTTATTTCTCCCGAGGAATTAACTCTTCCCGGTTATCTTAAGAAGGGTATTCTTTCTCACGAAGGAATGAAATATACCGAAACAACAAACCTCGAAGAGGTTATGCCGAAGCTCGATATCCTCTATATGACCCGTGTTCAGCGTGAACGCTTCTTCAACGAAGAGGATTATTTAAGGCTTAAGGACAGCTATATCCTTACTCCCGAAAAGCTTCAGAATGCAAAGTCTGACCTTGCAATTCTTCATCCGCTTCCGAGAGTTAATGAAATTCATACTTCAGTTGACTCCGATCCGAGAGCGTGCTATTTTAAGCAGGTGCTTAACGGTAAATTTATCCGCATGGCTCTTATTCTTAAATTGCTGGAGGTGGAATAAATGCATATTGATTCAATCAAAAACGGTGTTGTTATCGACCATATCGAAGCCGGTAAGAGCATGGAGATTTATTATCACCTTGAGCTTGATAAGCTTGACTGCACAGTTGCAATAATCAAAAATGTTCTCAGCAAGAAAATGGGTTCAAAGGATATTATCAAAATTGACTCGGATGTGCAGGTTGACCTTGATGTTCTCGGTTATATTGATTCCGATATTACTATTAATATAATCAAAGACGGCATTCTTTGCGAGAAGAAAAAGCTTACCCTTCCCGAGCAGATCAAGGATGTTATCAAGTGCAAAAATCCCCGCTGCATAACAACAACGGAGCAGGATTTGCCTCATGTTTTCAAGCTTACCGACTCCGCAACAAAAACTTATCGCTGCATTTATTGCGAAACGAAGGCAAAATAATAACAGAACCGTTCCTCAAAAAGGAACGGTTTTTGTATATAGAACGGTTTTTGTATATATTAATATTGAATTATTTGTCGGATTGTGTTACAATTCTACTGTTTCTGTAATAATTATATGTAAATTGAGGTGTTTTTATGATAAAACATATTGTTTGTTTTAAGCTTAAGAATAACAGCCTTGCCGAATGTGAAAAGGCGAAGGAGGTTCTTCTTTCCATGCAGGGAAATGTTCCCGAGCTTCGAGGAATTACCGTAGGAATTGATTTTCTTCATTCTGAACGTTCCTATGACCTCATTTTGGAGGTTCTTCTTGATGACGAGGCGGCACTTGAAAGCTATCAGAATGACCCTTATCATTGCTCTGTTGTTAAAAAGCATATGCACGCTGTCAGAGAGGCGAGCGTTGCGGTTGATTATGTTGTTTGAGAGGTGGATATATGCAGTTACTTGAAATAAACAAAGAAAAATATATTGGGCAGGCAGACCCGTTTATTCTCAGAAGCAACGGCAGATTTTATATTTATACCACGGGAAAAGACGGTATATACGCTTATTCTTCCGATAAGCTTGCCGAGGACTGGAAATTTGAAGGTAAGGTGTTTGAATATAACAAATCCGATGTGCATGATTACTGGGCGCCGTCCGTAATTGAAATTGACGGCACATATTATATGTACTGCTCTTTCGAGTTTCATGACGATGTACCTGACGAGGGCGGACATCATCAGGCTATGCATGTTTCATCAAGCAAAAATCCTCTGGGACCCTTTGAAAATCCGAAACAGCTTCTTCATCCTTTCTCGATAGATTCTCATGTTGTAAAGAATGAAAGCGGCTTGTATATTTTTTATTCAACAAATGTTTTTGACCGTGAAAGACCGGGGACAATTATCGTTGTTGACAGGCTTCTTGATCCTGAAACTCCCGAAGGCAAGCCCGTTGAGGTTGTTCTTCCGACGATTGATGAAGAAATTTTCCGCAGAGACAGATATGTTAAAGGTACTCACTGGCACACAATTGAAGGTGCTTTCTATTTCAAAGAGGGTGATTGGCAGTATGTTATGTACAGCGGATCATGCTATGAAAACGAAACATATTTTATCGGCTATGCAAGAGCCAAAACCGATGAAACCGATTTGACAAAGATTAAATTTGAAAAATATCCCGACGATAAAACATATGCTCCCGTTTTGAGAAGCAATGAATGGGAGGAAGGCACCGGTCATCACTCTATGATTAAGCATGAAGGTCAGTGGTATGCAATTTACCATGCAAGAAATTCCGAGGATGACGGACTTGACGGTGACAGAAGAAACGCAAGAATTTGCCGTCTTAATGTTAATGACGGAATAATAACTGCAGAAAGAAAGCAGTTTGAGCTTTAATTTTTTGGAGGAAAATAATGTTTAAAAAGATAATAGCATTAATTATGGCGGTGGTTACGGTTTTTGCCGTTATGCCGTTTGCATCTGCTGAAAAATCTGTAACTCCCGTAGTAATGGTTTCGGGATTTGGTGCAACTACGCTTACAATTGACGGAGAAGCCGTTTTTCCGCCTTCAATGGGGACTATTCTGGATTCACTGGGAATAAACGAAGACCTTACGTTGGAAAAAGCAGTGTCGGAGCTTGAAATCTGGCTTCAGGACCGGGGCTATGTTGTTCAGCTTGCTGCAATAGTTTCAAGATTGATGGAAAATATCCGTGTTAATCCGGACGGTACTTCAACATATGATGTAAAGCCGATAATAAGCGGAGCTGAAAACACCTCTCTTGCGGCGTTCAAAGAACTGGACATGCTTGATTATGTTCCGTATACCGGCTCTGAATTCCTTGATATGGAATCAATAGGGTCACGCATCGGTGACGAAAATGTGTTCAATTTTATGTATGACTGGCGTATGGATTATGATTTGGTTGCCGACGAATTCAAGGAATATATTGATGATGTTCTTGAAATGACGGGTGCTGAGAAAGTAAGCGTTTATTCGATCAGTCAGGGCTGCCTTATTGTAGGTCAGTATCTCTATAAATATGCAGAGCTTGAGCAGACAAATAAGGTTATTTTTGATACGCCTGTTCTCGGCGGCGCAACCTTTGTTGCGGATTTGCTCACTCCGGACCCTACACTTCTCAACTTTCCTGTTATTCTTTCGCTTCTGAGTGATATTCTTCATATTGAAGCCGATCTTACGGGCCTTGCATCCGTTCTGGAAGGAGATTTTATTACCGGTGCAATAAATATAGGAAAGCTTCAATGCATTCTTCCCGTTATTCTGCCCTGCATTGCTTTCTGGCAGATGGTTCCTGTTGATCTGTTTGATGAAAGAGCAGCAGTTCTTCTCGATGAAGAAGAAAATGCGGAGGTTATAAAAGCCGTTAAAAAATTCCATGGCGGATTTATGAGTAACATAACCGAAACCTTTGAAAATGCAACGGAGCATGGTTCAACAATTTCTGTTAAAGCATGTACCGGATTTAACCTTGTTACTCCTTCAAATGAATACTCTGATGCAATTGTTGATATGCAGTATTCCTGCGGCGCAATATGCGCTTCCTACGGCGAAACCTTCCCTGAAGATTATGAGCAGGCAGTGAATACAGGCAAAAACCATATTTCACCTGACAGAACGGTTGATATTTCTGCAGGCTATTGGCCGGACAGAACATGGGTGTTCAACGGGCTTTTCCACGGTCAGGTTGAATGGTGCGAAAAGTCACTTGCACTTGTTGAAGAGCTTCTTTATACGGATAGTCTCAAAGATGCATATTCATCATACGAATTTCCGCAGTTTATTGAGTCAACATCTCCCACTTCAGATATAGCCGTAAGATTTTTGAATACCAACTGCAGCTTCCTTCTCCTTGAAGACGGAAGAAGCGAATATACGCTGGAGGTTGAGAATCTCTCAAAGGAAACAACGGTTGTTATTAATTCTGTTGAAAATAAGAACGATACCGTTTCTCCCGAGTATAAATTCAGGAAGGTTCTCTTGCCGGGTGAAAAAACATATGTTACAGTTTCAGCAAACAGCTCAGGTTTTGACAGTCTCACAGTTTCATATTCAGATATAAAGAATATGTTTGAATCTGATGAAAAGACCTTCGGAGTTACCGCTCTTTACAGTTACAGCGGTACAACGGTTGAGGATGATATGCCTGAAAACTCGGCAGTACCTTTTATTTTCAGATATTTTGTTAAAATTATTAATGATTTGATTGCTGAAATTAAATCGATATTCTAATCGTAGCTACGGGTCATCGGAAAACAAACTGATGACCCGTTTTTCGTTGACATTATTTGACTTACATGATATATTTAATATAGTTTTTCGGACATCGGGTCATATGTGATATAATATTTTCGGGGTGATTATATGGGAAAATTAAAGAAAAAGATATTCAGAACCGTCGGCAAGGTGGTAAACTATATTACCGCCGCAACCTCTCAGGGCACTTCCGACGGCTCACTCGGCAAGGATTTTGTTCCCGACGAGAAAATTATTGAGCTTTGCCGTGAAACCGGTGCCGAAGGTATAGTAATGCTCAAAAATAAAGATAATGTTCTGCCTATAACCGAAGGCAGGGTTGTTTCTGTTTTCGGCAGAGTACAGAACGATTATTTCTATGTTGGCTACGGCTCGGGCGGCGATGTTAAAGTGCCCTATAAAGTAAGCCTTATGAAAGGCTTAAGAAATAACAGCAAAATCGCAATAAACGAACTGCTTGCAACAACATATGAAAAATGGAGCGAAGCAAATCCCGTTGATGACGGCTTTTGGGGTAATTGGCCCATGTGCTATGATGAAATGCCTGTTGATTTTTCAATGGCAAGAACAGCCGCTTCGGTGTCAGACACGGCAATTGTCGTAATCGGCAGGTCAGCAGGCGAGGACAGAGAAAACAAACTCGAAAAAGGCAGTTATTACCTTACCGATACCGAAAAGCAGCTTCTTGATTCCGTTACTTCCGAATTTAAAAAGGTTGTTCTTCTTCTCAACTGCGGCGGCATTATGGATATGGCGGAAATTGATGCTTACGGCGATAAGATTTCATCAATTCTCTATGTATGGCAGTCGGGTATGGAGAGCGGAAATGCAATTGCAGATGTTCTTTCGGGCGTTGTTTCTCCGAGCGGAAAACTGACAGATACAATCGCAAGGAGTTATGAGGATTATCCGGGCAGTAAGAATTTCGGCGACAGAAAGTTCAATAACTACACCGAGGATATCTATGTCGGTTACAGAGGTCTTGAAACCTTTGCAAAGGACAGAGTTCTCTATCCCTTCGGCTTCGGTATGGGCTACACGGAATTTTTAATCGAAAATATTGAATGCTCCTGCAACCGTGAAACTCTTACGGTAAGCGCAGATGTTAAAAATATCGGCAAATATTCGGGAAAAGAGGTTCTTCAGCTCTATTATGAAGCTCCCTGCGGCAGACTCGGAAAGCCTTCAAGAGAGCTTGTGAGATTTGCAAAAACTCAAAAGCTTTTACCGGGTGAGAGCGAAAAAATTACTCTTTCCTTTGCCATAGATGATATGTCCTCTTACGATGACGAAAATGAGTTTGCATATATCCTTGAAAAAGGTACATATAAAATATATCTCGGCACCGATGTGCGCTCTGCTTCTCTTTGCTGCGAATATGAGCAGGAGAAGAGCCAGATAGTCAAGAGATATAAGCAGGTATGTGCACCTGCCGAAAGCTTTAACAGAATCAAATACATAAACGGCGAAATTAAAGAAGTTCCCGTAAATACGGTTAAATATGACCTTAAACATATAATTATTAATAATATTCCCGAAACCCTTTTTCAGACGGGTGACAGAGGTCATAAACTTAACGATGTAAAGAGCGGAAAAATAACCATGCAGCAGTTTGTTGCACAGCTCAGCTTTGATGAACTTGAAGCGATAAGCCGTGGCGACTATGTTATGAACAGCCCTCTCGGTGCAGCAGGTAATGCAGGCACCTTTGGCGGTGTTTTGCAGTCGCTTCGAGATAAGGGTGTTCCTGCGGTAACAACAACTGACGGTCCTTCGGGTATCCGAATCAATTCGGGCGCATCTCTTCTTCCTAATGCAACCGAGCTTGCATGCACATGGAACCCCGAGCTTGTTGAAAAGCTTTATGCACAAGTCGGCAAGGAGATGGTAAAGGTCAGCTCCGATGTGCTTCTTGCACCGGGCATGAATATTCACCGCAATCCTCTTTGCGGCAGAAACTTTGAATATTTTTCCGAGGATCCCTATGTAACAGGCGTTATGGCGTCTGCGTTTGTAAAGGGCGTTCAGTCTGCGGGTGTTTCGGCATGTCCTAAGCATTTTGCCTGCAACAATCAGGAAACCAACAGAATTTATAATGATTCAAGAGTTTCCGAGCGTGCTCTGCGTGAAATTTATCTTAAAGGTTTTGAAATCTGCGTTAAAACTGCAAACCCGCAGAATATTATGACCTCTTATAATAAAATCAACGGTGTATGGGGTCATTATAACTATGAACTCTGCGTCCGTATTCTCCGTGAAGAATGGGGATATAAGGGCAATATAATGACAGACTGGTGGATGCGTTCGTCAAAGTCGCCCGAATTCCCCGAAATCAAGGATCAGGCTTACAGAGTCCGTGCAGGCGTAAATGTTCTTATGCCGGGCGGCAACCGAGCAGGTGTCCGTAAACCCGACGGCTCAATCAAAAAAGGAATTGCCGCCGAAAACGGAATAACAGTAGGCGAGCTTCAGCAGAATGCCATGCATGTTCTTAATTTTGTTATGAACAGCAGTGCAATGAACAGACAATAAACACAAAGGAGATACACATGGCTTATTTACCTATGACAGAGTACGATAACTCAAGCGAGGAAGTCAGAAGAGAATATGAGGACCAGATTGCAAAGCACGGCAGAATAACCAATATGAAGCGCACTCTGCTCCATAACGTGCCTGCATTCAAGGCTTATATGGAATGGTATACCCTCTATGATCAGCTTGTACCCGTTATCGGCGAAAGAGCAATTTCAATCTTTTCTCTTGCTATATCAACGGGCAATGACTGCCTTATCTGCTCAACGTTTTTCAGAAAAATTCTTGTTGATTCGGGCGATGACCCCGATAATCCGACCCTTACCGAAACGGAGCAGCTTTTAACAAAATTCGGTGCGGCAATCACTTCCGACCCTCACCATATTTCCAAGGAAATATATATAGCTCTTGCAGAAAAATTCTCGGTTGAAGAAATCGTGCTTCTCATTTCGTTTGCCGGAATTATGTATGCAACAAACCTTTTCAATACAGTTGCAAGAGTTCCGCTCGATGAAGTTCTTATAAATTATCAGAAAAAAGGAGATAACTGAAATGGGTGATTTTGATAACAAGGTTGCGTTTATAACGGGCGCAGCTCACGGACAGGGCAGAGCGGTTGCTCTTTCACTTGCGGCAAAGGGTGCGGATATCGTTGCGTTTGACGTTGCAAAGAAAATTGAATATCCTGCATATTCTTTCGGCACAAGCGATGAGCTTGTGAGCCTTAAGGCTGAAATTGAGGCTCTCGGCAGAAAAGCCGTTATCGCAACGGGCGACGTAAGAGATGATGCTTCCGTTACCGCAGCTGTTGACGAAGCTATAAAGACCTTCGGCAAGATTGATATTCTTTTCAATAACGCAGGAATCTGCGCATATGCACCCATCACCGAAATGACCGATGAAGAATGGGATGCAATGATTGATATCAACCTCAAAGGACCTTTTGTTGTAACACGCAGAGTTGCTCCTCATATGATGAAAGCAAAGAGCGGCGTTATCATCAACAATTCCTCAACAATGGGCCTCAGAGGCGGCAACAGACTTTCTCATTATACCGCTTCAAAATGGGGTCTTACAGGTCTTACCAAGGCATGGGCAATCGAGCTTGCACCTTATAACATCAGAGTTGTAAGCATTCACCCCACAGGCGTTAACACTCCGATGAATGACGGACTTGCAGAGCTTGAAGGCTCAACTCCTCTTGAAATTGCAGAGCGTTCAGCAGGTAACCTTCTTCCCGTTCCATGGATTGAACCTGAGGATGTTGCTCATCTTGTGGACTATATTGCAAGCGATAAGGCACGCTATGCAACGGGCTCACAGTTCGTTCTTGATGCAGGACTTTTAACCGTTTGATAATAATACACCCCTCGGTGAAAAAATTTTTTCATCGAGGGGTGTGAAATTTATATAAGCTTTTCAAGCTCGTTCATTAATTCCTTTGACGGCTCGGGAATGTCCTCAAACGGGAATTTTATTCCCAGATTATCGTATTTTATTTGACAAAGCTTTCTGAACGGTAAAAGCTCGGTTTTGTCAACGCATTCATGCTTTTTTGCGATTTCTTTAAGTTTTTTGATATTATCCTCGTTATCGTTTAATGTAGGTATAATTACCTGACGAAGCGTGACGGGGATTTTTTGCTCGTTGAGATAACCGAGAAAATCAAGTGCCTTTTCCATTTCACAGCCGACGTGCTTTCGGTATAATTCGCTGTCGGTATATTTGATATCAAGCAGAACTCTGTCTGTTACCGAAAGAAGTGCCTTCACGTTTTCGTTCATTATGCAGCCCGAGGTATCAAGGCAGGTGTTGATGCCTTCCTCATGGCAAAGTGAAAAAAGTTCTTTTACAAACTCTGCCTGCATAAGAGGTTCACCGCCCGAAACGGTAATGCCGCCTTTGCTTCCGAAATAATCTTTATATCTTACAGCCTTTTTAACAATTTCTTCTGCGGTGTATTCTTTTCCGCCGTCAAAGTCCCATGTGTCGGGATTATGGCAGCAGCCGCAGCGCAGGGGACAGCCCTGCATAAAAACCGCAAAACGCAGCCCCGGACCGTCCGAGGCTGCAAGGCTTTGGATTGAGTGTATTTTACCGATCATATCGCTTCGTGGAATGTGCGGCTGATAACCTCACGCTGCTGTTCACGGGAAAGCTTGTTGAAGTTAACAGCGTAGCCCGAAACACGGATTGTAAGGTTGGGATAATCCTCAGGATTTTCGTATGCCTTCATAAGTGTTTCACGG
The DNA here is from genome assembly GCA_964547575.1 of uncultured Clostridium sp. GTDB lineage: Bacteria > Bacillota > Clostridia > Oscillospirales > Acutalibacteraceae > CAG-177. Next base: position 14,857 of record CAZJOH010000021.1, read on the forward strand.
TTAAGAACGTTAACGTTGATGTGATGAGCCTTCTTTGAAAAATAACCGTCAAGAATTGAAACGAGATTATCAACTCTCTCTGCGTCTGTTCTGCCGAGAGCCTCGGGAGTAATTGAGAAGGTGTTTGAAACGCCGTCACGGCAGTCGTCATAGCTGATTTTGGCAACGGAATTAAGAGATGCAAGTGCGCCGTTTTCCTCTCTGTTGTGCATGGGATTTGCACCGGGTGCAAAGGGTGCGGATGCCTTTCTGCCGTCGGGAGTTGCACCTGTGTTCTTGCCGTACATAACATTAGATGTAATAGTAAGAACAGAAAGGGTGTGAACTGCATGGCGATAGGTGGGAGTTTTGCGAAGCTCTGTTATCATGCGGTGAGCCATATCCTTTGCAATAAGGTCAACACGGTCATCGTCATTGCCGTATTTCGGGAAATCACCCTCTGTTTTGAATTCGGAAATAAAGCCCTTTGAATCCTTGATGGGCTTAACATTTGCAAACTTGATTGCGCTGAGTGAATCGGCAACAACCGAAAGACCTGCAATGCCGAATGCCATAAAACGCTCAACCTTGGTATCGTGAAGAGCCATCTGAATCTTTTCGTAGGCATATTTATCATGCATATAATGAATGATGTTCATTGTGTTAACGTAAAGATTGCTCAGCCACTTGATATAAATATCAAATCGCTCCATAACCTCGTCATAATCAAGCTTGTCGCCGCTTATTACGGGCATCTGAGGACCGATGTGCATTCCGCTTGTTGTATCATAACCGCCGTTGATTGAAATAAGTAAAAGCTTTGCAAGGTTGCAGCGTGCGCCGGAGAACTGCATCTGCTTGCCTATTTTCATCGCAGAAACGCAGCAGGCAATTGCATAGTCATCGCCGTAAATCGGGCGCATAACATCATCATTTTCATACTGAATCGAGTCTGTATCTTTAGAAACCTTTGCGCAGAATTTCTTGAAGCTTTCGGGAAGCGATGTTGACCAGAGAACGGTGAGATTCGGTTCGGGTGATGAGCCGAGGGTATAAAGTGTATTGAGTATACGGTAGCTGCTCTTTGTTACAAGAGTTCTGCCGTCCTCGCCCATGCCGCCGACAGCTTCTGTTATCCACATCGGGTCGCCGCCGAAAAGCTCGTTGTATTCAGGTGTGCGAAGGTGACGTGCAATTCGGAGCTTCATAACAAAATCGTCGATAAGCTCCTGAGCATCATCTTCGGTAAGAACGCCGTTTTCAATATCACGTTCAATATAGATATCAAAGAAGGTGCTTACTCTGCCAAGCGACATTGCTGCGCCGTTTTGCTCCTTGATAGCACCGAGATATGCGAAATAAGTCCACTGAATTGCTTCACGGGCATTTGCTGCGGGCTGGCTGATATCAAAGCCGTACATCGCAGCCATTTCCTTAAGATATCCGAGGAAGGATATCTGCTTGAAAAGCTCCTCGTCAAGACGGATTTGCTCGGTGTTGAACGCACCGTAAGTGAGCTGATGCTTATCCTTTTTCTTTTCTTCGATAAGCTTATCAACGCCGTAGAGAGCAACTCTGCGGTAGTCGCCGATAATTCTGCCTCTGCCGTATGCATCGGGCAGACCGGTTATAACATGGCATTTGCGTGCCTGACGCATTTCATCGGTATATGCACGGAAAACGCCGTCATTGTGAGTTGTTCTGTATCTGAATTCTTCTTCAACCTTGCGGCTGAGCTTGTAGCCGTAAGCTTCGCAAGCCTGACGCACCATTCTCATGCCGCCGAAGGGGTTAACGCCTCTCTTAAGAGGGCGGTTAGTCTGCATACCAACGATTAATTCGTTATCTTTATCAATATATCCGGGTGAATAGCTCGTAAGTGAAGAAACGGTTGCGGTATCAATATCAAGAACACCGCCGAACTGACGTTCAAGAACAAAAAGTGCTTCGAGCTTTTTCATAAGATTCTTTGTTCTTTCGGTAGCAACTGCAAGAAATTCATCCGTGCCTTCGTATGCTTTATAGTTTTGCTGAATAAAATCACGAACATTGATTTCATCCTGCCATACGCCTGCTTTAAATCCTGTCCAATTCTTATGCTCCATGTGTATACCTCCTTAACTTGAAACGAAAAAACAAAAAAGGGCTAATTCAGCTTCATGAAAAACTGAATCGCCCAGACGGTCGGCATATATTAATTTACATTCCCCCGCGGTGATCCGCTTTTCCGTCAGTCATGTAAACTTTCTGTCTTTATTATACAGAAACGCAGGGGATATGTCAATTAAAAATATCACCAAATATTGTGTTTTTTATCGCATATAAATCGTGAATGTTGTGGTTACTGCATCTTTTCCTGCTTGACCTTATGGTCAACAATATGACGCTTTGCAAGCTCTGCGGTAACTTCGTCAAGGCTGATGCCCATTTCAATCATCATAACGGTGATATGGTAGAGCAAATCGGCAATTTCGTAAACGGTTTCCGCCTTGTCGCCGCCCTTTGCGCCGATGATAACCTCGGTGCATTCCTCGCCGACCTTCTTAAGAATCTTATCAATTCCCTTTTCAAAAAGATAGGTTGTGTAAGAGCCTTCTTTTTTCTCAACCTTTCTTCCGACGAGCATTTCATAAAGACCTTCGTATGAAAATTCTTCGGTTTCGGGTTTTACTATATCCTCAAAAAAGCAGGTTTCGCTGCCTGTATGGCATGCAGGACCGTTCTTTATAACATCAATAAGAAGTGTATCCTTATCGCAGTCTGTGCGGATTGAAACAACCTGCTGGGTGTTGCCCGAGGTTTCGCCCTTTCTCCAGAGCTCCTGACGGCTTCTGCTCCAGAAGCAGGTTTTGCCTTCTTTGATAGTGATATCAAGGCTTTCTGCATTCATATATGCGAGCATAAGAACCTTTTTGCTGTAGTGGTCCTGAACTATTGCAGGAATGAGTCCGTCGCTGTTATATTTAAGCTCAATCATTTTTATATCCTCATCTCTATGTTGTTTTCGTTAAGATAATGCTTCAAGTCCATGATGTTGACTTCCTTGAAGTGGAAAATTGAAGCTGCAAGACCCGCATCTGCACAGCCTGCTTTGAAAAGCTCAAGGAAATCCTCTTTTTTGCCTGCACCGCCGCTTGCGATAACGGGAATTGAAACAAGGTCGCTGATTTTCTGAAGCATTTCGAGGTCGAAGCCCTGCTTTACGCCGTCGGTGTCAATGCTGTTAACGACCAGCTCGCCTGCGCCGTTGTTTTCGCCCATTTTTGCCCATTCGAGAGCATCAATTCCGGTATCAATTCTGCCGCCCTTGCTAAAAATATGGAACGAGCCGTCAACACGCTTGATATCCATTGAAAGCACAACGCACTGGTCGCCGTATTTCTTTGCCGCTTTTTCAATAAGCGAGGGGTCTTTTATTGCACCTGAATTTACGGAAACCTTGTCTGCACCGCATTTGAGCACTCTGTCAAAATCGTCGAGAGTGTTTATTCCGCCGCCAACTGTTAAAGGAATAAAAATCTCCTTTGCAACCTGTGTTAATGCATCCGTAAAGAGAGCTCTGCCCTCAAAGGATGCCGTTATATCATAGAAAACAAGCTCGTCTGCACCGCTGTCATTATAAAAATGTGCAAGCTCAACGGGGGAAGCTACATCCTGAATTCCTTCAAAATTAACGCCTTTAACTACTCTGCCGTTTCTGACATCGAGGCAGGGGATGATTCTTTTAGTTATCATATTATTTTACCTCCGCCGCTTTGAGCGCATCCTTAAGGCTGAGCTTTCCTTCATAAACAGCCTTGCCGACTATTGCGCCGTAAATGTTCATATCACGCAGCTTTTCGATTTCGTTTACAAAGGTTATGCCGCCCGAAGCAACAATATCAAGACCTTTGATTTCGGAAAGCTCGCCGTATACCTCAAGATTTGTACCCGAAAGCATGCCGTCTTTTGAAATATCGGTGTAAATAACGGTTGCAACGCCCGTATCACGGAGCTTTTTGCAAAACTCAACCGATTTAACGCTTGTTGTTTCCTGCCAGCCGCTTACGGCAACAAAGCCTTCCTTTGCATCAACGCCTACTGCAATTGCATTTCCGAATTCCTTTACCGCTTCTTCAACAAAGGGGTAGTTTCGGATAGCTGCCGTGCCGAGAATAACACGCTTAACGCCGAGTGAGAGATACTCCTCAACTCTTTTCATATCTCTTATGCCGCCGCCGACCTCAATGAATAAACCCTTGATTTTTGCGGCTTCTCTGATGGCCTCAAAGTTAACGGGTGCGCCGTCCTTTGCGCCGTCAAGGTCAACCATATGTAAATTTGTTGCTCCGTCTTTCATGAATTCAAGAGCCATTTCGGCGGGGGAATCGGCATAAATCTTAACCTGATTATAGTCGCCCTTTGTAAGACGCACTACCTTGCCGCCGAGTATATCTGTTGCGGGAAATATCTGCATAATTTTCTCCTTATAACTCCGAGAATGCCTTTAAAAGAGCAAGACCCTTTGCGCCGCTCTTTTCGGGGTGGAATTGCATTCCGTAAACCGAGCCGCTTTTTACAACTGCGGGTACTGCAACTCCGTATTCCGCAAAAGCGAGCGTATTTTCGACGCAGCCTCTTGCATAGAAGGAATGAACGAAATACATGTAATCACCGGGAACGATGTATTTGAAAACAGGGTCATTCTTTGCAAGGTTGAGCTTGTTCCAACCCATGTGGGGAATCTTTAAATCCTTTGGAATCTGACCTTCAAGAGCACCTACATATCCCTTGATAAGACCGAGACCCATGTGTGCGCCGTATTCAAAGCTTTTTTCAAAAAGAAGCTGCATTCCGAGACAGATGCCGAGAATGGGTTTTCCCTCCGATGCAAGCTGACACAGAAGCTTATCCATACCGCATTCACGGAGTTTTTTTGCAGCATCTCCGAATGCGCCTACGCCGGGAAGTATAATTTTATCCGCTGCCGCAATTTCGTCTTTATCGCCTGTGATTTTGCACTCTATGCCGAGGCTTTCAAGTGATGATGAGAGTGAAAAAAGATTGCCGCAGCCGTAGTCAATAATTGCAATCATTATAAAAGTCCTTTCGTTGACGGAATTTCGCCGCCGAGAGTCTTATCCTCAAAAACAGCCTTGCAGAGTGCTCTTGAAACAGCCTTGAAAATGCCTTCAATAATATGATGGCTGTTTTTGCCTTCAAGCTGCTTTATATGAAGTGTAATATCGCTGTTCCTTACAAATGAAATAAAGAATTCTTCGATAAGTTCAGTATCCATGCCGCCTACGGCAGGTGTGGGAATCTGAACATCATAGTTAAGATATGCTCTGCCGCTTATATCAACAGAAGCAAGAATGAGGGTTTCATCCATGGGCAGAAGAATACTGCCGTAGCGTGAAATTCCTCTCTTTTCGCCTACTGCCTTTGCAAACGCCTGACCGAGAACGATTCCTACATCCTCAACAGTGTGGTGATAGTCAACATGAGTATCGCCGACGCATTTAACGTTTAAATCCATTCTGCCGTGGCGTGCGAAAAGCTCAAGCATATGGTCAAGGAAACCGCAACCGGTGTTTATTTCGTTTTTGCCTGTGCCGTCAAGATTCAGCCAAAGCTCTATATCCGTTTCATTGGTTTTTCTTTTGATTTCAGCTTCTCTCATGTTACCCCTCCGTTATTTCCTTGATAGCAGCAATAAGCGACTGCATTTCTTCAAAACTGCCGACGGTTATTCTCAGATAATTATCAATCTTTGCCTTGTTGAAATATCTTACAAGAATACCTTTTTTGCGAAGCTCAGCCGCAATAGTTGCGGCCGGTATTTTATTATGCGAAATAAAAACAAAGTTTGCTTTTGAATCAGTACATCTGAATCCGAGTTTCTTAAGCTCCGACATGGTGTATTCTCTGTTTTTAACTATTTGTGCAATTTTGTCATCGTAATACTCATTATCCGCAATTGCAGCCGCAGCCGCTTTGATTGACAGAGTGTTGAGATTATAGGGATTGAATGAATATTTGAGCTTGTTGAGGTCATCTGTAATTTCTTTTGAAGCAATGCCGAAGCCGACTCTCAGACCTGCAAGTGAATGGCTTTTTGAGAATGTTCGTGTAACGAGCAGATTGCCGTATTTTTTTACAAGCTCCATACAGCTTTCTCCGCAGAATGCCATATAAGCTTCGTCCATAATAACAATGTTATCGGGATTTGAAGCAACGATTTTCTCAACGTCCTCAAATGAAAGAGCAAGACCTGTCGGTGCATTGGGATTTGCGATAACTATATTCTTGCCCTTGCCTATGTAGTCATTAACATCAATTGAAAAATCGTCTTTAAGGGGAATCTGTTCAAGCTCGACTCCGAAAATATCGGCGTAAACAGGATAAAATCCGTAGGATATTTCGGGGCAGCAGAGCTTACCGCCGTTTCCGCAAAAGCCCATGATTGCAAATGCAAGAACATCATCCGAACCGTTTCCGCAGAAAACCATATCGGGTGTTACTCCGAACTGCTCTGCGATTGCATTGCGAAGTTCCTTAAGCTCAGGGTCTGAATAAAGATTGAGCTTATCTATAACTGCTTCGCTTAAAACTTCTTTAACCTTCGGTGAAGGAGGAAACGGAGATTCGTTTGTATTGAGCTTTATAACCTTTTCGTTAACCTGTTCACCCGGAGTATAGGGAACAAGCTTTTCGTAATTTTTTGAAAGAAATCTGCTCATGGGTTCACCTTATTTCTCAAATCTGATTGCCGCACTCTTGCCGTGAGCGTGAAGTCCTTCACGGTTTGCAAAAAGAACGATGTTATCTTTAACCTTGCCGAGTGCCTCTTCGGTGTAGTATATATACTGTGATTTCTTCACGAAATCGTCAACCGAAAGGGGAGAGCTGAATCTTGCAGTACCCGAGGTGGGAAGGGTGTGATTTGTTCCTGCAAGATAGTCGCCCAATGCTTCGGGAGTGTTTTTGCCGAGGAAAATAGAGCCTGCATTCTTGATTTTATCAAGAAGCGCAAACGGATCATCAACGCATACCTCAAGATGCTCGGGTGCGATTTCGTTTGCAATTTCAACGCCCTGCTCGAGATTGTTTGCAATAATAATTTTGCCGTTTGTTTCAATTGAAGCTCTTGCGATTTCTTCTCTGGGAAGCATAGGAATCTGCTTTTCGAGCTCTGCCTGAACCGCATATGCAAGTTCTTCGCTGTCTGTAACGAGAACTGCACTTGCGAGCTTATCGTGCTCTGCCTGCGAAAGAAGGTCAGCGGCAACAAAAGCAGGGTTGCATGTGCCGTCTGCGAGAACGAGAATCTCGCTCGGACCTGCAATCATGTCAATGTCAACAAGACCGTAGAGCATTCTTTTTGCAGTTGCAACAAAAACATTACCCGGTCCGACGACCTTATCTGCCTTGGGTACGCTTTCCGTGCCGTATGCAAGAGCGGCAACAGCCTGCGCACCGCCTGTTTTGATTATTGTATCAACTCCCGCAATCCTTGCAGCGCAGAGAATAGCCGATGGAATGTTGCCCTGCTTATCAGGGGGAGTTACCATGATGATTTCGCTTACTCCTGCGATTTTGGCAGGAATTGCATTCATGAGAACGGTTGAAGGATAGCTTGCAGTGCCTCCGGGAACATAAATGCCGACCTTTTCAATCGGGGTTATCTTCTGACCCGAAACAGTACCGTCACCGTTGTTTATTTCAAAACCCTTGCGAAGCTGCTTTTCGTGGAAATTCCAAATATTAGCCTTTGCCATTTCAAGGGTTTCGATAAGTGCCTTATCCTCGTTTTCGTATGCAGCTTCAATTTCTTCCTGCGTTACACGGAGATTCTTGATGTCTGCACCGTCAAACTTAAGGCTGTATTCCTTAAGCGCTTTGTCGCCGTTTTCTCTTACGTTTTTTATAATATCGGAAACAATCGCCTCAACGCCGCTTTCAAGTTTGATATCACGGGTGAGAATTTCGCTTCTTTCAGCGTTGTCTATGTTAATTATCTTAATCATTTTGCCAACTCCTTTTTGAGCTTTTCCATAAGAGTGTCAATATCATCGCTCTTGAACTTATATGAAGATTTGTTTGCTATAAGTCTTGCGCTGATAGGCATAATCTGCTCGTAAACACGAAGATTGTTTTCTTTGAGTGTTTTGCCCGATTCAACTATATCAACTATAACATCGGAAAGACCGAGAATGGGAGCGATTTCAATTGAACCGTTGAGCTTTATTATTTCAATTTCACGGTTGAGTGAAATATAATAATTCTTTGCAATGTTAACAAACTTTGTTGCAACTCTCAAAGGGCGGTCAAAATCCTCAACATAATCATCAGGTGCAGCAACGCACATATTGCATTTGCCGAGATTGAGGTCAAGAAGCTCGTAAATATCAAAATTACCTTCTTCAAGAATATCCTTGCCCACAACGCCGATATCCGCCGCACCGTGAGCGATATAAATTGCAACGTCCGAGGGCTTTACGAGAAGATAGCGCACGCCGTTTGCTTCGTTTTCAAAAACAAGCTTTCTGTTATCGCTGTAAATTTCGCTGCAGTCGTAGCCGATAGATGCAAAAAGCTCATAGACCTTATCGCCGAGTCTGCCCTTGGGTAAAGCTATATTCAGCATGCTCAAACCTCCCTTAATGCACCGTTTTCAAATGCGTAAACCGTTTTTGCCTTGTAGCCGTCGGGAACGGTATGTTCAACTCTGACGGAAAAGCCTTTTTCAACAAAGCTTTCAACAAGCGAAAGAAGAGATACACTCTTGTTTGCGGAATCGAAAAGAATGAGTATATCGCTGTCATATTCACGGATTTTTTTATAGTAGAAATTAAGATTATCAAGATAAACCGCAAAGCCGATTGCCTGCGTGTTTTCTCTGATTTTTCCTGCGAGCTTATCATATCTTCCGCCCGAAAGAACAGCCGAGGGAGCTTTTTCAACATAGCCCTGGAAAATAATTCCGTTATAATACTCGGTGTTGTTGAGAACTGAAAGGTCAATAAGAAGCTTGTCCGCAAGGTCGCTCTTTTTGAGCGAAGCGGCAATGAATTCAAGCTCTGCGCAAGCCTTTTTCATTTCATCGTTGCATGCAAGGCGGCAAAGCTCGGGGAGAGCATCTGCCATTTTGCCGTTCACGCCTGCAAGAGTTGCAAGAAGTTCTGCTTTTTCGCTGTTAACTCCGCATTTCTCGCATATTGCACGCAGGTCATGGATATTCTTTCCCTTAATGCAGTTAATTATTTCCTTCTTTGTGTTTGCACTTATGTTAAGTTCCGAAAGAAGAGAGGGGATGAATGCCATGTGAGAAACGCAGAGAACGAAGTCCTTATCAATCGTTTTAAGGCTTTTTGCCGCAAGCATGAGTACTTCTGTAACGAGATATTCATCGATTGCTTCACCGAGAACCTCTACGCCGGTCTGCTTTATCTCTTTGAAATCCATGGAGCTGTCAGTCATTCTGAAAACGCTCTCATTATAGTAAAGCTTTGTAAGAGCACCGGAAAGCTTGGCGTTTTTAACAATTGAAAGAGTAATGTCGGGCTTGAGTGCCATAAGGCGTCCGTAAGAATTGTTGAAGGCAAGAATGCCTTCGCCCGAGAGGAAATCTCTGTTGTCGCTGTAAAAGCTGTATTCCTCAAACTTTGCCATTCTGTATTCTTTATAGCCCCATTGCTTATAAAGCATGGAAAGCTCATATGTAAGACTGTCCTCTTTGGACATCGTAGCAAGAAATTCGTCCATAATAATCTCCCGTCACTCGATAGTTTCAGTATGCCGACAGTATAGCACACTTTATTATATTAGTCAATTAGCGATTTACCACGCTAAATTAAAATCTTTTTTGCTGCTTTTATACAAATTGAACAATATTAAAGGGTCGATGCATAACCGACCCCTTTGGGAATTTACTTTTCTTCTGTAAACTTCTTAAGGCATTCAAAGCTTTCCTGACTGATGACATGCTCTATTCTGCATGCATCAATTGCTGCCTGATCAGCACTTACGCCGATTTTAGTTAACCAGTTTGTTATTGTTTCATGTCTGCAATAAACGTTTTTGGCGATTTCAAGACCGCTTTCGGTGAGCGAGATAAGACCGTCGCTGTCCGTTGTAACATATCCGTGTTCTCTGAGGTTTCGCATTGCAACGCAAACACTGGGTTTTGAAAAACCGAGCTCTGTTGCAATGTCAACTGAACGGACAGAGCCTTTTTTCTCCTTAAGCATAAGTATTGTTTCAAGATAGTTTTCAGCGGATTCACCCATTATCATCGTTTTCACCCCGTAATCATTTATAAGTTTTTATATAATAACATAATATATTATTTTTTTCAAGTATCAATGAATATAAAAATCCCCCGAATAAAATCGGGGGGGTGTATCAGCTCGGGAAGGGTGCGATTGATAAGTCGGAATAGTTGCCCATAACCTCAGGAACCGCACTGATATTTATCTCTTCAATTCCGTCGTTGCCGTGGAAGTAAGCTGCGATGATTCGGTTGTTATCATAGTATTTGTATTCAATATACCAGTTTTCGGTTGTTTCTTTTATGAGAAGACCGTTTTCGTATTCGTAATTGCTGACAAAATCATCGGAGGATTCTCTTATAAGCTTGCCTTCTTCATCATATTCATATATGATTTTGCTGTTTTCACCTTGACTGCCGATATAATCAATCAGAATGCAGTTTCCGTTTGCATCATATTCATAAACTGTTTCGGAAATTTCACCGTAGCTTTCAATTACAGATCTGATAAGATTCCCGTTTTCATCATATTCATTTTCTACGGTTTCCATGATCTTGTTGTTTCCGCCCGCCATGGTAATTTCTTTTGTGATAAGTCCATCGGAATTATACTCAAATTCATAGGTTCTGTGGCGGCTGAGTTTATCCGTGCTGCCGGTATATGTATTGATTCTGTGTATATTTCCGCTTTCGTTGTAAAGGTAAACATTTCTTTCACAGCCGTCATCTATTGTGCCGTCCCATAATGCATGCTGGATTTCAATTATTCTGTTTTGGTCATCATATTTATAGTAGTCGTTATTGCTGCCCCAAGGACAGTTTTCGGAGCTTACAAGCAGCCCTTTTTCGTTGAACGTAAAAACTGCTGATGAATTTTCGTACGGAATTTCAATAACTCTTGCAAGGCTTGCTGTTGTTTCTGTGCTTGCTGTTGCCTCTGCGGGGAGAATAGTGGTTGAAAGATTTTCTTTCGTCGAATTGTAAGAGCATGAGCAGAGAAAAACTATGGACGCAAGAATAAGCACGGCAGCAGCTTTTTTTATGTTATATTTCATATGGTATCTCCTTTTTAATGATTCCTGTTATTTTAGATTATACCGATGAAATTTCTAAGAAACAAGAGCTGAAATCTTAAAAATTGCTTAAGATTATCAAGAAGAACACAAAATCCCCCGAACACTTAATTCGGAGGATTTAAAAAATTAAAGCGAAATAAAATTCTCGAATTCGGCAAAATTGCCCTTTGCTTCGTCTGCCGAATAAGTGTCGGTGATATAAACCTCGCCGTCTCTTTCACGGGAGAACTTAACAACCTTGCCGCCTGCAAGATATTCATATGAGGTTACATAGCTTCTTGTTCTTGTGTCAGATGAATTTTCAGCAGGGGTAACAGTCATTATTTCCTCAATAAGAGTGCCGTTTTTGTATTTATATTCGGTTGTTCTTGTTTCCTGTGATTTGTTTCTTGTAAGCTTTGAAACAAGACCGTCCGAGTTATACTCATAAGCGGCTTCGTTTGTTACATCACCGTTTGAGCTCTCGGTTTTTACTGAAACAACAAGGCTGTTCTCGTTGTAAGTGTAAACAGTTGTATCGGAAAGCGTATTGTCGGCGGAATAACGGATTTCCTTTACGCAGTTGCCGTTTTCGTCGTATTCATAGTTTTTGTAGCTTGAAAGCTTGTTGTTTTCATATTTTTTATAGGTTTCAAGCTTGCCGTTTTCGCCGTATATGAATTCGTGGCGGTATTTACCCTCGTTTATCTGCGTAAGTCTGCCGCCGTCATTATAATAAATTTCAAATAAATCGTGCTTTTCGAGAACGTTGCCTTCGAGGTCTGTTGCATAACGCTTGGTTATCTGATTATCAGCGTTATACTCATAGCATTCGTAGTATTCATAGGTGATTTCCTGATTATCGTAGAATTTCTTTTCCTTTTCAATAAGACCGTTTTCGTTAAAAATAAATTCAGCTGTGAAGTTATCAACGGCAACCTCAACCGTGCCGTCAGCAGTTATGTCATCCGCAGTTTTGTCGGAGCAGGCACCGAGAAACAGAAGTGCAGCCGCAGAGAGAAGGGCGATGATTTTTTTTGCTTTGTTTTTCATATGTTTTTATCCCCTTTGTCTTATAATACATAAATTATAGCTGTTAAACCGATAAAAATCAAGAGCTATTTATCCTTCAACCATAACATTCGGAACAGAGCCGACTATAATGGTCTGAGCAACGCAAAAAGATGTGCTGACGGTTTGCGGTATGCGTTTTCCTGCCATAGACAGCAAAACCGTTGTTTCGATATTGAGCATAACGCTGTGTTGGGTCTGGTTTATGCCTGCACTTGTAAAAACGTTTTCAAAATCCGACAGTGTTGACGATGAAAAACCGACATCAACATTTATGTAAGGTCCCCAACCGGAAAAAAGGGCAACGCCGCTTGCCGTGCCGAGTGAAACGGTAACATCTGTTGTGCCTTTTTCGTTAAACGCTTCATCAACGGCATTTGTAACCTGCGATTTAAAAAGATTAAGCTTTACTATATCGGTTGTTATTCCCGTTACGGCATTGTTTTCCGAATAATTTATGCTTACAATTTCGGAGTAATCGGGAGCGTTTTCCGAAAGAATTTTTTCAACTGCGGAATTGACTGTTTTTGATGAAACTGCATATGCTTCAAGCGCTGCAAGGTCATATAAAGCAGGGCGCAGCTTTGCGTCAAGAAGCAGAACGGAAATAAGAAAAATAATAATTAAACAAACGGTTTTAAAAATCCACGAGCCTCTTTTTCGGTAAAACCGTCTGCGCCTCATACATACCACCTCATTTTATTATATGCTAAGGTTCGGAATTGAGAAACCGTTTACCGGAATTTGTAAGAAATTTGTAATAATGTGTTAATAATCTTTCAAATATTAACTGCTACAGTAATCATATAATATGGGAATTAAATGAGGAGATTGATTATATGAAAAAAACCATAAGAATTTTTACTTCTTTATTTTTAATATTATCAATTCTCTCGGCATGCAATAACAATACAGGATTTGAGGATGTGCCGGATATAAAGCTGTTTTATACAGCATTTAATACCGAATGCGGATTAAATGAACCTTGTATTTATGATGTGAAATCTGAAGAAGCAAGCATATTTACTATAGAAAATTATGATAATATCTATTTGTATGGTGCTTGCGGATATTCCGACGGAGAATTTTTTTCTTATTATGAAACGGCGGATGAATGTAAAATATTAAAAATAAATAACGGTAAGGTTGTTGCGGTTCAGGATTTTGAGGCAAAATTTCAGGCGCCCGAAAGCTGGGAGTACGGATTTATATCAATACTCTCTATGGAAAGATATAAAAACGGTGTTGTTTTTCTTTCACCCAATGCAGATGTTTATAATGATGAACCTTTTTACGCTGATATTCCTTCAACCCTGTACTATACAGATTTCAATGGCATATGTGAACCAATTCTTGAAAATATAGTTTCGTTTAAAGTGTATGAGGATAAAATCAGCTATTGTGCTTTTGATGAGATTAAACTTGCAGAATATGGAGATACAACCATTTACAGTAGATTCAATATCAATGTTTATGAAAACGGTGAAACAAAAGAACTCTTTTCATCGGAAAACTGCCCATACGAATCAGTTGAAGATTGGTGCAGCGAAAATGAACTTTTACTTATGAAAGACGGGAAGATTGTAAAGTATAATATTGAAACACAAGAGGAAACCGTATTGCTTAAGCCGAAGTTTTATTACTCGTTTGAAAAAGGCAATTGTATTTATGTTTCAGATAAGTATATTCTTGCTGCTGCAATGAAACAAAATTTGCTGACACTTGACAGTGATGTGAGCTATCTGTATTTGTTCAATGTTGAAAGCGGCAGAAGAACTCTTGTTTCAGATAATATCACCGGTACATATGATGCACCGTTTGAAATTGTGTATAGCTGAAAGGAGAAGGCTTTTGAAAAAAGAACATAAAGAACTGATTGTCGGTGCAGTTGCCGTTGCGTTAATTGCAATTTCCTGCTTTGTTTCTTTTGATAAATTCGGAACCTTCAATCCGATAAAAAGCGGCGCAGGCTTTGCAAAGATATGGTTTTTTGACGAGGAATATGCCGAGGTGAATGATTCGCCGAGAGTTATTCTTACAAATTCTGAAAACAGCACGGACATATTCATAGAAATCATAGAAAGCGAAGGCTATGAATATATCGAGCAGATGGGTTCGGGTCATATTATTGAAAAATACGGAGAAAGAGAAATTGTTACTTCAAATTATAATAAGTATGTTGTAAGATGGATGTGGTAAAATGAAGATAATTTTATATATTTTTACAACTGTGTTTTTTGTGGTTTCTGCTTGTGTTTATACAATTCAGGAATATGAAGACTTATATCTGCTTATAGGAAATATAAACGGTGATATGATTATGCGTATAGCGTTGATTTGCGCTTCGCTGTGTCTGATAATCACGGCGTTTATTGCAATTGTTAAAAAGGAAAAGCAGAGAATACCGAAGTTTATTATCTGTCTTGCAGTTTCGTGCGCAATGCTTTGTTGCGTCGGAATATCATCTTTTTTGAGCCGCCCTTACGACTATTATGATTTTACTTCTCCTGACGGAAAATATACCGCAATTGCAGGGGAGTGGTCATGGCTTCACGGAGGAGGAATAAATTTTTACGAAAGAATAAACCCTGTTTTTGTTAAACAGATCGGAAGCTTTAATACAGAGGACGGATATACTCCCATAAGCAAAGGCGATTATTCCGTTGAATGGAATAAAAATGCTATGACATTTACCGCCCGTAACGGAAACGGCAGCGGAAAATACGAAACCGTAACGGTAAATTTCGGAGAATAATAAAAACAAGCTGACTGATAAAAGGTCAGCTTTTCTTTATATACTGCGTTTTATTTTAATGAAATCGGTTGAATAAATTAATATGATATGTTAAAATATTCAAGTGTATCAGCAAAATATAATTCGGAGGCTGAATAATGAGAAAATATGATGTAATCGTTATCGGCGCAGGCAACGGCGGTCTTGCGGCAGCTGCAAACTGTGCAAAAGCAGGTCTTTCAACTCTTCTTCTTGAAAGGCACAATATCCCCGGCGGCTCTG
>CAZJOH010000022.1:0-29748 GCA_964547575.1 uncultured Clostridium sp.
GGCTTTGTGTATGTGTACTGAGGAATATCCTGATATGCAAGCTGTTCAACAGCTCTGTAAGCAACGTCAGCAACTGTATCATATGTATCATCAACATAAATATAATCAACTGAGTTGTTGAGGATTTCTCTCATAACAAGAGCAACGATCTGCTGATCGTTATCCATAGAAGCGATTTCTGATGCTGAGGGGATTTCTGATCTCTTGTTGAAGAAGAGATCGTCTGTTACGAAAACAACAAACTTACCAACTGTAGCGATGTTGTGGAAGAGAGAAGCGTTGCCGCCTTCATAATCCCATTCCCAAGAAAGTGTAACACCGTCTCTTTCGTATGTTGTTTCAGCAACTTCATAAAGGAAATCACCGAGGATTGTGTTGAAGTTATCAACAAGAGTTTCGCCTTCGGGGATAGTAACCTTCTGCATTCTTGCTGTACCGTCAGCAAGTGCTTCGTGCTTGAAGAGCTTAGAAATCTTTGTGAGGTCTTCTTCAGCAGCGATATAGCCGTGATAGTCGGGATCATAGTCAGGGTTATCTTTCCATTCCTGTGCTGCTTCATCCCAGTATGTTCTCTTAGTCTTGGTTTCATCAAATGTATAACCGCAGAGTTCAAGAACCCAGTCAACTGTGTCTCTGGTGATAAGGGGAACAAGAAGGTAGTTATATGCCTGCTGCATAAGAGCTTCAATGAAATCGTAACCGTTGGTATCAGTTGTAATATCTACACAACCAATATCAGCTGCGGGAGCTGCAGCACCTGCTGTAACTCTTGTTGCACCGCCGAGACCAACTGTTACCCAATCTTTGGGATGAACCCATGCATAGTAGTCATATGCTGTGGTGTTGATAGCTTCGTCGGAAACATCATTACCGCTTGCATCTTTCCATGCATAGCTGCCCTTCATGATAACGCTGCTCTTGTTATCGAGGAGATCGTCGATCTGCTTCCATTCACCGAGAACAAGTTCGTTAAGAAGAGTCTGGCCAAGGTTGATGATAGCTGAATCGCCCTTGTACTTTTCAGGAAGGCTTTCAATGCTCATTTCGTCCATGTAATCGAACTCTGCAGCATCGCCTTCTTCGGTCATTTCATAAACAATACCGATAGCAAGCTCTCTGACATTGAAGATATAGTCGCTGATAAGTCCGTTAAGGAGACCTGCATCAAGAGGAGCATTGGGGTCATTCTTAACATACTTAGCTGCGATTGTTCTGAGGTTAGCAATCATGTCAAGAAGAGCATGAATGATTGTAAGATCCGTATGAGTATCTCTTGAGAGACCAAGGATAGGATCTACAATTGAGGGGAGAGTTTTGAGATCTCCAAGCATATCAAGAAGAACATCACCGGTTTCGATGAAACTTTCAACGCTGGTGATAGTAGCATCAATGCTTGTGAGGTCAAGGTAGAGAAGACCGAAAAGGTCAAGCTCTAACTGTTCTTTTGCCAGCATACGGTCAACTTCGTCGAGACCCATTGAAGCATACTGCTCAGTGGTGAACACGGGAGAGTCAACGTCATTGTAGCTGTCAACAATGGCGCTACCCTTATATGCTTCGTATGCACTACCCATTACGGAGAAGCTTCCGATGAGCATTACAAAAGCCATAAGGATTGAGAGAATGCGGATTGACTTTTTCAAATTGTACACCTCCAAAAAAATTTGAACAATAGTAGGGCTTGGATAAAGAATTTTGTTGCGTATCAGCCAAAAGGTGAAACGCTTCTGACCAACCTCCTTATTGATTTCGCCACGCCGGATATCGCCGTCACCGGCGCAAGCGATAGCCAGAATCACAGAATTTTTATCCATTGCAGTTCCGTAAATGCACATATCAAATGAAAATATCAATATGTGCAGACACAAAACCACTATATGGTCATAATAACTATACCCAAAATCCGCTATAAAGTCAACGATTTTCAAAAAGGATTTCACAATTTGTTAATATTGAACAATCACGCAAGCGGAAAATTAGTCAATGTGACAATAAAGCTTAAAGTGTTTCACAATAATCGATTTATGATAAAGGTGTAAAGTATTATATCTTTACAAGCCCCTTCAAAAACTTATATCGATACGGGTACTGCGAGGGAGCGCAGAAAACGCCTGAAATTGGCACATATATAAAATGTATACTAAATAGACTTTATAACAGGCTTCTTATTTTCATAATCAGAAATTTGTTCGGCGTTTGTAAAGCCATACACCTTTTCAGCAGAAGCAAATTTCAGTAAAATTCACATCTTTTTTTCTGATTTTGAATAATATGTTCTGATTTGTGGTCAAATTACCTCTTGTTTTGTCCGGAATTAATAGCAATAGTATTATTTTATGTTCAAAAGATGTGTGCATTTTAAGCAATAAAATATCGATGTGTAAAGTTGATTTGCTTTACACGTTTCACGATTTTTACAGATAAAATTATAAAAGCCATATCTGTTGATATATAAGGATTTTTCCTACATCTATAACACTGTATCCCGATACTGTAAAGTTTATAGCCTTTACAATATCGGGATAATGCTTATGCGTTTATACGGTTATTGCAACAGCACATTGTTCCTTCAATTTATCATAATCTTTGTTTTTATAAATTTCTCCGTCCAAAACGTATACTCCTCCGCCGATTCCAAGCATAAGATCGCAGCCTTCTTCGTGCAAGAAGGTTTCTATCGTCTGTAAAAGAGCGTTTTTTTCTTTTTTTGGCGTATTATCAAGTATTATAAGAGTATTTTTAATGCCGCAATTTCGAAGATTTTTATTGAAGACAATAAAATGCTTCACCGGGTTATGCTCTTCTTTTTTTCTGACCTCTACCAAAATTACAGGATAATCTGCGGTTATTCTGAATATCCTCATAAGATCCGTTACGCTTTTTTCTTTGTAATTTATAATTTTCGAGAGATACTTTTCAGCTAATGCCCGCTGAAAAGTATCCTTGCAGAAAGGATTAGCAGCCTTTTTGTGAACAGATTTCTGCACCTTCAATGATTCTAACGAGTTGACCGCCTCTTCTTCGGTTGTATCAACCGAAAATGAAAAAACAAACTCCTTTTTCTCCCCTGCTGATACTTCAACATCTGTTTCGTATATTCCTCCATCACAACTGAACAGCGTATCCGAAAATCCTCCCGAATAAAAATAATTGCTGTTTCTGTTTGGATTAATACAGACTTTCAGTCTGCCTTTAATATTATTTTTTTCTTTGTTTTCTACCGTGTATTTTCTTATTACGCAGTTTTCTGATTTGAGCAGATAAGCTTTCATGTTCAGATTAAGATTACCGTGGCGTGAACAATATTCCGCATCATTATCCGAAAGCTTTACGGACATATCCGCATCGCAAAAAGAATAAGAGCCGGAATCAAGAATAATGCTGTCGGAAATCACGTTAAGAGATTCAAATTCTTCTCCGTCAAGCATTACGGACATCATCCCCGTATCACTCATGCACAGGGTCATTCTGCCGTTTGCGAATACGGAAAACCTCGGCAAATCATAACACGGATTGCACCATCCGGTATTTTTAACATAATTTCTTTCGCTCAAACGGGGAATAACCGTATCGGAAACAACATCTCTGAATGCTTCTTTTCCGTAAGGCGGCTTCTCTTCAAGCAATGTCCGGGCACCGTTCATATATCCGTCCTTCATAAAACGCTCTTGCATGCATTTTTCGTTAAGCAAATTATCAAGTGCCAAAAGACTCATTCCGAGATGGTGAACCATAAATGAATTTACTATGGAAAAACCTCCCGAATTCCTTCCCTTTGTAAAATCTGCCGCTTCATAAAAACCGTATTTGCCGACCATTCCGAGCTTTTCAAGCTTTTTCAGGTTTTTTACGGACAAACACGGAGCGATATTCATTGTAAGAAACGAGGAATAGGGCGAAATCACGTTTTCTTTATCAAGATTTCTTTTAAATGCAAGCTTTTGTACTCCGTGTGCTTTATACTGATAATTCAAATCTCCGTCAAAGGCATAAAATGCGCTTTCAGACATTCCGAACGGATTTTTACCTGCTTTTTTTCTCTGACTCTGCAAACAAAACCGCAATGCTTCATCGCTCAGACTGCCATACGGAGCAGGCAAAAAAATATCCGCCATAAAATACTCAAACATAGTTCCCGTCCATGAGGCAAGTCCCGTATATCTGCCGCTCCTGACGCCCGGTCTGTCAAGAGCCGCCCAATGATTTTTCGGCACATATTTCCTCGCAACTGCAAGATATGCTGTCATTCTTATTTCACTCATATAGAGGTCATAACAACTTTCGGTTTTTTCTCCGCTGTCAGGGTTTATTCCTATATAAAACAACCGCCTGCGGCTGTTATACATCACACTCAAATCGGTTGAAGCAATAATTCTCTCAATTCCTTCCGCTGTTTTTTCAAGCTCTCTGCACTCATCGGAATATTCACGGATGCCCTCTTTAACGGCAGTAAGGCAGCACAAAAAATTACCGCTGTCTACCGCAGAAACAAATCGGGGTGCAAGAGCTTCAAGAGTTGATGTGCTGTACCAATTTAACAGATTCCCCTTATATTTTTCGAGCTTTTCAATGCTTATTAAACTTGAATCAAGACGGCGACACAACTCCTCTGTCGTTATAAATCCGAAATCCCTTGCCGCAACAAAGCAGGCAAGCATAAGTCCGATATTGGTCGGCGATGTTCTTCGGGCAACCGCTCTGTGAGGCGCAAGCTGAATATTATCCGGAGGAAGGAAATTATTCTCTTTTCCGCACAAATCCTCAAAATATCCCCACATTGCAGAAGCAAGTGATAAAAGATACTCCCTTTGATTATCCGTTATTTTCGTTTTTCTCTTCGTAAACGGTGAGTTTCCGAAAAGTGTTAGCGGAATGTCTCCGAGAATTATCAGACCAATCATTCTGTGTATTGGCAAACCGAAAACGATTAACACCGCCGCAACAATAAGTGCCGGAAGGCAAGAAACAGGCAGAGCAGATTCATCGCTTTGCTCTGCAGCTGCAGAGGTTGTCCATTCAAGCAGATTATCTCCGCTTATCAATACTCTCCAAAGTGCTCTGAACGCTGCATCAAGGCAAAAGAACCCTTCTCTCGCTGAATATGCAACCGAGAAAAAAGCTCTGATAAAGCACTCGAGCGCTTCCGGAAGTCTTTTTGAATAATAAAGTCCCGTAACCGAATGCATTCCGCCATGGAGAACAGAGCTTATTCCCGCAAAAATATCGGCTGCGCACAGTGCAAATGCAGAAATAACCGCTGCAGCAATTCCTGCATATCCCTGATAAAAAGCCGAATAAACAATTACGGCAACACATGCCGCCGGAGTAATGCTGCGCCTCAGATTATCAAAAAGCTTGAAACGTGAAACATAATTCAACGGATTCCTGCCCAATATGAACCCTGCATTCTGCCAGTCTCCCCTCACCCATCGATGAAGTCTTTTGCAGTATGCATCTGCGGTTGCGGGAAATTCTTCAATTATCTGTACCCCTGACACAAACCCCGTGCGCAGAATTTCGCCCTCGATGATATCGTGGCTCAGAATTTTTTCCCTCGGAAGTCCCTTATCCAGCAGCTCATAATAAGCATCAACATTTATAAGCCCTTTACCGCAGAATATACTTTCTCCGAACAACTCATTATATCTTTCACACGAGGACTCATCATATGAGGAAATCCCCGAATCACATGACATAACCGAGCTGAAAAATGTTTTCCCTGCGCTTTGAAGGCTGTTTTGAGTTTTCGGTGCAAGAATTCCGTATCCGGAAACCACTCTTCCGTTTTTGATAACAGGTTTATTCACGGGATGCTCGGCAACTGCAATAAGCTCTCTCACGGAGTCAAAAACAGGGCGGGAATCGTAATCGAGAGCAATCAGATATTTGGTATCATTAAGATGCTCAGTATCGCCTTTTATCGACATAAAACCTTTTTCGTTTCCCTTTACGGCTCTGATAAGCTCCCTTATCGCCCCTCTTTTTCTCTCCTTGCCGATGAATTCATTCTGCGTTTCGGAATATGATCTCGGTCTTACCGCCGCAATAAAGCCTCCGCCGTATTTTCGGTTCAGATCATCAACAACATTATTCAGGGCGTTCAGAATATGCTTATCTTCAGGTCTTCTCGGCATATCTGCTGCTTTGAAATCACCAAGGCAACAGATTTTTATATTTCCGACAGCGTTGCTCAGGTATAGGCTCTCAAGCTTATCCTTAAGTTCATTCATTTCGTTGACTGAAGGCAATATAACCGAAAGTGTAATCAGCGCATGAGTTTCCGAAACTGTTTTATCATACGGATCAAGACTTAAAAGTTTTTTCGGGATTATTCCTCTGACGGAGGCTTTTTCAATCGGATATCGCAGTATTTCCCAAAGTGGAAAATAAAGAAAGAGTGCAATCGGCCATTCACCGCTCAGAATTCCTGCTGATATACACACCAGCAACGGAGCCAGAGCTTCCATAATAAGATATACTGTGCCTCGGCTTTTGTTTTTGACTGTTGTAAAAAGAAAATTGCCTATGTGTTCACCGCTTTTCCGGGATTTTTCCAGAATATCCTTTGCGGTTTCATTCTCGCTCCTGCCGCTTTTCATTGAAAGAAAAGCAATCTTTCTGCGGTATTTCACCTTTGTTTTGCTGTCCGTATGGGGATATATTCCCGACGGGTCACTCATCAGGATTTCTTCTGCCGAAAACAATTTTTCGGATATATAATCAAAATCGGTATCTCTCATTTTCTGAAGCGACAGAACAGATTTTTTCAGCATTTCGCAGTTATTTTCCGACACCGCAACAGCACATCGGTGAATCAATGCACACGTTATTGCAGACGGAAGCAACGCTGTGCTTATACCGTTCATTTCACCGCCGAAAAAATCAACAATAGCGTCAGAATCAGGCAAAATACCGTTTCTGCACATTTCAGTGCATTTGTCAAAAAGACCCGGAAAAAGCTCCGGGTCTTTAAGCTGCTTCTGAATCCTCTTGCATTCCTCCGCCGACTGCCGGGCACATCTTTCAAGCATAGGATAATGTTCGGTAAGAACCTGAACGGTTTCATTTTTTTCTTTCTTTCTCAAAGCATATTTTTTAAATATTTTTCTGTCGGCTATCATCATTTCACAAAGGCTTTTTATCATGCCTGCACCTCTTATTTACGGAAAAATCTGAATGCGAATACACAGCACATAACTGCCGCAAGAGATATTACCGTCTTTTTTACAACATCAATTATACGCACTGTTTTCAATGCTGTATCAGCAATTCTCAAGGCTCTTGTCAGTTCATTCATTTTATCACCCGCCCGTCAAGAGAACTCCGTGAGCAATTGAAGGAATAGACTCACTTTGCAGCGACGAAACACTCGACATAAGTGCACCCGTACCCACAAACAGAACCTTTTTAAGCTCACCGTTTTCTATTCTTTTCAGTATATCGGCGCACAAAACCGCACCGCTGCATCCGCAACCGGAACCCCCTGCACCAACATCCTTCTGATTTACAATATCATATAAAATAAGTCCGCAGTCATTGTGAACAGAGGAAATATCAATATTTTCCTGCTTTACCATAAGCTCGCAAAGAAGCTCGGAGCCTACCGCTCCCAGATCACCTGTTAAGATCATGTCATAGTCCTCGGGCGAAGTGTTTGTATCAGTCAGAAAATCTGCTATGGTGCGGCATGCAGCGGGTGCCATTGCCGCACCCATGTTGTTGGAATCTTTAATACCGTAGTCCTGAATTCTTCCGATTATGACTTTTTCAACCTTTGCTTTTGAATCGCAGTCCGATATAACTACTGCGCCTGCCGCTGTTGCCGTCCATTGAGAGGTAGGGGTTCGCTGACCGCCGTATTCAAGCGGCATTCTGAACTGTTTTTCTGCCGAACAAAAATGTGAGGATGTTGAAGCTACGGCCTTGGAAGCTATTCTCGAATCAACAAAAAGAGAGGCCGCCGCCATAGAAAGTGCCATTGTGGAGCATGCCCCGTACATTCCCGCAAAAGGAATTCCAAGCTCCCTTATCCCGAAGGTTGTGCCGATGCACTGGTTAAGCAAATCTCCTGCAAAAATAACATCAATATCGCTTGCCGCAAGCCCTGCTTTCCCTATAGCTCTCGATACGGCATCTCCGTGAATTATGCTTTCCGCTTTTTCCCATGATTTTTCGCCGGCAGAGCCATCCTCATATACATGGTCAAATTTATTTTTAAGCGGTCCTTCTCCCTCTTTTTTTCCGACTACGGAAGCGTAGCCCGAAATTCCCGGCATTGAGGTTAAGCACAGCGTATATTTTCCCTGCCTTAACGGCATAAAATCACCTCAAATATTATTTGTTGATATTATCTGCACAGAAAGGATAAATATTCAAACACAGTTAACCTTATTATTGACACCCTTAATCTTAATATGTTAATATACTTTATATAATTATCAAATCGGAGGAGATAATAATGAGAATTTTCAGAAAAGCCGTTGCGATTGTGCTTTGCATATGCATAGCTCTTTCATTATGCTTTACAGGTGCATCAGCAAATACCAAAACCGAAGCGATAACAGTTTCTTGCGAAGATGATTTAAAAAATCTTGAATTTGATGTTCCTGTTGTTTACATAATCGGTCTTGAGGGCGAATTCTACAAAGGTCTTTCAACTGAAACGGAAGATGATGATGTGAGAGTATGGGGATTCCAGACAGATGTTATCGTGAATGTCATAACAGAAAACATCGGCGCACTTCTCTGGAATCTTATCATCAATGATTACGATGCAATTGCAAAGCTTTTAGGCACCGCCGCAAACGAGCTTTTCGGGCCGATTGCCTGCGATACAAACGGCAAGCCCGATCCCGATACAGGCAAAAAAGATGAGAGTGACTACGAGCTTCAGGATGGCTTCGGTTATGAAAATGCTTATAAATTTGTTTATGACTGGCGTTTTGATATGAGCACAATCGCCGCTCAGCTCGATGAATACATCAATTATGTTATGGAGCTGACCGACTCTGACAAGGTTGCTCTTGTTGCAATGAGCATGGGTAACAGCGTTCTTACTACATATCTTTATGAATATTACTACACTGCAGAAAATTATGCGCAGAGAAATCACATTGATTCCGTAGTTTACGTTGCAGGTGCAATGAACGGCGTAAACGTTTGCGAAGACCCGTTCTCGGGTAATATAAAGGTTGACTCCCTTTCGCTCATGCGTTTTCTCAATGAAGTTCTTGACGGTAACGGTCTTTACACCTTCTTTGAGGTTCTTTACACCATCGGAATGATTGATCCGCTTGTTAAATATGTTGACAATCTGACAACGGAATTGCTTGCTCACGGCTTTAACGAAAGTGTTATCGACTCAATTGCAACAATTCCCGGCTTCTATGCCCTTATGGGCAAAGAACGCTACGAGGAAGCAAGAGATTATATTTTCAATACTCCCGAAAAGCGTGCAAAGTATGCAAAGCTTATTGAAATGAGCGACTACTATCATTATTCAGTTCAGGCAACCAACGCAGAAGTTATACAGTCACTTCTTGATGACGGAATCAACACTGCAATTTTTGCCGAATACGGATACTCTATGATTCCCCTCACCTCCGATAACGACAGAATGACTGACGGCACAATTTCCACCTACTGCGAAAGCTTCGGTGCAACCTGTGCAGATGTTGACGGCACTCTCGGTGAAGGTTACATTCAGGCAAAAGAATGTGCTTGCGGCAAAAACCATGTTTCCGCAGACAATCAGATTGATGCTTCAACCTGCAAATTCCCCGATATCACATGGTTCGGCAAGTATATGCGCCATACAATCGATGAGGATTACCTTTGCGACTGGCTCAATCTCATCATCTACAGCGATGAGCAGAAAAACGTCTGGAGTTATGAGGAATATCCGCAGTTCCTGATCGCAACGGAGGATGAAACCCTTATCCCGCTGACCGCCGAAAACGCCGGTGAAGCTCCGGTTCCCTTTGAGGAAACACTGTTCAAAAGCAGAGTAATCAAAAAGGTTAAAGAATTTTTAGGTTTATAATAATACATAAACAAAAAGGACAGCCTCGGTAAATTCCGAAGCTGTCCTGATTTTTTATTTATGCTTTGAGAAGCTGAACAAGATCAATTGCACCTACGGGGCATACCTCATGGCACTTACCGCAGCCTGTGCACTTTTCATAATCAACCTTTGCGCAGAAACGGTCAATTGTTACCGCACCGGATTCGCACGCCTTAACGCATTTCATGCAGCCTATGCAGCCTGCTGTGCATTCCTTGCGGGTAACTGCACCCTTATCATGGTTTTTGCAAAGCACAGCCGCCTTGATTTCTTCAAGAGGCATCATTTCGATAAGTCCCTTCGGGCAGGTCTTTACGCACATCTTACAAGCCTTGCACATATGGGGATTAATTCTTGCAATACCGTCGCAAATGCTGATTGCATCATACTGACAAGCCTCAACGCAGTCGCCAAAACCGATGCAGCCGTAAATGCAGTCCTTGGGTCCGCCGAAAATCTGGGTTGCCATTCTGCAGCTCTGAACACCCTGATATTCAAGCTTTGTGGTGGCGTTTACATTGTGTCCCTGACAGAGAACCACAGCCGCTGTGGGTTTAACCTCACCTGCCGCAAGACCCGTTACTTCTCCGATAGCCTTTGCTGTATCGTTTCCGCCGGGCGCACAAAGAGCAGTATCTGTTGTTTCACCCTTTGAAAGAGCCGCCGCATAACCGTCGCAGCCCGAAAAGCCGCAGGCACCGCAGTTTGCACCGGGAAGGCACTCTCTGATTTTTTCTGCTTTTTCGTCAACGGGAACGGCAAAAACCTTTGATGCTATTGAAAGTCCGAGTCCCGCAATAAGACCGATGGCGGCAACGATAATTACTGCCAATAAAATAGGATTCATTCCGTTACCTCCTTAAGCGAATATTCCGTCAACAAGCCCTGTAAAGCCCATGAACGAAAGAGAAACGATTGATGCAGCAATAAGAACAATGGGAAGACCCTGAAGGAATTTAGGGATATCCGCACCCTCAAGTCTGCTGCGTACACCTGAGAAAATAACCATTGCAAGCATAAAGCCGACACCGGCACCCACACTGTTGAGCATGGACTGAACAAAGTTATATTCCTTGGTGATATTGAGAAGAACAACGCCGAGAACAGCGCAGTTTGTTGTGATAAGAGGAAGATAAATACCGAGTGCGTTATAGAGGGGCGGCATAAACTTCTTAAGGATAAGCTCAACGAGCTGAACGAGAGCGGCAATAACAAGAATGAAAACGATTGTCTGGAGATAATCGAGTCCGTTTGCAACAAGGAGATATTTGTTTATGGGATAGGTTACGGCTGTCGCAAGAGCCATAACGAAGATAACTGCCGCAGACATGCCGACTGCCGTGTTAAGCTTCTTTGAAACACCGAGGAAGGGGCATATACCGAGGAATTTGCAGAGAGTGAAGTTTTCGGTAAGAATAGCCGTAAGAAGAATTGACAATGCTATTTTCATGCTGTTTCACCATCCTTCTTTTCTTCCTTGCATTCCTTGCCTTCTGCAAGAAGTGCGCAATTTTTAGCCATGGGACAAGCCTGGCAGCCGCCGAGACCCGCTTTGGGCTTACCCTTCTTTTCTGCAAGTCTGTTGGCGCAAGCCATAAGAAGTCCGAAGGTGAGGAAGCCGCCGGGAGCAAGAATAAATACGGTCATCGGAGTAAGATACTCTGTCCAAGGAAGAGTAAAGCCGTTGAAGCCGTTAAGCACGTTATCGCCGAAGAGAACAAGAAGATTCTGTGCGCCTGCAAGGAAAGTACCTGCACCGAGAACCTCTCTGACAGATGCCATAAGGCAGAGAGCGATAGTAAAGCCTACGCCCATACCGAGACCGTCAACTGCGGAAGCGATAACAGAATTCTTACCTGCAAAAGCCTCTGCTCTGCCGAGGATGATGCAGTTAACAACTATAAGAGGAAGGAAAACACCGAGCGCCGCATCGAGTGCGGGAACGAATGCCTTCACTATCATCTGAACTATTGTAACAAAAGATGCGATAACAACGATATAAGCAGGAATTCTTACCTTATCGGGAATAATCTTGCGCAGAAGCGAGATAGCAATGTTTGAACAAACAAGAACTATCATTGCAGCAATACCCATGCCCAAAGCATTAACAACGCTGGTTGAGGTTGCAAGGGTGGGGCAGGTACCGAGAACAAGACGGAAAACGGGGTTTTCTGCTATAAGGCCTTTGGTAAATTCCTTACCGAGTGATTTCTTTTCAGCCAATGTTC
Organism: uncultured Clostridium sp.; assembly: GCA_964547575.1. Taxonomy (GTDB): domain Bacteria; phylum Bacillota; class Clostridia; order Oscillospirales; family Acutalibacteraceae; genus CAG-177. Next base: position 12,292 of record CAZJOH010000022.1, read on the forward strand.
TCACCTCCTGCTGCTTCAATTGCGGCATTGACCGCTTCGGTAACGGCTCTTGAAGTTATTGTTGCGCCCGTAATGGCGTCAATTGAATTTTCGCCTGCTTTGTCCTTTGAAACAGTGATGCCGTTTATAAGACCGACAAACTGTTCACGGAAGCTTGTTTCCGCTGCCTTTGCGCCGAGACCTGCTGTTTCGGAATGCGAAAGAATGTTAACACCTGTTACCTTGCCTTCAATGTCAACACCGGTCATAACGGAGATATCTCCGCCGTAGCCTTTTGCAGTGTTAACAACAACATATCCGATTGTTGCACCGTTTTCATCGAGTGCGGCAACAATGCTTGTGCCGTCGTCCGAAACAGTTGCTTCACCGAAGCTTGCGGCATCGGCAAAAACAGTCTGCCTTGATTTGATTTCGGTTTCAATTGCAAGCTCCTCAATAATGGGAGCAGTAACCTCATTTGTCAAACCGAGAAGAAGGGTTGCAATAAGACAGATAACAAAAAGAGTGACCGTGGGAACGAGATATTCCTTTAAGCTTTTCATTTTGCCTCACCCTCCTTTGCCTTTTTTTCTTTAACAGTACCGAAGGGCTTGGGAGCCATGATTGTTTCGATATGGGGAACGAGAAGATTCATAATAAGGATTGCAAATGATACGCCTTCGGGAAGAGCAGCAAAGAGTCTGATAACGCAGGTTAAAAGACCGCAGCCGATGCCGAAAACAATTTTTGCATTGGATTTGATGGGGCTTGTGGAATAATCGGTTGCCATAAAGAATGCACCGAGAAGAAGTCCGCCGCTCATAAGCTGATATGCAACAAATTCAAGGTCGAACTTGCCTGCAATAAGCATGATAACAGCAACAGTGCCGATATATGCAACGGGAATTTTCCATGAAATAACCTTTCTTGCCATGAGGTAGATTCCTCCGACGATAAGAGCAAGCGAGCAGGTTTCACCGAGGCAGCCGCCTCTTATACCGAGAACCATATCAAGAAGCGAAGGAAGAGCTTCGTCCGTTTCTCCGCCGATGATTGCAAGAGGCGTTGCGGTTGAAACTGCATCCGTTTTCCACGAAAGAGGAGCAGTCCAGTTACCCATTGCCTGACCGAAAGAGAGCAGGAGAACTATTCTTGCAACAATTGCAGGGTTTGCAAAGTTCTGACCGATACCGCCGAACATCTGCTTTACCACAACTATCGCAAAGAAGCTACCGATTGCAGCCATCCAGAGAGGAATGCTTACGGGAAGGTTAAATGCAAGGATAAGACCCGTTACAACTGCGCTCAGATCCTGAATGGTGTTATGGCGCTTCATAACCTTTCTTGCAACAAATTCCGAAAGCACGGCTGAAATAACCGTTGTTGCGGTAACCGCAAGAACACGGGGTCCGAAAAGTGCAATTGCCGCAATAAGAGCGGGCATCAACGCAATGATAACATCAAGCATGATGCGCTGAGTTGTGTCCTTTGTGCGAAGATGAGGCGACGCACTTACAACAAGCTTTTTTCCGTCAACCATTACTTATTGCCCTCCTCTCTTAAAATTGCCTTTGCAAGGCGCATATGCTGAACAAGGGGTTTGCCTGCGGGACATGCAAATGCACAGCTTCCGCATTCCATGCAAACCGTAATACCGAGCTGCTTGAGTGCGGCAGGATCTTTTGCCTTTGCCGCTCTGACAATATTGGTAGGCATAAGGCTCATCGGGCAGGCTATCGCACATCTGCCGCAGCGGATGCAGTCAGTTTCGGGCTTGAGAACAGCATCATCCTTTGAGAATGCAAGGATTGCATTGTTCTGCTTAAGAACAGGCAAGTCCGTTCCGACTATGGCAAGACCCATCATCGGGCCGCCCGTTAAAATCTTGCAGGGCTCTGTTTTGAAGCCGCCGCAGAAATCAATGATATCGGTAATATTTGTTCCGATGGGAACTCTAACGTTTTTGGGATTTGCAATTGCAGAGCCGTCAACAGTAAGCGAACGGCTTACAAGAGGCTTACCTGTTTTAAGATAACGTGCAATAAATGCCGCCGAAGTAACATTCAGAACAACGCATCCTACATCGGCAGGGAGCTTTCCGGGAGGAACACGTCTGCCCGTTGCGGACTGAACCATCATTTTTTCCGCACCCTGGGGATATTTCGATTCAAGAATCATGAGCTGAACTTCGTCGTCAACATCATCCTTATGGTCGGCGATGTTCTTGAGCACCTTGAATGCCTCGGGCTTGTTATCCTCTGCGGCAATAACAACTCTCTTGAAACCGAGAATATCCTTAAGAGTATATACGCTCGAAAGAATATCCCATGAATTCTCCATGCATTCACGGTAGTCAACGGTTATGTAGGGCTCACATTCCGCAGCGTTGATAATAAGAGTATCAATATTCTTATCGGCAGGGAAATTGAGCTTTATGTGGGTCGGGAAGCCCGCACCGCCGAGACCTACAAGTCCCGAAGCTCTTACTGCCTTGATGAAATCCTCTTTTGTTTCAACCTTCGGAGGCTCAATGCCCTCCCAAAGGCGCATTTCACCGTCCGATTCAATGGTTACCGCCTTGGACATAACGCCGTTTGGAAGCTTAACATCTCCTACAGCCGTTACCTTACCCGAAACGGAAGCATGAATCGGTGCACTGACAAATTTATCCGTATCGCCGATAATCTGACCTACCGCTACCTCATCCCCTACTTTAACAAGCGGCTCACACGGTGCGCCGATATGCTGCTGCATGGGGATTACTACCTTTGAAGGTATGGGAAGTCTGACAACCTCGGATTCGGCAGTGTTCTTATGATGGTCAACCTTAACGCCGCCTCTGACCTTTTTAACAGCCTTTAATACGCCGTCAACTGCCTTAACCATAATATCATCTCCAATCGTGTTTATATAAGAAAGTGTTTTTTCAATTTATCAAGTGCGGGTATAACCGCTTTGAATATAACGCCCGTTACCGCACCCGTTGCAATTCCGAAAACCGCAAGTGCGGGAGCGTAATAGCCTATGCTTGCCGTGCCCGTGATGAATACCGCCGCAAAAAGCTGACCGATATTGTGAAAAAGAGCACTTAAAACGGATATTCCGATTAAGCCGAATATCTTATCCGCATATTTCAACAGAACAAACATCGCAATCGCCGAGAATATTCCGCCCGAAAGGCTCATTATTCCTGCCGTGAATCCTCTTGTAACAAAAGCAAAACAGCCTTTGACAAGAGCTATAATAAGCGCCTGCGAAAGTCCGAGACTTCCTGCGGCAAACATTGTTATTATATTTGAAAATCCGGGCTTTGCTCCGGGAGGAAGAAACGGTATCGGCGGAATTAAGCTCTCCAGAAATCCCATCGAAAGCGCAAGAGCGCAGAGTATCGCCGAAAGCGCCGTTTTATATGCAATATTTTTCTTCATATCAGTAAACCACCGCATCAACATCGCTGCCCGTTACAGTAATAACGGTTTTTGACGGCAGACAGACCGCTGTATCTCCGTGTTTGCTTAAATTTCCGCAAGCCATGCAGAGCTTGTCCTCGCATTCGGCCTGCTCAAACCATATTGCACCGTTTTCTGCCGTTATTACAACTCTCGGTGAGGTATCGGGAATAACCGTTATTTTTTCTTTAACATTATTAAGGTCTACGGTTTCAACGATTTCGCCGTCAACAGTTATAACTGCCTGAACAGCTTCGCTTTTTGAATTGCTCCAAAGTGTAAAAACCGCCGCAATAAGAACAATAATACCTATAACGGCAATATCGCCTTTTCTTAAGAATTTTATATTCATTGCATCACCAAAGTATATGCACTATCTGTTATCTCAATGAAGTTCTCTGCGCCGTTTTCGGCAAAAACCTTTTTATCCTCGGTAACAAAAACTATTCCGCAGCCGAATTCCTCCGCAAGAGCCTTTCCCTGTTCATAGCCGAGAACAAAGCATGCCGTGGAAAGTGCATCGCTTAAAATTCCGCTCTCGGAAATAATTGTTACGCTCAGAAGTCCGTTATCAACGGGATAACCCGTTTCGGGGTCAAGGATATGGTGATATTTTTTGCCGTCTGCTTCAAACTGCTGCTCATAGCTGCCCGAGGTTGAAACACAGCCTGCCGAAACATGAAGCTTTGCAATGTAGCTGCCTGAATTTCCTTCGGGATTCCTTATGCCTACGGTAAATTCCTTATCGCCCATAAGCAGCACGCTTCCGCCGACACTTACAACCGCTTCTTTTATTTTCTTATCTGCCAGAAGCTCCTTTATTTCATCAAGAGCTATTCCTTTGCCCGTTGCGCCGAAATCGATAACCGCCGACTCATCGCCGTAAGCAAGTCCGTTTTCGGTAAGGGTCAGTTTTTCGTAACCCGTATGGGAAAGTGCTTCACGGATTTTCGCATCATCGGGTAATTGCGGCTCTGAGCCGAAGCTCCATAAATCACTGACTGCGCCGAGGGTAAAATCAAATGCTCCGCCGCTTTTTTCGCATACATCAAAAAGAATTTCAAGATAACCTGTTATCTTTTCTAAGTTTCCTCCGCCGTTTTTGTTCAGCAGCGAAACAACGGAGTTTTCGCTTGTCCGTGAAAGAATTTCTGTATCAAGCATTTCGGTAAGCTCACGGATTTGCTCTGCGCATTCCTCCGAATCCGCACCCTTAAGCTTTGCCGTTGCATAGGTGTTCATCGCAAAGAAATCGGAGGTGTGCTCCTTATTAACCGTGCCGTCATAAGCAAGAAAAACAATTAGCGCCGCCGCAATTATTACCACGATTGCAATCGCTGACTTCTTCACGGCACACACCTACCCATAATAATCTATATTTTTTATTTATATATAATACACCTAAAAGAAAAACATTTCAACCTTAAATGTTACATTTTTACCGAAAAATATTTGAAATCGACGAAAAATATGTTAATATTATCGCAGAAACATAGCAAAGGAGAAGTATCATGTCAGATTCTGTATATATGCCCGTCAAATGCTTTTGGGGAGACAATGCGGTTTCGGAAAACTCCGCCGCACTTAAATCGCTCGGTTCAAAATGCCTGATTTTAACGGGTAAAACGGGTGCAATCAGAAGCGGTGCTCTTGATGATGCGAAAGCCGCACTTTATAAAGAGAATATCGGCTACGAAATTTTTGATGAAATCGGCGAAAACCCGCTTATTTCCGTATGTCACAAAGCAGGCGTTGCCGCAAGAAACGCAGGAGCAGATTTTCTTCTCGGCATAGGCGGCGGCTCCGTGCTTGACGCCGCAAAAGCAATTGCGATTTATGCCTCAAATCCCGAGCTTTCTCCGATTGACATTTATAAAAGAGAATACAGCACTGCTCCCCTCCCCGTTGCGCTTATCGGCACAACCGCAGGCACGGGCAGCGAGGTGACGGCAGTTGCCGTTTTAACAAATGACAACACGGGCATAAAAAAGAGCATTTCGGGCCCCGACTGCTATGCGTCAATATCCTTCTGCGACCCGAAATATACTTTCTCACTCCCTTATAAACCAACGGTTTCAACCGCTCTTGATGCGTTTGCCCATGCGATTGAAGGCTATTTCACTCCGAAGGGAAAAGGCGTCATAAAACTCTTTGCAGAAAAATGCATTCCCGAATTATACAGATGTCTTAAAGCACTTTCGAAAACAGATAAGGTTGCGCCCAAGCTGCGTGAACCGCTTTATTATTCATCAATCTATGCAGGTCTTGTTATCAACACCTGCGGCACGGCATTCCCTCATCCCCTCGGCTATGTTTTAACCGAAAATTACGGCATTCCTCACGGCACGGCATGCGCTGCATTCTTCGCTCCGTTCATTGACCGCTGCAAGGAATTTGCACCGGAAAAATATGCTGAATTCATTGAAATGACAGAAAACACAGAAACGGTAAAATCCGTTATCGCTTCGCTCACCGACCTTAACAGACTTAAAATAAACACCGATGAAGCAAAAAAATATGCCCTGCGCTGGCAGAGCATTATTCCGAGAAATTTCACCGCCTCCCCCGGCGGATTAACGCAAGAGGAGGCGGCAGGGATTCTCGCTTCGGTTAACCGTTAGCAGCCGCAACCGCAGCCGCAGTCATTGCTTCTCTGTGATGCGCAGCCGCAGCTGTTGCTGCCGCAATCGCCGTTACAGAAGAGAAGAATGAGGATGATGAAAAGACACCAGTTGTTATTGCAACCCATAATCTGACCTCCCCGTTTTGGTTTGAAGCGTTGTTTCCAACCGCTTACATTCACAGATTATGTGGGTAAGGGCGAATGTGTTACGCCTCGCTGAAAAAATTTTTCGGCGGGGTATTTTTATAGCCATTTTTTAATAAGCTCAACAACTCTCTGCGTTGAATTGCCGTCGCAGGCGGAAAGCTGTTCTTTTCTGAATCTCTCAATTTTCTCAGCAGGAGGATTTTCTGCCGTTCTGCGTATGCAGTCAAGCAATGCAGAGCCGTCTGTCACCATTTCACCGGGCAGACCCTCGGGGAAGTCGAGATAAAAACCTCTTTCGTATTTTTTATAATCGGGGCAATAGAAAACCGTGGGCACACCAAGCAATGTTGCATCATAAATAACCGAGGAATAATCGGTTATGATAACATCACACGCCGCAGTAAGCGCAAGGGTTGAATCGCTTGATAAATCAAGGATATTGGGATATTCGCCGTTTTCAAAACGGTAATCCATAAGCGGATGTCGGCGGATAATAAGAACCTCGTCATTCTTCATGGATCTGCTTAAATCCGACCAATTAATTTCCGGGTTATACTCAATCTTTTTGCCGTCGGTTTCTCTGAAGGTAGGACAATAAAGATAGATGCGCTTGCCGTTTAAATCGGGATATTTTTCAAAAATGCTTTTACGCATTTCGGGAGCGGATTTAATAAGACTGTCCGTTCTCGGAAGACCCAAAGGCAGACAGATTTCCTTGCTTATTCCGAACGCACTCGCATAGCTTTCACGGCATTTTTCAGCTGTTACGGCAACTGCGGAATACTGCGAATGAGTAGCTTTTTCTTCATCGGGGGTTAACTGTGAAGGCGCATCAAGACCGAATTTTTTGAACGCACCGCAGGCATGCCATATCTGCATAAGCTTCTGACCCTCACGAAGCTTAATGACCCTCATGTATCTGACATAATCATCGGTTACGATTACCTTGCTTGTCATCAGGTAATAATAAGCGAGAGGCTTTATTTTGACGGAATGCGGAAGCTTATGAGCAAAGATTATTTTCTTTGCATCCAGAGCATCATATACCGCCTTTGCGTTTTCAAGTAGCTTACCGTCTGCCCTTACGGAATAAAAAAGAACAACATTCCGCAAAGGAAGAATTCCGCAAAAGGCTCGCCATATTTTATTGAGAAGCCTGAGTATTCTGCGTCTGTTGCGAACACTCAAAAGCTTTTTAATCAAATTTTTCATCAAATTCCTCCGAATTTTTCCTTGGATATATTCTAATATATGACCGCAATTTTTACAATAGGAAAAACGCAAAATAAGCCAAAGAAAAAATCTGAAAAAAATTTAAATTTTCTCAAAAAAAGTGTTGACTTTTTCGTTTGGTTGTGTATAATATATATCCGTAGCCCAGTTGCGAGTTACATTGGGGAATAGTGTAACGGTAGCACGACAGACTCTGACTCTGTTTGTTGGGGTTCAAATCCCTATTCCCCAGCCAGTAAATCCAAGTCGAAAGACTTGGATTTTTTCTTTTCATATGCATAATATCAAAACCCCGTCTGTTTCAGATAGGGTTTTCTCTTTAATATTTAAAATCTGTATAATTAACAGTTGTTTCAAGGTCGGCAGTGGCGGTTTTAACCTTTGCGATTGAATATTTTACATTGTTGAGAGTTGCCGCCATTTTTATGTTATGAGCAAGCGATACAAAACGGTTGTCGGAAACGCTTATTTTTGCGGTGATTTTTACGCTTGTTGTATTAACGGTAAGAGAAGCTACGCTTGCACCTGCATCTGCAAGACCCGACTTGATTTCATCAACATCCTTATAATCGTTTGTGAATCTGCCGAGGGCGCTGCTGCCCTTAAGCGGATTTGTTTCATTTTTAACGGTAATTGTTATCTCATAATACTTGCCGTCATCTGAAGGTTTACAGGTAGCGGAGGTAACGTCCGATGCTTTAAGACTGCTTTTCACAAGAGATTTACCGTCAAAGCTTCCCTTATTTACGGTTGATGATTCGCTGCCCTCACCGAGAAAATCTCCTACCGCACCCCTGACTGCATCAATTTTTGCAAGAGCACCCATATTGAGATTACTCAGAACGGTATTTTTAGATTTTTTATAGCCCGGCTTTGAGCTTGCCGCCGTCGAAGCTGCGGTATTGTAAAGCTTGACGATATCTTCTGTCTTAGTGGGCGCAGTTGACTTGGGTTTTGATGTGGTCGTTGCCTTTTTTGCGGTAGTCGCTTTCTTTGTAGTAGGCTTTGCGGTAGTAGTAGATTTCTTTGTGGTTGTGGTTTTTTGAGTAGTGGTGGTCGTGGTCGGTTTTTCCGTTGTCATTTCCGCTTGGGTTGTTGTTTCGGCTGCGGTTTCTGTTGTTGTTTCGGCAGCGGCAGAAGCTGTTGACTCAATCACGGAAGCCTCCGTCTGCGCAGGCATTTCCTGAGTGGTTGTTTCGGGAGCTGCAGCGGTAGTTACCTCCAAGGCTTTATCGCCGCATGAGGCAAAAGCAAACAGCATTGAAAAGACCGCTATAACGGCTGTTATTTTTCTGAAAGAATTCATATACTCTTCTCCTTTTTATTCGGTAATTCCTGCTTTTTTCAGGTTTTCCTGATGCTCCTCATAGGTATCGGCATAGTAATAATTTGCATTTTCATCGTGGCAGAAATAGAGATAATCAACATCCGCAGGATTGAGTGCCGCATTGATTGTTCTCATGCCGGGATTTGAAATCGGTCCTGCGGGAAGTGCGGAGCATTTATAGGTGTTGTAATAACTGTTATAACGGTTTATATCACCTGAAAGATAAGGCTTTACATGGCGTTCAATATAATAAATAGACGAATCCATCTGCAGCTTCATTCCTGCTTCAATTCGGTTATAAATTACTGCCGCAATTTTTGCAACCTCATTTGCGTTTGCACCCTCTTTTTCAATTATGGAAGCTACGGTCAGAATTTCATCCATGCTGTAGCCGAGCGACGATGCCTGCGACTTCATGGAATCTGTAATCTTCGCCTTGCCGTTGCGGAGAAATTTTCCTATGGCATCCTGCGGCTTCTGATTGAGATAAAATTCATATGTATCGGGGAAAAGATAGCCCTCCAGCCTGAAGCAGCGGTTTTCGCTTGAAGGAATTGCGGCTACAAGCGGATAATAGCTGTAGTCATAATTCTGCGCCGTTTCCATGAGCGCATCAAAATCGGCAACTCCGTTTTCGTCAAGCTTTTTGAATATCTGCGTGAGAGTATCACCCTCATTGACAGTTACCTTAACAGTCTGCTTTGCAGCAGTCGCTGCGGTAGTTGTTGTAAGCTTGGCGGTGATGGAATTTGTTGCTTTTACCGCCGTTATTTCGGTCTCATCGTTCTTTTGGGTTGTCGAACGAATTTTTTCGCTTATCTCTTCAACGGTATTTGTTGTTATTTCAACAAAACCTGTTTCTCCGAAGCTTTCAACAACAGGATTAAATGCCTCAACAGCCTGCGAAATATCATATTCCGTAACGGTTGTTGTTTCTTCTTCTTCGGGCAAGTCTTCTCTTGAGCACGCTGCAAAAACTGCAATAAACATTGCAAGAGCAATAACCGCCACGATTTTTATTTTTTTCATTTTATTTTCCTCTTTTTTCTTTAATTATATCATGCTTATATATATTTGTAAATAAAAGCCGAGGGAGCTTCCTTTTCAGGAAACTCCCTTATACGACTCTGTAATAAACATTTAAAAGGATGGATGGGGAATTCAGGAAACGCTTGCACTTCGTTCCTGAATCAAATGAATTTCTGCACTTGCTATGTTCATATTATATTACACCAAAAAGCAAAATACCACCTTATTAAATTACAATATCGTTACAAAACAGTTACAGAATCAAATGAAATTGTTACAATTTGTAACCATTTTGCCGCCTTGCGATGCATATATTATATATAAGTATACTTTGGCAAGGAGATTTACAATGAAAAACGGAAAAATAAAGCATATGGATATCATTACTTTTATCGTTTCTGCAGTAATTATATCCGCACTGGTCGCAAGCGGCGGAATAGGCAGACTTTCTCTTGCAATGGCATCGGTTGTTTTCTTTACGGGCGCACACTCAGCCTCGGAGTCTCAGACAGTTGTTTTTGAAGAAGAAACCGGAATATCAACCGAAAACGCCGAAAAAACGGTTTACGGAAATTCGGATATAACCGAAACTCCATCCGACATTAAAGAGCTTATCGAAAAATACACAAAGCTTTTTGCGGATGACCAAAAAGACGGAGATATCAAATCCGTTACATATGAAAAATCCGGTGCAACTCATATTTTTGAAAATGTTCGTGTAAAAAACAACACGGACTCAAAGCCGCTTGACATAGAAAATATCCTCTCGCAGAAGCTTGAGCTTTCAATTGACAAATCAAAGCCTGCCGTACTGATTTTTCACAGCCACACATCCGAAGGATATGAGATGATTGACAGAGAATGGTATGCCTGCGACTATATTGCAAGAAGCAATGACGAAAACCGTAATATCGTTAGAGTCGGCACAGAAATTGCGGATTATCTGACAAGTTTGGGGTATACTGTTATTCACGATAAAACAATTCACGATGACAACTATTCCGATTCATATTCCGAATCGAGAAAAACAGTTGAAAAGTATCTTGAAGAGCATCCCGAAATACAGATTGTTCTTGATATACACAGAGATGCAATAACACAGGATAACGGCGAAAAGATAAAACCCGTCAACACGATAAGCGGCAAAAAGGCGGCACAGCTTATGATAATAACGGGCGTTGAAGAGGGTAAGGTTGAGGATTTTCCCGATTGGGAATATAATCTGCGCTTTGCACTTCATTTGCAAAAGAAATGCGAAACGATGTTTCCGGGTCTTATGCGCCCCGTACTTTTTTCACAGAGAAAATATAACATGGATATGACCCGCTTCAGCCTGCTTATTGAAATGGGAAGTGAAGCAAATACGCTCGAAGAAGCATGTTACTCCGGAAGAATGCTTGCCGCCGCACTCGCCTCTCTCATGGATGAATATATAAAGGAATGATGTCTTGAAAATTTTCAGAGCATATATAATAACGGTCATTGCGTGCATCAGCGTTGCATCAACCGTCGCCTGCATTTTTATTGCCGACGAAAACGCAAGAAAAATAAGTCTCGGCGAGGAATATGCAGTTGTTGTAATGAGCAATTCCGAGGAATGCCTTGACGAAAACACGATAAATCCTCTTCCGGAAATAAAAAAATTCGCCGGGAGGATAAAAAAGGCGGCAAGCATTGCGCCGCCGCCCTTAAGCAATATATATTGGTTTATACAAGGAATAACACAGAGTCAAAAATAAATATTTTATAGCCTTCAATTTCGATAACATCCTTGATAAGTGTGCTGAACAAAAACCAGTCATCTGTCTGCTCAAGGACCGATATTTCATAATCCGAAGCAAGAACAAAATATTTATCAACCCCCTCCTGCATATCAAACCAGTTTTTGTTTGCCTGGTAAGCGCAGGGGGTTATTCCGTTTTCGTTGATATCGGTGTTAGCAACCCTTACTTTTGAATCGGAAAGAACTGTTATCGCCTGCGAATTCCAGAAGGTCGCAAAGCCGTATTCAAGACCGTTTTCTTCAAGCACCTTTGCAAGCTGATATTTTTCGTTGTTTTCAATTCCGTTTTTATCCATTTCAGCAATTGTTTTAACCGAAATTGCACTGAAAAGAATCAGAACACAAGCTGCAAGAGCAGAAAACCTGACCGAAAGAACATGGGGCTTAGCCGCTTTGAATGCCGCAAAGCAAACCATAAGACCCGTACATATCATCGGGCTTAACCGCCAATTTGCAGCGGAAAGAATTCCAAAAATATAACCGAACATTATTACGCCGCTTACTCCGAAGTGCGAAAGAATGAGTACCTTTGAGGCGTAGTCAAATTTTCTGTAAAAGACAAGAGCGATAACGGGAACAATTGCAATTATCGCTGCTGCGGCAATTCTGATTATGTTGAGAATTGACTCGATTGAGAAAATACCCATGCCGTAGGCGGCATCAACCCCGAAAAGTGAAAACCAGTGCTCAGGGAAATTTCCGAGGTTGGAAAGCCACTCATCCATGTTTGCATACTGCGAAAAAGCACCTGCATACCCTGCCGTAACTCCGTTGCTTAAAGCAGTAAGAAGCCACATTCCGATAACGGTTGCAATGCCGCAAACTATGCAGAAATAAATCGAATTTCTGTTTTCCGCATCAAGCAGTTTTCTGTCCTTTTCAAGGAATATTTCCGCAACTGCCGCAAACAGCACGGGGAATATACCCGTTGCAATAACCTGCATACCGTCAAGTGCGGATAGGGCAGAAAAAACCACGGTAAAGAAAACGATAAGTACGAGCTTCTTTGACGAAGCAGAGCTGCTTAATGTCTCTTTAAAACGGATAAGCATCGAGAGTAAAACAAAAATAATCGCCGCCGCAATGCTGTAATAAATCACATGCTCATAAAAAATTTCACGGAGTTTTGCCGAAGAGCAAAGCGTCAGTGCAAGAATTCCGACAGCCGAAAATGACATCGGAAGGCTGAACTTAAGGCTTCTGCAAAGCAGCCATGCCGAAGCAAAGAAAAGCAGAGTAAACAGCACCATTCCGATATGGTGGGTAGTCATCGAAACTCCGAAAATTCCGATAAACGGTATCATCAGCATCGTACCGCCGAAGGGAAGCATTGCCGCATAGCCGAAATCGGGGTTGAACAGAGTGCCGCTGTCATAGCTTGCCTGAGCCCAGAGAATCGTATCCGAGCAGTCGGCATGGAAAAATCCTTCCGAAGGATAGACTATATAATATATGACCGTTGCAAGCGCACCGACGGCAAAAACAGCCGTCACCGCAAGCCAAAGTCTTTTGAGATGTTTTTGAATAATATCTGTCATAAATTATCCTCAATTCCAGAAAACAAAGAAATCTCTTATTGCCGTATATATTGCAGGATGGAAGGAAACAAGATTTCCGTTAATCATAACAGCCGCAAAGAAAGAAATTGCCGCCGTAGCAGTAGTTACGCCGCATACACATTTCTTTGCAAAGCGTGAAACATAATCGTGGTAATCCCTTTGAAGAATCAGACAAAGCTCCGAAATAACCGCCGCCGAGATAAACGCTGCAAGAACGGTTATGTCTGCCGTATACCTGAAAATAACTCCGCCGTAGCTGAAATTCATATAAGCGGTCAGGAGCATAGCAAAGAGTGACGATGCAAGCAACGCTTTCCCTTTACCCGAAAGCTTTTTGCTTTTGAAAAGCACGGGGCTTAAAAGCAGCGAAAGCATAAAGGGCATAGCGAAAACACCGAAGTTGCTGTCGATATAAACCTGCTTGCCGTAATCCCTGAGCGGAACATACGAAAACGTTATATACGGGAACTCGCTTGAGAGATCAAACGGCTGAAGGAAATAATGAAAAATCGCAGGGAATATTCCGTTTGCACCGCCGTCATAAAGCGAAGCATTCGCAAGGGTCAGCTGATAATCCGTTCCGAACTGAAAAACATCGCCGAAGCGGATATAATTGTAATAAAGCGAAAACGCAAGTGATGCCGCAACAGGCAAGCCCAGAGGAATCATATCACCGATAAAAGCGGCAAGCTTCTTTTCTTTAACAGCACGGATAAGACAGATAACTATGAACACCGCCGTTACGATTGCAACGGGGAAAACGGTGTTGAGCCTCGAAAGGAATCCGAGTGCAAAACTGATTCCTGCCAAAAGCATACACACGGTACGGAGAATTTTCTTTGAATTCAATGCCTTGATAATCCAGAAAAGATATGCCGAAACAAACGCCATCGCCGCCGCACTCGCAACATAATAAAACGTTGCTCTGCCACGCTGAATAATCAGCGAACCGCTTGCAAAATAAGCTCCCACGGCACAAACGCACGAAAGCCACGGGCGCATGCCTGCTTTCCTGAATTTATTCCACTCAACAACAGCGAGCGGTAAAAATACAGCCGTTATCAGCGAGAAAAATCCCATAACTGAGCTGTCAACGGGAAAATCTCCCGTCAGAAGATAGTAGGGATAATAAAAAACGAGTATCGGTGCTATGCCGAAATAGGAATAATATTTGCCGCCAAAAAACGCCCTGTCATATATATAATCAATGCCCTCTCTGTTATCGGGAGTATAGGGATTTTCAAGCGCAAGAAGCTCTGCCGAAGGCTGAATATCAAGATGAATCTGCCCCTTGATAAACGCATCAAGTTGCTGGATATAGGGCGAATAATACTTTATTTCGCCTTCAAGCGGATATTCGATAAAAGTACCAACCTCACCCGATGCCGCAAACGACCAGAACAGAATCACCATGCTGCAGCAAAGAGCGCAGGAAAGAATCTGCGCCTGAGTAAATGTCATCTCATCCCGAAGCTGCTTGCCTTTTTGCGATTTAATAAAATAAACAAGTGCCGCCGCAATAAGCATTACCGCAAACCTTACGGAGTTGAACGAAAATTCATATTTCGGATTGATAGCGACATTTGAAATCACACATTCGGTGCTTATGTCCGCAAGCTCAATGCTGATTCCGCTCATATCTCCACGGGAATTCAGATAGAAAGTAAAGCTTCGGAATGAATTGTCAACAGTAATTTTCTCGCTTTTTATGAGCGTTGCTCCGCTGATGTTATTTTCGTCAAACACATAAAAATTCACGGTTGCGAGGCTGTCGGGATATAATGTTTCCGTTGCAATTATCGTAAATCTTACGGAATTCAAAGGGAAGCTGCCGCACTCAATGTCAACGAACGGTGAATCACTATCAACCGTGAAAAAATTACCCTCTGCGGGAATTACGTCAACCTCATCATTCTTGCCCGCAACATAGGCAAACCACACAAAATTTGAAAGCAAGGCTTCAAGGAGAAATATTCCTGCAACAACAGCTATGACGGCAGCAAAAAATTTATTGCTTTTTGCCGTTTTCATCATTACTCTCCTCATGGTATTCCGCTTCAGTGTTAACACTCCAGATATTTTCCTTTGTTTTCTTGCCGCTTATAATATTTGAAACAGCCTCAAAGGAAGTTACCATGGAGTGGTCCATATTGTTATATCTGTGCTGACCGTTTCTGCCGACACAGTAAAGATTTTCAAATGTATCAAGATATTCAACAAGCTCGTCAATTCTGTCGTAGGTATCAAAATATGCAGGATAAGCCTTCTGAACCTTTTCACGGTGGCTGTCCAGCACTCTTGCATCGGTGCTGATAACCCCCATCTTTTTAAGCTCGTTAACAGCAAAATCAACGCATTCTTTTTCGCCCGTATTCCAGAAATCATCGCCCTCATCGCAGAAATATTCAAGACCTATCCAAACGGTATTCTGCGGGTCTTTTACAAGATACGGCGACCAGTTATTGAAAATCTGAATTCTGCCGAGTTTAACTCCGACATCCTGAACGTAAATCCAGCAGTCGGGAACAATATTGTTGAGGGTTTTTATGCCCGTTTCATTCTTAAGATTAAGCTTATCGAGCAGCAAGCCGACGGTTACAAAATCTCTGTAAGGTAAGCCCTTTGCGATTTCCGAGGGTGCGGCAGGGACTGTTTCGCCCATGCCTGCAACAAGGTCTTTGACAGGCATTGATGAAATGAAAATATCGCCCTGAATAACTTCGCCGTTTTCGCATTTAACGCTGTTAACCTTGCCGTCTGAAATATCAATATCCGTAACCTTGCTGTTATAGATGATTTTACCGCCCATTTTCTCAAATTCGGCACCAACGGTTTCCCAAAGCTGACCGGGCCCGAATTTCGGATACTGGAATTCCTCAATAAGCGAGGTCTCAACCTTTCTGTCCTTATTGGGAACAAGCTTTGAAAGCATATCCTTGATAACGGCAAGAATCGAAAGACCCTTTACTCGCTGTGCGCCCCAGTCTGCGGAAATTTCGCTCGGGTGTCTGCCCCAGAGCTTTTCGGTATAGCCCTCAAAGAACATGGAGTAAAGCACCTTGCCGAAGCGGTTTATATAAAAATTCTCAAGAGAGGTTTCCTCTTTTTTGCTGACGGTTGATTTAAGATAGCTGCAGCCTGCCTTGACTGTTTTGACAAGACCCATATTAATAAAGGTCTGCGGCTTCATGGTTATGGGATAATCGAAGAATTTATTGAGATAATAAATTCTTGAAATACGGCGGCGGATAAGCATTACTCTGTCCTCTTTTTCGGGGTCGGGACCGCCCTTTGCAAGAGGCTTTTCTCTGCCGAGAAGCTTATCGTCAAACGACTCTGCACCCTGAACAGGCATAAGACTTGCCCAGAAATCGGTTACGCTCTTATCCTTTGAAAAGAAACGGTGACCGCCGATATCCATTCTGTTGCCGTTATACTTTACAGTTCTTGAAATACCTCCGAGAACCTCGCTCTGTTCAAGAATGATAACCTCATATTCATTTGATTTTTTCAGAAGCTCATAGCCTGCGGTAAGCCCTGCGGGACCTCCGCCGATAATAATGCATTTCTTCATGTGCTTTCCCCCAATCAGAAAGGTAATTTATGCCGTTTAAAATTATATCACTATATAATCAAAAATACAATTAAAAAAGTATTACGAATAAATTAATATTTCTTAATAATTATACCCGATTGTATATTATTCGCCGAAACCGCCGAAAACACTCAAAAACAATTTGCCGAGTTTTCTCTGCCTCCCTTTTAAGGGAGGTGGATTTTGACGAAGTCAAAAGACGGAGGGATTAAATCATCTTTTGCGAAACGGCTTTTTATTAACTCCCTCAGGCGAACCGCCGGCTCCCACAAGAGGGAGCCGAAACAGTAAGCAACAATTTACACTTAATCAACGTTTACTCAACGGGAAGATAAAAGATGTGCTTTTGCACAAAACAGTGGTGTGGATTTTGTGCAAAACATAGAAAACAAAAAATAATTAAAATTTCTGCGTAACATTTTGATTTTTTTTGCCATATATATATATGAGATTAAAATTCAGAGCAAATCAGAATTCTGCCCAAAACTCTCAAAACATGGCAAAGGAAGGCGATTCCGATGGGTTAGTAAATTTTTAAAATAAAAATAATCGCAACCCATGGCAGTGTAAAGTTAAAATGAAAGAATAGCTCTGGAAATCATAGAAAATCATCACGCAACTAAGGGAAACTCCCGTTTACTCTTTTTTGAAAGATTAAGACCTGCGACCTGAGCAGGTGTAAGTCCGTTCAAAGCTGAATGTGGTCGTACAAAATTAAAGAAGAAAACAAACA
>CAZJOH010000023.1:0-29693 GCA_964547575.1 uncultured Clostridium sp.
GTCTTTGTTACCCCCGGCTGTACCGGGGGTTAGTTCCCACGTCTAAAGACACCAAGAAAAAGCCTTGGACTCAATTCAGAGTTCAAGGCTTGGTGATATCATTTTGATATTTAATTTTCAGCTTACCGTTGAAGGTGAGAAAAATAATTCTTCAGAGTACTGTATTTATCTTTGTCAGTTATTCAGTAAATAGAAATTGCCCAAAGGAAAATGTGCTTTTGCCCAAAAATTTTCTTGGCTTTGATTTTTGATGTTCAAAGCTCCGGCTCCCTTACGAATCAACAATTCTTGTGTTTTTTAGGAACAAATCCGTTGATATATAAGGATTTTTAATAAAAAACCAAGGGTAACGGATACCCTTGGTCGTGGTGCGGATAACAGGGGTCGAACCTGCACGAACTTGCGCCCATTAGAACCTGAATCTAACGCGTCTGCCAATTCCGCCATATCCGCATTTGCTCCCTTAAATTTTACACGGCAGGGATAACCGAGGCGGAGCACTTGGCTTATTCCGCATTCCTGTTAATTTTTTCACGGTGCAGGTTCACCGAGGCGGAGCTTATTTTTCAGTTAAAACTTACTTTTTCAGCTTAATCCGCATAAAGCAAAAGAGGACTCCTTGCGGAATCCTCTCTGGTGCGAGAGACGGGACTTGAACCCGTACGGGATTACCACACGCCCCTCAAACGTGCGCGTCTGCCGATTCCGCCACTCTCGCATTTCCGATTTTGTTCGCTCGGAACGTTGCCTATTATAGCAAAGTAAAACCATAATGTCAAGCCTTTTTTTCAAATTTTTTCAAAAATATTTTTATTTATTTTATTGTTCTTGTTTCGCATTTTGTTTCGCTATTCTGTTAGAGCAATTGTTTCGGCTATAAGCTTAAAAACCGGAGCGCAGCTTACTGCCCCCTCCTCCCCGTTCTCCCTGAGGATTGCTATGGCGTATTTCGGATTATCTGCAGGAAAATATCCTGCAAACCATGTATTATATAATTCTTTACCGTTCACCGTTTTTCCCGTCTGTGCCGTTGCGGTTTTCCCTGCAACAGAAACGAATTCGCTTGCCGCTTTCTTACCGCTTCCTTCGGCAACAACGCTTTCAAGACATTTTTTCAGGATTTCGGCAGTATTTTCGGATATAACACGAATTTGTTCTCTGTAATTCTCCTTTTTTATATATTTACCCTCGGAATCAACCTCCCCTTCAACAAGATAAGGTTTTACAAGCACTCCGTTATTTGCGACAGTTGCCATCATTGCACATATCTGAACCGGAGTTGCAAGAAGCGAGCCCTGACCGAACGATAAATTTGCAAGCGCCGCCTTTGAATCAAGCTCGTCTGTTTCAGGCAAATTTCCTGCTGCACCGCTAATTCCTTCGCACAGCTTTGTTTCCTTTCCGAATCCAAAACAATTTGAAATTTCAACAATTTTTTCTGCTCCCGTTTCAAGCGCAAGGGCAATAAAATAGGTATTGCAGGAATTTGCTATGGCACCCTGCATATCAAGCGTTCCGTGACCGCTTCTTTTATGACAGTTAAAAGTTACTCCGTTATACGTTACATTCCCCGTACAGTTATATTCAAAACTGCTTTCTATACCGTTTTCAAGCGCAGCGGCAGCAACAACAGGTTTAAATACCGAGCCTACGCTGAACGGTAAAAGTGCCCTGTTAATAAGCGGAGAGTCCTCATTTTCAAGTGCGGCAGAAAGATTGTTTCTGTCAAATCCGGGTCTTGAAACACAGGCTTTTATTG
Source organism: uncultured Clostridium sp. (assembly GCA_964547575.1). Lineage (GTDB taxonomy): Bacteria > Bacillota > Clostridia > Oscillospirales > Acutalibacteraceae > CAG-177. Next base: position 1,760 of record CAZJOH010000023.1, read on the forward strand.
CACCGCTTTCAATATCCATAACAATAACTGCAGCGCATTCCGCACCTGAATTATCAAGAGCAATTTCGGCTGTTTCCTGGATATCCTTATCTATGGTCAACACAACGCCAGTTTTAGGGATTTCGTTATTTTCAACGATTATTTTTTCTCCGAGCATTGCCCTTCCGTTTGCATCGGCAGAGAACCTCACTCTTACCGTTTCGGTTTCAGATGACAGAAGTGTATTATAAGCTTTTTCGATTCCGCTTAAACCATTGTTTTCGCCGTCAAGATATCCGATTATATGGCATGCAAACGTATTGCTCCCATATCGTTTCGGCACATAAACTGTTTTTATGTCCTCACCGTTTTCAACCGTTTTTTCGGATTTTATCGCAACCGGCTTTCCCTTAGACATACTTTCTTTTACGGATTCAAATATTTCAGGCAATAAAACTTCATTAAGAAGCGCAATCGCTCTGTTACTCGGCTTTGCGGCAATATATATTTCACTTTCCGCATTGGTAATCGGGCGCAATTCGCAGTCATATATTGTCCCTTTAAGAGTTGCGAGGTCAATTGATTTTGTTGAAACAGTATTTGCCGCCTGAACGGCATTTTCCGATATATTCATTATTCTTAAGCTCAAGCCTGCCATGGCAACCGATAAAACAACAAAAACAGTTAATGCTCTTTTAAACAAAAAATCACTCCCTGCGGTTAGAATACCACGGGGAGTGTATTTTTATTATACATTGAATCTGAAAAGAACAACGTCGCCGTCCTTCATAACATATTCCTTGCCTTCGCTGCGTACAAGACCCTTCTCCTTTGCAGCAGCAATCGAACCGAGCTCAATAAGGTCTTCATAAGGGATAACCTCTGCTCTGATAAAGCCTCTTTCAAAGTCGCTGTGAATTTTACCTGCAGCCTGGGGAGCCTTTGTGCCGTTTGTAATAGTCCAAGCTCTTACTTCGGGCTGACCCGCAGTAAGATAAGAAATAAGTCCGAGAAGAGCATAGCTCTTTTTAACAAGAAGGTCAAGTCCACCCGACTCAACTCCAAGCTCTTCAAGGAACATTTCCTTTTCGTCATTTTCCAGAGAAGCAATCTGTGCTTCAAGCTCTGCACATATAGGAAGCACCTCGCTGCCCTCTGATTCAGCTATTGCACAAACTTTTTTATAGTGTGCATTGGAATCAAGACCGCCGGCAAAATCATTCTCGCTCATGTTGCAAGCGTATATAACGGGTTTAGCGGTGAGGAGTGCAATTTCGGCAAGCCAAGCCTTTTCATTTTCATCACATTCAAGATTTCTTGCAGGAACATTATCTTCAAGGCTCTGCTGAAGTCTTTTGAGGAATTCAAGCTCGGAAGCAAGAGTTTTATCACCCTTGAGAGCCTTTGTTACACGGTCAATTCTGCGTTCAACCATTTCAATATCGGAAAGAATAAGCTCAAGGTTGATTGTTTCGATATCTCTTTCAGGGTCGATTGTTGCATCAACGTGAACGATATCATCATCCTCAAAGCAACGAACAACATGAATTATCGCATCAACCTCTCGGATATGGGAAAGGAATTTATTTCCGAGACCCTCACCTTTTGATGCGCCTCTTACAAGACCTGCAATATCAACGAATTCAATGAAAGCAGGAGTGATTTTAACGGGATTGTAAAGCTCTGCAAGCTTATCGAGCCTTTCATCGGGAACAGCAACAACACCTACATTGGGCTCGATAGTACAGAATGCATAGTTCGCTGACTGTGCACCTGCATTTGTTATTGCATTAAACAATGTGCTTTTGCCTACGTTGGGCAAGCCTACTATACCAAGTTTCATATTTTGTCTATTCTCCTTTGAATTTCTTTATTTTTCAAGGGATATCGGGTTTGGCGATTATTCACTACACCTTTTTGTACCTTTTAGTTTCGGCTTTTAACAAGATTAATACCGAATCCCATATTATCACAAGAATTAATATATTATAACATGTTGTAACAGCTTTCACAAGTGAATAAATGAATTTATCTTTAAAAATTTGTAAACCTGCGAAATTTTTAGTACCGGCAAAATGAGCAAAAGGAAATCGGAGTGCGCAAAGCATGCTTTTGATTTTGTTGATACCTATTTTACTGTATCAGGCGGATTTTCCGATAATGATTTTAACTTCCGACAAACCGGAACGGTGTTTGTAATTTTTTTAAAAAATCTCCTGTTTCAATAATTATCGTAACCTGAGATTTAAGTCTGCGATTATGATTATCGCAGAATATTTGACAGGTCAAATTGATTTTGTGTATAAAAAATCAAGCACGGTTTTCACCGTGCCTGATTATGAAAGGACAAATAGGGGGATAACCCCTTTCGGAAGTTATTGATTTTATCCGATAACAGTTTCCAAATACTCCCTTATTTAAATTTCGGGAGTGCAGTCGATTTCGGTATTATGTGCCATCACCGAAACCGACTGCTTGAGGAGAATATATGAAAGTGCATAGTGTAAAAAATAAGAGGAGAACATTTATTTTTCACAAAACACATCTTCATGCAATATTATTTTTTTAAAAATCATCTCATACCCTTATGACCGCCGCCCATTCCGCCGGAATTGCCAAATCCGCCCATGCCTCCGCCGCTTGAGCTGTAAACCAAGCCGGTCATTGTAACAGATGTGCTTGAAGAGCCGACGGTAAGCGTATAGGTTTCTCCTTGCATAATTGAAGGATGGCTGAGAATCACGCAAGAGAATGCTTGGTCAGCCGTTGAGGATATTAAAACATTACCGCTCGAATCGGTTAATTTGATGCTCGTGCCTGCCGACTGTGTGCCGGTGTTGACCATCATGACACCCTGTGTTGAGGATGAACTGAAATTTTGCGCCATCGACGAAGCTCCCGCACCGACAAAGGTTCCGCCGCTGATTGTTCCTGTAGAATCAAAGTCCAAAACAGCCGTATCTCCGCTGTTTGCACCCGAAATCGTTATCTCTCCGCCCGTAATGGATAATGTACCGTTTGCATCAATGCCGTCTCCCGACATTTTAATATATATTGTTCCGCCCGATATCACTATTTTTCCGTTTGAAGAGCTGAAAGAACCCATGCCGGGTCTGCCTCCCATTGATGAGGAATCGTTGCCGCCTGCCGCATTCAATCCGTCATCGGAAGCAACTATAGAAATGTTGCCGCCGGAAATAACAAGATTTGTAGCTTCAATTCCCTCATAGCTTTTGGTTATTGTAAGCTTCGTGGCAGAGCCGGAAATTTCAAGGTCCGTATCAGCATGAACGCCGTCATCTCCGGAGGACAATGTATATGTGCCTCCCGATATGGTTATGGTTCCGTTTGAATGAATACAGTCATCCTTGGAATTGATGTTAAAAGTTCCGCCCGTAATATATATATCGGAGCCCGCTTTAATTCCTTTATAGGACTCCTCGGATGAGGTCAGCGAAGCAGAGCTGCCTCCGCCTGCGGCAACAGTCAGATTAACCTTTTCAATATTAACTACGGTTTCCGCCTGAATTCCGTCATTGCCTGCGGTGATATCGATTGAACCGCCGTAAAGATAAACATAACCTTTGCTTGTGTCCTCATCATTGTCGGCACGAATTCCGTCGCTGCCTGCGTTGACTGTAATATTCCCGCTGTTTATCTTCACGCAGTCTTTGCCGTTCAAGCCAACATTTTGAGAAGTAACTTTTAAGGTTCCCGATGAAATTATCAGATCATCCTTTGACACAATACCGTGTTTATAATTACCGTTTACCTTCAATGTACCGTTTCCGTTAACGGTTAAATCCGCTTTACTGAAAACTGCACCGTCCAAGGTAGAGTTGCTGTCCGTAATTGAATATGAAGAACCGTCCGAGAGCGTATTGGTTGTTCCGTCGGCGAGAGTAATCGTTACCTTATCGGCAGACCTGACATAAATTGCAGGACCCTTGCTGTTTTGAATCGTTACACCATTCAAAATAATCTGTACATCTGCATTATCGGCATCTACAGTCAACATAACATCTTTTTTTGTGCCTGCGAATGTATAGGTTCCGCCCGATGTAATGCTGTATGATTCAACACCGGAGGCTGAAGATGCCTGTGTTACGCTATCGGAAAGATTGATTTCCGTGCCCGGTTCGGCTGTTTCAACATTTATATCGCTGTCATCAAAGCTGAATTCCATGCCTGAAGTATCGGCTTTGCTGACGGAAACCTCATCGTTTTCTTGAGAATATAAATCATTTTCAGTTGATTGCTGATTCGATTCCGACAACGGCTTATTGCCCGATACTTGGCAGCCGGTAAAAATACTTGTGATAAAAATTGCAATTAAAATCAAAACTGAAAATTTTTTCATATAACACACCTTCATTGGTTAAAGCTCTGCTGCCGTAGTTTCCTGTTTTGAAACCGTAATTTCAAGATTCCCGTTTCTGCAGCGGATTTTATCAATCATTTCTTTTTCTTTGGTTATGTCACGAAGCATCACATTGTAAGTAAGCCTGAAAAGACTTCCCATATTGGTTGTTTTGACTTTTACGAGATCATAGGAAGCCGTATATTCCTTAAAGATATCGTCAAAAACATCCGAGTAGTCCAAATCTTCAGGAATCGTAATCATAAAAGTTTTGTATGTTGCAGCGTTCTTTTTTGCGCCAAAATCAATATGATTATAAACCACAAACACTACACACATAACCGCTGTAAATAAAGCTGCAAAGCCGAGATATCCCATGCCCGTAATAAGACCGGCACCCATAGCAAGGAATAAAGTACAGATTTCCTTTGCTGTTCCGGGAGCAGAACGGAAACGGACAAGGCTGAACGCACCTGCAACTGCTACGCCTGCACCCACATTTCCGTTGACCATCATAATAACAATGCATACAACGGCAGGCAAAAGCGCCAAAGTAACAACAAAGCTTTTGGTATATCTTGTACGGTACATATAGGCAAAAGCCATTATCAAGCCAAGCACCAAAGAGAAAATCAGGCAGATCATAAAGTCAGCCACGCTGATAACCGAAGTGAGTTCTGAATCAAATAATCCTTTAAATAATGTTTCAGGCATATAAAGTTACCTCCTTCATAAGTTTTGGAAAAATCATTGTTTGGTAAGCTGTTCCGTATTTTGAAAATGATGTTTTATAGATATGCTCTTGTGAGAGCACATGGGTCATCCATAACGGTATTCCGCCGGAGCACTTGATTTCCATAAGCACCATTCCTTCAGGAAGAATCGGTGTGCCGTAAACCTCAGATTCCAGGGACAAATCTTCCTGACGGCAAAGAATCGTATCGTCAAATGTTACACGAAAATCCGATTTATCTTTCGAATAGTAGGCTTCCCTTTCGTAGGAAAGAAAAACCGCAGGATGCAGATTCCCGTAATACTTAAGGAAATAATCTATCTCTTGGGATATTTGGGTTTCTTTACGGCAGTGATGAATGCCGCACGCCCATTCCATTGCCTCTTGCTCAGGCAAAGAAATGCGGCGTTTATAAACCACCTGCTTATATTTCTTTTTAAGCTCTACAAACACGGTGCTGTCCGATTTTGCCTGACTGTAGCTGCGGATACGAAGCTTTTCTTTATAAGAGGGTTTTTCAATGGAACGGCGAATAAGGCGATAATTATCTGTATCAAAATAAATATTGCGAATTGTGGTACGCCCATATTTATCAAGCTTCATATACGGTTCCATTGCCTGCAAAATCTTTTCTTTTTGTTCGCAGGTCAGCATATACTTTAGCTCATATCTTTTAAAAACGGTCTGGAATGCCACAGGTATTCATCTCCTTTTCTTGTGCTACTATAAAACACGAAACTTAAATGTACTAAAAAACCACAAATATTTTTTGCATAGCTTTCGTGTTTTTTAAGCTTTATTTAATGTTTTGAATATATAATAAAGAAAAAACGCAGCAGAAAACTCAAAGGAAGGATAATTATGAGAATATTACTTGCCGAAGACGAAAAATCCCTCGCAAGAGCCATTCTGAAGATTTTTGAGAAAAACAATTATTCTGCCGATGCAGTATACAACGGTGAGGATGCCTTATCATACCTTGAATCCGACAACTATGATGTTGCCGTTCTGGATATAATGATGCCCAAAGCGGACGGCATTACCGTGCTGAAAAAAATACGTGCTGACGGGAATCAAATTCCCGTACTTATCCTGACTGCAAAATCAGAAATTGACGATAAGGTTCTCGGACTTGACAGCGGCGCTAATTACTATCTTACAAAACCTTTTGATACAAAAGAACTGTTGGCAACAATACGTGCCATTACAAGATGCCAAACCGAAGTTGACTCCAAGCTGTCGGTAGGTAATATCACACTCGACCGTGCTTCTTTTGAATTATCATCACCGACCGGCAGTTTTCGTTTGGCAAACAAAGAGTTCCAGATGATGGAGATGTTAATGTCAAATCCGCACCATCTTATCTCGGTTGAACGCTTTATGGAGAAAATATGGGGATTTGACAGCGAGGCGGAAATAAATGTTGTATGGGTATATATATCATATCTGCGAAAAAAGCTTACTGCTCTTAACGCAAATATCCATATCAAAGCTTCACGGAACGCAGGATATTCTTTGGAGGAAGGAATATGATAAAAAAATTAAAAATAAAATTCATCATATTATCTATGACCTCTCTGTTTGTTCTTCTTACAGTTATTGTTGCGGGAATGAACATTATAAATTATAGTGCGGTTGTAAATGAAGCTGATGAAATTTTATCGTTACTGACTCAAAACAAAGGCGCATTCCCCAATCTTGCTGATAACAATAAAAACCGTCTGCCGCACGGCATGTCACCCGAGCTTCCTTATGAATCAAGATATTTTTCCGCTTTATTGGATCATTCGGGCGATATAATCTATACGGAAACAAGCAAAATTGCATCCATAGACTCAACATCTGCCGTTGAATATGCTCACGCCGCAACAAACAAAAATACTGAAAAAGGATTTATCGGCAATTTCCGTTTTATCAGCTACATTGAAGGTCAAAACAGCAGAATTATTTTTCTCGACTGCGGGCGTAAGCTGAATACATTTTATAATTTTTTCTATGCGAGCTGCGGAATGGCAATAGCCGGTCTGATTATTATTTCTTTTGTAATAATTTTCTTTTCAGGCAAAATATTACGTCCTATCGCAGAAAGTTATGAAAAGCAAAAAAGGTTTATCACCGATGCAGGTCACGAAATAAAAACTCCTCTTACCATAATCAATGCAAATGCAGATGTTCTGGAAATGGATCTCGGCACTAATGAATATCTCGAAGATATCCAACTGCAAACCAAACGTCTGACATCATTGACAAACGACCTTGTTCTCCTGGCTCGTATGGAAGAAGCGGAGGACTCGATGCAAATGATCGATTTCCCGATTTCAGAGGTTATTGCGGATACTGCTTTGCCGTTCAAAACACTTGCTCAGACACAGGGAAAGGATTTTATCTGCAACATTCAGCCCTTGCTTTCAATGAACGGTAATGATAAATCTATCCGACAGTTAATATCCATCCTTATGGATAATGCATTGAAATATTCGCCCGAAGGCGGAAAAATCGCCTTGGATTTTTTCAAGCAATCCAAAACCTTATGTTTGACAATATTCAACACCGCAGATACAGAAATATCTCACGAAAATCTGAATCATGTGTTTGACCGTTTCTACCGTACCGACCTGTCACGCAACTCCGAAACCGGCGGCCACGGAATCGGTCTGTCGGTGGCAAAAGCCATTGTAACAGCTCACGGCGGAAAAATTCAGGCAACATCGCAGGACGGCCGCTCTTTTCAAATCACAGTTACTTTACCGATATAAAAATCCAACCGCTCTCACTCAAAAAAAGTTGGAGCGGTTTTTTGATTTTAAACTTCAATTAAGAGTATGGAGCTATAATTTCTTCGCACCTGCAAAATACAAGATGATTTGCTTATAAAGGAGGAATTTTCAGTGGATATTTTTTCTGTCATATCATTACTCGGCGGCTTGGCGTTTTTTCTCTACGGCATGAAAGTGATGTCCGATGGTCTTGAGAAATCATCCAACGGAAAACTCAACAAAAACTTAAAGAAGGTTATTAAAAACCGTTTTATTGCAATAATGTTCGGCGCAGGCATAACTATTGCCGTTCAGTCCTCTTCGGCAGTTACCGTTATGCTGGTCGGACTTGTAAATTCCGGAATACTTGAATTCGGTCAAACCATCGGCATACTGATGGGTTCAAATATCGGCACAACTCTGACAGCATGGATACTGAGTCTTGCGGGTATCAACAGTGATAATATCTGGCTGAACCTGTTGAAGCCCTCAAATTTTTCGCCGCTTTTTGCGTTGATCGGAATAATAATGCTGATGGCGGGCAAAAAGCAAAAAACGCAGAGTGTCGGGAATGTACTCATAGGTTTTTCAGTGCTTATGTTCGGCATGAATGCCATGTCTGAATCAATGGAGCCTCTCGGAGAAATGCCGGAGTTTGCAAGTATACTTACTGCATTTGAAAATCCTCTGCTTTCAGTTGCGGTTGGTGCAATATTCACAGGAATAATTCAAAGTTCCGCTGCTTCTGTTGCAATCCTTCAGGCACTTTCATTGACGGGAGGCATCACTTACGGTATAGCAATTCCGATTATAATGGGACAAAATATCGGCACCTGCGTTACAGCTCTGATCTCCAGCATCGGTGTAAGCCGTAACGCCAAAAAAGTTGCCGTTGTTCATCTTTCATTTAATATATTCGGAACACTTATATGCTTGATTCCGTTTTATCTTTTCAATTCATTTTTAAAATGGGAGTTTGTAAATACGGAAATTTCACCGTTTATGATCGCTGTTATTCACAGCATATTCAATATAGTCACAACAGCAGTTCTTCTTCCTTTTTCCAAACAGCTTGAACGATTGGCAAATAAAATCATTCCCGACAAGGAAAAGAAAAATGAATCAGAGGTTATATTTGATGACCGACTTCTGACAGTCCCGTCTATAGCAGTTAAAAAGTCATTTGATGTTGCAGCGGACATGTGCATATTATCGAAAACAGCTTTTTTAAAATCAATCAATTTGATTACTGAATTCGACGAAAAAGAAGCGGACGAAATAATGAGCATAGAAAAAAAGCTCGACAGGCTTGAAGATCAGCTCGGCACATATATGATGAAAATATCAAAAATCAGTGTTTCAGACGAAGACTCAAAAAGCGTAGCCAAAACTTTGCATACCATAGATGATTTTGAGCGCATCGGCGATCATGCCGTAAGCCTGATGAACGTAGCAAAAGAACTGCACGAAAAAAATATCATATTCTCAAAAGAAGCAAATGCTGAGATTGAGAATGTTAATAAAGCTGTTCTTGAAATTCTGAATATAACCGCCAAGGCATTTATAACAAATGATTTGACTCCGGCAAAATCGGTAGAGCCCTTGGAGCAGGTTATTGACAAACTGATATTACAGATAAAGCGAAACCACATCGCAAGGTTACAAGGCGGAAATTGCACAATAGAGCTTGGATTTTTGCTGAGTGATCTGCTGACAAGCTGCAAAAGAGTATCTGACCATTGTTCCAATATAGCTGTTGCCGTTATTGAAGCTCATCACGGCTCATTTGACACTCATAAATATTTGGATAACATCAAAAATCAAAACAACGATGATTTTGATAATCAATATAAAGCCTTCAGCCAAAAATTCTCACTATAGCTTTGCAAATCAAGCCTGAAATCATATCGGCGGAATTGATATAAAAAACTCGGAGTGCAGATGCATTCCGAGTCTTTTTATTATTTGTTCCCACGCTGTTCTCTTAATTCAAGAACCTTCTGATGCACTTCTTCTTTTGTGTTGCCTGTCAGCTTATAGAAGAAGAAAGGTACACCTGCAAGGAACATCATAATACCGTGAACGATTGTGTAGAAGAACAGGAGTGTAACCTTTGTGTCTAAACTCTGAACGGGATTGGGAACAAGGTCCGTAGGCTGAACATAGCCGATGATTGAGCCGTCACCATAAAGAATAAGCGGAGCAAGAGTGCTTGCAATTGTGCCGCTTATAAGTGTACCGACACCGATAACAAACGGGAATGATGCATCAAGACGCTTGCCTGTTTTAAGCTCGATGGTTTCAAGTACATCAGCCTGGAACATGCTTGGAAGAAGATTCGAAGCGCCAAACTGAAGACCGATAAGAAACAGGAACACAATAAAAACAATCTGTAAAACTGCCGTACCTGTCTTAAAGTAAGCATAACCTACGCCGAATGCAATACAGTTTGCACAAAGTGAATAAATACCGCTTGCAATATAAAGCTGCCTTGCATCAAACTTTTTAAGCAGGAAGTTGATTACAAGCATGCCTACCGCCGTACCGATACCAACGGGAAGCACAAAAAGGATTTTCTTTGAAATATCACCGAGAACAGCCGCTGCAATAAACGCTTCCATAAAGGTTGCAACGCCTCTGAAGCTCTTTAAGAATTCAGAAATGATAATTGTCCATGCGTACTTATTTTTGATAATATCGATAAATCCTGCAAGAGGATTTTTCTTTTCGGCAGTATAAACGGTTCTTTCACGAACAATCTTCATACCAAGCAGAACGGTGATAACACCCACCACGCTGCAAAGAGCAGCTGAAATTATGTACTGAAGTCCTTCAACGCTGCGGATACTTGTGCCTGTAACAGCATCAATAAGCTCGGGATTATCTTTATTCCAGATAAGACCGACCACAAGAACGATAACAACAGGTGCCGAATTACCGACTGCCGATGAAATGCTTCTGAAAGAAAGCACCTGATCACGCTCTTTGAGGTTGGGTGTCATAACATTTGCAATCATATTGATTGAGTTGCCGAATGTAGTTAAAACAGCCCAGAGCACAGCAAGGGTAACAACATAAATCATAAGAATCGTGCCCGAAAGACCTTTGGGTGCCCAGAAAGAGAGCATCATAACAATCGCCATCGGAACCGCAACAAGCATTGCAATAGGTCTGAATTTTCCGCCTTTGCCCATTTTTCTGCCGTCAATATACATAACGATAAAGAAATTGAGGATAAACGGAATGACAGCCGTCAGCAAATTAAAAAGTGATGTCCGGTCTTCAGGCAGTCTTAAAACATTAACAAGATATGCATTTCTGTTGCCCGCAACCATGCCTGTCATAGTTGTGTAAAAGAAGACACCGACAAGATAGAATATGAACTCATTGGTTTTTACATGCTTTTGGTTTTCGTTTCTGAGGGTAGTTTTAGTTGCTTCCATAACAGTCACTCCTTTAAATGATATACCATTTAAACATATTTTTATATTATTAAGTATATCACTAATCAGGTAAGGAGTTCAATTCAAAAATCCCATAAAAATTCAAAGGCTGTTTTGTTGACATTTCTCTGTAAATGATATATCATTTATCGGGTGATTATTGTGAAACTATACGAAAAAATATACGATGATTTGAAAGACCAAATTTTATCGGGTGAATACAGTAACGGTGCACTTCTTCCGACCGAAAAAGAATTACAGGAAAAATATAATGTCAGCAGAATAACCGTCAAACATGCTTACCGGCTTCTTGAAGAACAGGATTTCATTGAGCGTATACCCGGCAAAGGAACAATACTGAAGCCTGCAACACAAAAATCGAACAAACAGATGATTGGTGTTGTGCTCTGTAATTTTGACTCCTCTTTTGGCGTACAGCTGATAAAAAGCATTGAAACCGAAGCAAAAGAATACGGCTACCGAATAATTCTTGCCAGAAGCTTCGATAATCACGAAAATGAGAGTAAGGTTTTGTCGGATTTTGTTTCTCTTGGCGTATCCGGAATTATTATTCAAAACTGCCACGGCGCTTTCACAAAAAATCTTGTTAAGTTGTTTATCAAGGAATTCCCTGTCGTTTCTGTTGACAGATTTTCAAAAAGTCTTTTGATTCCGTCTGTTTCATCGGATAATTTCGGCGGCAGCGTGGAGATAACGGAACATCTCTTGAAAAAGGGACATAAAAACATTTTATTTGTATCATCAAACCCTGAAAGCACATCAACTTTGACTGACAGACTTGCAGGCTTTCAGCAGGCTTTTATGAATCACGGTATCCCGATAAACTCACAGTGCTTACTGACCGATTTGCTCAGTCCGGTAAACCGCAGGTCGGACCAAACCGAAGAAGATATTGAAAAAATCGCTGTTGCAATAAAATCGACCGGATGTACCGCAATCGTAGCAAGTGAGTATTTTATTGCGGAACTTTGCGAAAAGGCCAAAGAAAAAATGCCGGGTGGGCTTGCAGATAAACCGGAAACAGTTTGCTTCGATCACCCGGACTCAATGCAGACAAAATACACCTTTTCTCATGTCAGGCAAGACGAGAATGAACTCGGAAAGCTTGCGGTTCATCAGCTATGCTCTATTATCAAAGGCAATGACGCCAAATTGCGCACCGCCGTGCCGTCAAAGCTGATTTCTGTCAGCCATGACAAAAGAACGCTTTGATCAACATTAATATCTGAATATCAAAACAGTCCGGGGTACAATTTGCATTCCGAGTCATTTTTGCATTAAACGAGCGATGATTAAAAGCCATTAAACATCAAGCCATATCGGCATTGCAGAAAACATCGAAATATGAGATCCTATCGTGGTCCCACTATACAGACTTTCAGTTTTCACGGGCTGAATAATCGAAAATTACAATATAAATTTCAAAAATAAGGTTTACAATATAAGGTGTTTTGTTGTATTATTAATGTGTATAATTATATTCACGAGGTACAAAATGGAGCATTCACAGTTTTTGAGAACAGAAATGATTCTCGGTGAAAAATCAACACAAAGTCTTTCCCGAAAAAGCGTCATTCTTTTCGGTCTTGGCGGCGTGGGTTCATATACGGCAGAAGCACTTGCAAGAGCAGGTATAGGAAAACTTACCATTGTTGATAATGATGTTGTTTCCGTTACTAACATTAACCGTCAGCTTTGTGCGCTTCATTCAACCATCGGCAAACCGAAAGTTAAGGTAATAAGGAAAAGGATTCTCGATATTAATCCCGAATGTGAGGTTACTGCCCTGCAAAAATTTTATCTTCCGGAAAATGCCGATGAATTTAACCTTGAAAGCTATGATTACATTGCAGATGCAATTGACACCGTAAGCGCAAAGCTTGATTTGGCGGTAAAATCGCAGAAATACGGCATTCCGATGATATCCTGCATGGGTACGGGCAACAAGCTCGACCCTTCTCAGTTTACCGTATCCGATATTTATAAAACAAGCGGATGCCCTCTGTGCAGAGTTATGAGGACAGAGCTTAAAAAAAGAGGGATAAAAAAACTCAATGTTGTATGGTCGCCGGAAATTCCCGTTAAGCCCTCGCAGACAAACGAGGAAACGGGCAAAAGGCAGACACCCGGCAGCCTGCCTTTTGTACCTCCCGTTGCAGGAATGATAATGGCAGGAAAAATAATTCTTGATTTGGGATGATAAACATGAAAAAAATTGCTGTTTTAGTTTTGATAGCATCTTTAATTTTAACCGTATTTTCGGGATGTGACGAAATAAAGCCCGTTATTGACGATGAACTCATCGGCGTTTCAAATATCAGCGATAAAAAAGAAGGAACCCTGAAGCTTGCATATTCAAAAGCCGATATGCTTGACCCGTTTACCTCTTCAATGTCCGCAAACATCCAAATTATGGGCCTTGTTTATGACGGTCTTTATAAACTCAATGAAAACTACGAACCGATTCCCGTTATTGCCAAAAGCTCAATTGTGAGCGGTACAACAGTTAACGTTACACTTGATTCCGTAGTTTTTTCCGACGGCACGGCAATAACCGCAAATGACGTTGTTTATTCTTTTGAGCAGGCAAGATATTCTCCTAATTATTCTACAAGACTTCAGAATTTTATTCAGGCAAGCATTTCTTCTTCAAATATGCTTGTTTTCACTCTCGAAACGGCAGACCCGCATGCACTCTCCTGTCTTACCTTTCCCATTGTAAAATACGGCTCGGAAGGTGAATTACCCATAGGCTCGGGAAGATATGTTCCGCAGATTTCGGGCGAATCTACTTATCTTGTAGTCAACACAAAAAAAACAGATTTTAAACCTGCAATAAAAACAATAATGCTTGTTCCCGTGCGTGACAGCAGTTCAATCGAAAGCAGCCTTGAAATAGGTAACACGGGCTTCTATTATAATGACCTGAGCAGCGGCAGCTATCTTAGAATAAATGCACAGACAATTGATATGGGTATAAACAATTTTGTTTATCTCGGATTCAATTCTGAAAGTGAATTCTTTTCAGATGTAAGATTGCGTCAGGCGGTGAATTTTGCGATAAACAGAAGCGAAATCGCAACAACAGCATTTCAGGGTCATGCCAGAGCAGCATACTCTCCCTTCAACCCTGACTGGTATGCGCTCGCATCAAAGGATCTTTTTATTTCCTCGGATTTGCCGAAAGCAGAAGAGCTTATTGCTCAATCGGGAGTTGACATATCTTCAAAAGATATATCACTGCTCGTAAATAAAGAAAATCAGTTCAAGCTTGAAACGGCAGAATTCATAAAAGGTTATCTTGAAAAACTCGGCTTTAGCGTAAATCTTAAAGCATATTCTTCAGATTACTATGTTGAGGCGGTTGAAATCGGTTCATATGATATGTATATCGGCGAAATCCGTCTTTCACCCAACATGGATTTATTCCCGATTTTCGGCGGAGACGTAAGCTACGGTATAGACCCCTTGTGCGCTTCTGCATCAAGATATAATCAATATCTTAACGGCAAATGTGAACTGATGGATTTTGTCAATACCTTCAATGAGGATTTGCCTCTTATTCCCATTTGCTACAGAAATGCGGCAGCATCATACACAAACTCCATGCAGGGCGAATTCAAATCGTGCGACGGTGATGTTTTTTATAATATCGAAGAATGGAGTTTCAAATAAAAGGAATTATTTGCGGTTTATTTCGGCATAATATAATCATTAAAAATAAGCGAGGATGAATATATGATTACTGCCGAAATGCTGAAAAATGCGATTATTTCCGCATCGGAAAATATACGCCGATATTCCGAGGAAGTTGACGATATCAACGTTTTTCCCGTGCCTGACGGCGATACGGGCACAAATCTCACATTAACCCTTTCCGGCTGCGCAAGAATGATAGCAAGCTGCACGGATATGACTGCAGGCGAGCTTGCAGACAAGGCAGCAGGGGCTTTATTAAGAAGTGCAAGAGGAAACTCCGGAGTTATTTTTTCTTTGATTTTCAAAGGCTTTGCAAAAAGCATCGAGGGGCTTGATGAAATTGACGCAAAATCCCTCGCAAAAGCACTTGAAGCAGGCAGCGACGAAGCATATTCAGCAATAGAAAAGCCTATGGAAGGAACCATGCTGACAGTAATACGTCTTGCTGCGGCAAAGGCATCCTCTGCTGCGGCAAAAGGCTGCTCGGCAGAAGAAACCTTCAGGCAGGCTCTTTCGGGGGCAGAAGCATCTCTCAAAGCCACCACCAATCTGCTGCCGGCTTTAAAAAAACACGGCGTAGTTGATGCAGGCGGTCAGGGTCTTATCCACATTATGAGAGGCATGCTTTATACCGACGGTTTTTCCGCTAAAGCCGATGTAAAAAAAGATAAAAAGACATTTTATTCACATAAAACGGAATATGTTTACTGCACGGAATTCCTTATCAACTCCACCTGTCACAAAAATCTCGGCTACCTTCGCAGCATTTTATCCGATATAGGTGACTGCACAGCCGTTGTGGAGCATTCGGGAATAATCAAGGTTCATGTTCATACAAACAGACCCGACAAAGCTATTTCAACCGGACTTGAATGCGGTGAACTAACTGATATAAAGATAGATAACATGAGAATCCAATCATTAAAATCGGAGTAAACTATGGAACTTAACGCAAGCATAAAATATCTCAAAGGCGTGGGTGAAAAAAGAGCTGCCATGCTCAGCAAGCTCGGGATTTGCACCCTTTGGGATTTGCTGACCTTTTATCCTCGCATATATGAGGACTGGAGCAATATACTTGCGATTAAAGATGCTCCTCTTAACGAGAACATTTGCATAAAAGCAATTGTAGGCATGAAATGCCGTGAACACAAAATTCGCAAAGGCATGACTCTTTATAAAACAGAAATAACAGACGGTGAGAATCTGATTGATGTCACCTTTTTCAACAATAAGTATGCAGCCGAAAAATTAGAGCAGGGAAAGGAATATCTTTTTTTCGGCAAAATAACCGGTAAGGGCTATTACCTCCGGATGAATTCACCCGAATTCACGGAGTTTGACGGTGACGGAAAAATGCGACCGATTTATCCTCAAACAGCAGGTATGAATTCAAGAGCCATTGAAAAACTCATCAGAACAGCTTTTGAAGTCTGCACCGAAATACCCGACCCCATTCCGCAGGATATAAGAAACAGCTATTGCCTTATGGGAATAGAATCCGCATTGAGAAATATTCATTTTCCCGAAAGCAAGGATATACTTTCAGAGGCTCGCAGAAGGCTGATTTTTGAAGAGCTTTTTCTTCTTGAACTCGGTCTGCTGCGTCTTAAATCAAAATCACGCCGCTCAAATGCACTTCCCATGCAGGCGGATTACACGGAAGAATTCTATTCCCTCCTTCCATTTGAACTCACGGGTGCACAAAAGCGTGCCATTAAACAGTCTGCAGAGGATATGATGAAGAATGTTCCCATGAACCGGCTTCTTCAGGGAGATGTAGGTTCGGGTAAAACAGCAGTCAGCGCCGCATTAATTTATAACTGCGCCAAAAACGGTTTTCAGAGCGCTTTGATGGCACCGACGGAAGTTCTTGCCATACAGCATTATAAAACCCTTGCAAAAATGTTTGAAAACACCGATATTACAATCGGACTTCTTACCGGTTCAACTCCTGCAGCAGAAAAGAAAAAAATAAAAGCCGCCCTCAAAAGCGGCGAAATCAGTCTTGCTGTCGGTACACATGCGCTGATTCAGAAAGATGTTGAATTTAATAATCTTGCCCTTGCGGTAACAGATGAACAGCACCGCTTCGGAGTTAACCAAAGAGGCTCATTATCTTCAAAGGGAATAAATCCGCACACACTCGTTATGTCGGCAACGCCCATTCCGAGAACCCTTGCCCTTATTATTTACGGCGACCTTGATTTGAGTATTCTTGATGAGCTGCCCAAAGGCAGGCAGAAGGTTGAAACATATCTTGTTAATTCTCAAATCCGTGAACGTGCTTACGGTTATGTCAAAAAGCACCTTTGCTCAGGTCAGCAGGGCTACATAGTGTGCGCACTTGTTGCCGAAAACGAAGAAACGGAGCTTACAGCTGCTACAGAGCTTCACAAAAATCTTTCAGAAGGCTTTTTCAAGGGTTTTTCGGTCGGTCTGCTCCACGGAAAAATGAAACCCGCCGAAAAGAAAGCAGTTATGGAATCATTTGCCTCCGGAGAAACACAGCTTCTTGTTTCAACAACGGTTATCGAGGTCGGAATAGATGTTCCTAATGCCGTTATTATGGTTATAGAAAACGCTGAAAGATTCGGTCTTTCACAGCTTCATCAGCTCCGTGGACGAATAGGCAGGGGTACGGAAAAATCAACCTGCATAATGATTTCCGATGCACAGAATGAGGAAACCGAGCGCCGTCTGAAAATCCTTGCTTCAACAACCGACGGCTTTAAAATTGCCGACGAGGATTTAAAACTGAGAGGGCCGGGCGATTTCTTCGGCTCACGCCAACACGGCTTGCCCGAGTTGAAAATTGCGGATATGATGACCGACGGCGAAGCGATAAGAGAAACACATGCCGCAGCCGAAAATCTGCTCAAAAAAAACCCCGCCCTTGAGGGCGAGGAATATAAACCGTTACGCAATGCCGTCAACAGGCTTTTCTCGGGCGGAATTTCAATGAACTGAGCTTGCGCTCAGCCTTCGTGCTTCTTCAATTTCTTCTTTATCATACTGAATAATCTTATATTCATTTGACTCCGAATCAACCATCGTAATCGGAAGGTCAGGAAGAATTTCGTGAATTCTTGCAATAAATCCGCTGCTCCTCTCCGCCGGAAAGCCCGTTACAAGAGTTGATGCATTATTTTTCTTTGCCGCTACGGCAACAACCAATGCGGGGCTGTCATTAAAATAAATATTCATTGATGCATTATATTTTTGAGTGCATCCGAAAAGAGTTTCAAGCACTCCCCCGTCATTTGCATTCATTCCGCTGCTTTCTTTGAACACGCTTATAACCGAAAGCGGCAGATTCTCTTCTTTAGCAATTCTTGCACCTGCTTCGATAAGCCTCGAGCAGGACTCCTGCTGTGTAACGCAAACCATAACACACGGCTGCTTTTTATTCTTCTTCAAAACATTCATTCCTTTCTTTAAGTTTTTATATCGTCAATCAGATTAATCTCTGTTTTAATGCACCTTTATCATACTATCCACTTATTGACAGTATAAGAAAAACAAATGTATAATTTGTTAATTTATTCAGGGAGGTATCCGTATGAGCAATCCCATTTATTTTCTCGGCATTGACGGCGGAGGAAGCAAAACAACCGCAGTTGTATTCAATGAAAAAGGCGAATTCATATGCGGTGCATGCGGTGAAAGCATTAATTATTATTCGGTAGGACTTGAAAACGCACGCATTGCAATGGAAAATATAATCGGAAATCTGAGCATAAAAAAATTCCGCTGTGCCGTTATCGGTATGTCTGCGCTCAATGAGAGGGCAACAGAGGAGGAAACAGAAAGATTTTGCTCCGGAATTATCAACAGCGAAAGCATTATAATGGATTCCGATTTGTTTGTTGCGCTTGAGGCTATGGATACCGACGGAGAATGCGCTGCAATAATAAGCGGCACGGGCTCAATGGCAGTTTGCAGAAATTCCGACGGCAGCATAAGCCATACGGGAGGATGGGGCTACATACTCGGAGACGAAGGCAGCGGTTATTCAATCGGACTTGCAGGCATAAAGGCAGCAATAAGAGCCGCAGAAAAATGCGCACCCGAAACCGATCTTCTCGGCGAATGCCTTGATTATTTTTCTATCAATAATATATATGACCTCATCGACTTGTACTATGAGAAAAAAGTCAGCAGAAAAAAAACCGCCGCTTTTGCAAGACCGGTCAGCAAATGCTGCGAAAACGGCGATACCGTCTCGAAAAGCATTCTTGAATTTGAAGCAGAGCAGCTTTCACAGACCGCTCTCGGGCTTCTTAAAAGCAAAAATAAGAATATTGCAATAGGTCTTTGGGGCGGTGTTTTCCAAAACAACATGTTTTTCAGACACAAATTTTCTGATATATTAACCGAAAACGGTTTTGGAAATGTAAAGCTTATAGACTTTACACCTGAAATTGGTGCAATCTTTGCGGGATACAAAAATTCAGGCGTTGAGATTGTTGATATTATTAAAGAAAACATAAAAGCAACATATATAAACACGCTTACGTAAAGTATATTAACTTTACGTAAGCCAACATGAGGTAAGTCGATTGAAAATTAAAAAAACAGCAACTGTCGGCATTCTTGCAGCGATAATCTGCGTTATTGCACCGTTTTCATTTCCGGTAGGCGCAATTCCGATATCGCTTGCAACTTTTGCAATATACATAATCTCTTGCACGGTAAATAAAAAATTATCTGTTGCGGCAGTTTTTATTTATATTCTCATAGGTGCCGTTGGTCTCCCCGTTTTTTCATCATTTACGGGAGGCTTGCAGTGCATTACGGGATACACGGGCGGCTACATAATCGGATATATACCCTGCGCTTTTATTATCGGTCTGCTGACAGATAAATTTGAAACCGGCAGAGTTATCTATCCCTTAAGTATGATTGCAGGCACCGCCATATGCTATCTTTTCGGGACACTGTGGTATATGCACCGAGCGGAATGCGGTTTTCCGGAAGCTGTTGCCGTTTGTGTTGTTCCGTTTCTGATAGGTGATATTATCAAAATCACAGCTGCTTCATGTATAGGGATCACACTTAAAAACAGAATCAAAAAGTTCACTATATAAGCGAAAGGAGAAATCGGAATGGAAATAATCAGAAAAGAATACTCTGTCCCCTCAAAATCAGGCGTTGCCGATGTTTACGCAAGATGCTGGATGCCTGCAGAGGGCCCGAAGGCAATTTTTCAGATTGTTCACGGAATGGCTGAACACGGAGAAAGATATGAGGATTTTGCAAAATTCCTTTGTAAAAACGGGTTTGCCGTGCTTGTTGATGACCATGTCGGTCACGGTAAATCCGTTAAAAGTGACGATGACCTCGGCTATTTCGGAGAAAGCAACGGCTGGGATGCTTTTGTTGAGGACGAAAAGACTCTGACAGAATTAATCAAAAAAGAATATCCCGATATTCCTATTGTATTCTTCGGTCACAGCATGGGTTCATTCATCGCAAGAGAATACATCCGCCGCTACGGTAAAGATGAAAGAATAAAAGCAGCCGTTTTCTGCGGTTCAAGCGGTAAAAATCCCGCTGCAGCAATAGCAATAACGCTCGCCGGCACAATCGCAAAGGCAAAAGGCAGCAAGCATCGCAGTAAGTTTATTGATAAAATAGCTTTTGGTCCTTATAATAAAAAAACCGAGAGCAGAACTCCGTTTGACTGGCTTTCCGCCGACAAATCAGAGGTTGATAAATACATATCCGATAAATACTGCGGATTCCTTTTCACCGCCGTCGGATACAAAGACCTTTTCACGGTTCTTGAAAAGGTTTCGGGCAAGGATTGGTACAATGCTGTTAATGAAAGCCTCCCGCTTCTCATTATTTCCGGCGAGGAGGACCCTGTTGGTGCATACGGCAAAGGAACAAAACAGATTTATAATGACCTTATCGCCGCAGGCAAAAAGGATGTAACCATCAAGCTTTGTGCTGGAATGCGCCACGAAATTCTCAATGAGATTAACAGAGCTCAGGTTTATGAATATATCACATCATGGGCGCTTTCAAAAATCAAATAAGCAAAAAAGCCGCATCAAATGATGCGGCTTTTTCAATGCGATTGTTGTTAGATTATGTTTCTATATAACCCATGTTAAGCAACTCACTAACCATCTCGGCTGTGCTCTCTGATGCCTCGGTAGAATCACTTGTACTTGCAGAAGTTGAAGTGTTGCTCGAGTTGGTTGTTGTTACGGTATCCGAAACATTCGAAGCATCGGTTGTTGCAGCGGTAGTTTCAGTTGTAGAAACACCGGAAGCATCGGTTGTTGCGATTGTTGTTGTAGTTGATGCCGCCGTAGTGGTAGCAACCGTACTGCTTTCAACCTTGGTAGTAGTCGTTGAAGCCTTGGTTGTTGTGGTAGTTGTTCTTCTCGTGGTAGTGGTCGTGCGCTTCTTTGTGGTAGTTCTGTTTTTGGTTGTTGTTACCCTGCGTGTTGTAGTTTCGGTTGTTGTTTCAGTTTCGCTTTCGCTGGTTGACTCAAACACCCATGTTGTTATGGGCTGAGTTGTAGTCAGATAATATACAGGGTAAGTTGTATGGTCATAATAATTATATGTTGTGGTGGTTGTTTCATCCGAATTATTGCCGCCGTTAACAAGTGCCTTAATAAACAGTGCAACAATAAGAACAACTATAACCGCACCGATTGCTATTCCTGCAATCTTCATTATTTTAGCCTTATCAACGGGTTTCGAATATGCTCTTGCATCTGCATTGGCATAGGGTGAAACGGGATTTTCTTCATCGGGAAGCTGATTTGAACCAAAACTGTTGCGGTATTCCTCCTCATAGTCGGCATCAGTATCGCCTACCATAGCTGCAGCAATGGGAGCAAAAATTGCAGTTTCTTCAACATCAAGGAATGCTGCTATAACGGTTACGTTATCCTTGCCGCCTCTCTCAAGAGCGGTGCGGATAAGTTTGCTTGCAACATCCTGAGAGCTTTCGCCCGTTGAAAGAATGGCAGTAATATCGTCATCGCTGAGCATATCGGTAAGACCGTCACTGCAAAGAAGAACAATATCTCCGTCATCAACATCGTCAATAACACTGATATTGGGAGAAAGGGTTGCTTCCTCCGGGAATACTCCGAGATGCTTTGTAAGTCTCTTTGCATCAGGAATTCTTCCGATATCATTCTGAGCCACTTCGCCCGCATCAACAATCGTCTGGGCATGAGTATGGTCAAAGCTTATCTGCTCAAGAACACCCTTTGAATAGTGGTAGATTCTTGTATCACCGATATTGGTGCAGAGAATCTTGCCCTTAACGGCGTAAATAGCCGCAAGAGTAGTACCCATTCTTTTTCCTCTGGCATTAATTTCAGCACAGATTCGATTGTTGGCATCGTCAAGGCAGTTTGAAATTGCAAAGCTGAAATCCTCGCCGCTTTCGTAAACATTATTTGCATGGGCAGCTATTGTTTCAACAGCTATACCCGATGCAAGCTCACCGTAGCTTTCGCCGCCCATACCGTCGCAAACAGAAAGGTGAAACGGCTCTGCCATGGTCTGAACAAAAGCTGAACCCTTGCGCAAGTCTCCCGTAGAGGTCATTCTGCCGTTTAAATCATAGTTATCCTCGTTTTCTCTGCGGATTCGTCCTGCATGCGTTACAGCGCATACATTGGCTCTGATTTTCTTCATATCTTCCCTCGTATGTTTTCAAATTAGAAAATTATCTCGATAATAATATACATTATAATTATGTTTTTTGTCAAGTTCTGAGCTTATCTTTCAAAAATGCCCTCTTCCTTAGCCCAGTCATAAAATACTTCAATTGAGCGGAGTCTCGCCGGACCAAGGTCGTGAGAGCCTCTTGTGAACCACTTCATGCCCTTAATGCCTCGAAGGTTTACAAGATATTTTGCACTTGCACAGAAGCCTGAATCAATAGCATTATCAAGAGCGATAATATGCTGGTGAGTCTTTCTTGCAGCTTCAACATCGCCCTTTGTGAATTCATCCCACATCTTAACAAACAAATCGGCACCGCATGAAGTAGGAGTTGCAACAACGCCTCTTGCGCCCTTAAGATATGAATCATAAAGGAAGGGGATATTTGCCTGAAGAACGTTTGAATCACCCTGAACAGCAATCTTTGCTTCGATATCTGTAAGCTTGCAGGTTGTATCCTTGATACCCATGAATTTGCCTGTCTTTGCGAGCTTGCCGTAGGTTACGGGATCCATGAGGTGAGGTCTTAAACCGGGGAACTCATAGAGAACGATGGGAAGCTCTGTATGTGAAGCAAGCTCTACAAGATATTCATACATATGGTCACGCTTGTCGCACATACCCTTTGTTACGAAAACAAGACCCGAAACACCCTGCTGCTCGAGTTTTTTCATTTCTTCAATCTGGTCGTTAAAATCAACTGCAAGGTTACCTGTTGCAAAAACGGGTACACCGTCAGAATTCTTAACTGCAAGACCTGCACACTTTATTCTCTCTTCGGGTGTAAGCTCCATCATTTCAGATGAGCCGCATACTGCGAAAAGATGCTGAGGCTTGAAAGCTGCCTGCCATGCAACATATTCTTCGTAAGTTTTGTAGTCGAGGCTTCTGTCCCAATTAAAAGGAGTGAGAAGCAAGGAATATACGCCTGAAAATTCATTGTAATTTGACATTTTTTGCACCTTCTTGGTTAAATTTGGGTTTTCTACAACATAATATTATATATTAGTTATTTGTAAAAATCAATAGTGCCGGCAAAAGACTTTTTAATTTTAACATTTTTACAACTTGTTTGGTTGACTTTTCGGCAAATAATAAATATACTATCACATATTATCAACTATGAAAGAGAAAAGATTTATGAACCGTAATTTTGTAAAAAATGCACTTCGGCTTGCTCTGCCGATTGCAATGCAGCAGCTTCTTGTTTCCTGTGCGCAGCTTATTGATACCGCAATGGTAACAAAGCTCGGAAACGTTGCTGTTTCATCTGTAGGCGTTTCGTCAAGATGGATTTTTCTGATGAATCTTTTCTATTTCGGTATATCCTCCGGCTCTGCGGCATTGATTGCACAGTTCTGGGGAGCAAAAGAGAAGAAAAACATTCAGAAATCCTACGGAGTTGCACTTATCTTCGGAGCTGCCGTTGCAATAGTCTTTTCATTTGCTATGTTCCTTTTTCCGCAATATCTCATAAGAGTTTTCACAGGCGAGCAGGAGGTTATCGACACCGCTGTTCAATATATGAAGACAGTTGCATTCATGGGAATTTTCAGTGCATTCAATCAGATAACCTGCACCGCTTTGCGTGCAACGGAAAGAGTTAATCCCCCGCTCTTTACTTCATTCGCATCGGTTGTTATGAACACGGCACTCAACTATATTCTGATTAACGGAAAGCTCGGTTTTCCTGCACTCGGAATAAGAGGTGCCGCTCTTGCAACGCTTATTTCAACAGCATTCCAGTCACTTCTTCTGCTTATGGTTTTGAAAACCTCAAAGGATATTTTCAACGGCAGAATAAAAGATTTCTTCCGAATGAGTTCTGCATTTGTTCGCCGTTTTTCTGTTGTATGTCTTCCCGTTGTATTAAATGAAGTTGCCTGGGCAATAGGCACAAATATTTATGTTATGGTTTTTGCAAGGCAGGGAAGCGAGGCTTATGCAGGATATACAATATTCAGCTCCATTGAACAAATCGCCTTCGTTTTCTTTGTAGGTGTCTGCCACGCATGCTCGATTATGACGGGAAAAACCATTGGCGAGGGCGACAGCGACGGAGCATACAAGCTTGCCAAAAAGTTTGTTATTATGACTCCGATTATCGGTATGATTACAGGATTGATTTTTATAATCATAAGAAATCCAATGCTTTCGCTCCTTGATATAGAAACACAAGGAGCATTCGACCTTGCCTCACAGCTTGTTTTACTCTATTGCCTCTGGCTGCCTATAAGAAATATTCCGTACACGCTGATAGTCGGCACTTTCAGGGCCGGAGGCGATACCAAAATCGGAATTATATACGACTGCATATCACTCTACCTTTTAGGTGTACCGGTTGTTGTGATTCTCGGAATCTTTGTTAAGGTTGATTTTATTTATCTTATTCTTGCAATGTATCTTTGCGAAGATATCCCGAAATCCGTAATGAGCATTTACAGATTCAGAAGTAAAAAGTGGATTAAGAATTTAACTGACAAATAAAGAAGGAAGCGCTCATTTGAGTGCTTCCTTACTTTATTATTTGTGATATAATTTTTTGGTCTGATATCTCGGCTCGCAGGTAATGTTAATGCCGAGCTTTCTGTAAACATCCATATCAACCTGAGAAAGAATAACGGTTGAATGTGCATCGCAGTCCTTGAGACCTTCGATTGCTTCAAGTGCTTTTTTGGCAACGGGGTTGGTGTTGGCACTCATGGAAAGAGCGATAAGAGTTTCATCGGAATGGAGTCTGGGATTCCTTCCTTTGAGAATACCCGTTTTAAGCTCCTGAATAGGCTCGATTATCGAAGGAGCGATCATAAGCAAATCATCGGGAAGACCTGCAAGATATTTGGCGGCATTGAGAAGTGCCGCACTCGAAGCACCGAGAAGATTGGACGTTTTGCCTGTTACGATTTTACCGTCGGGAAGCTCAATTGCAACCGCAGGCTGACCATCGGTTTCGTTGCTTCTGTCAAGAGCCGCTTTGATAACCTTTCTGTCTTCAACTCCGATACCCGCCTGATTCATAAGGCTGACTATCTTATCGACAGCCTCCTGCTTACCTCTGCCCATTTTTAAGTCGCAGAGTGCATTGAAGTATCTGCGGATAATCTCCTGCTTTGAGGCTTCTCTCGTTGCCTCGTCATCGCAGATTGCATAGCCTGCCATGTTAACACCCATATCAGTAGGTGATTTATAGGGGCTTACGCCCTCGATTCTTTCAAAAATCGCATTAAGAACAGGGAAAACCTCAACATCTCTGTTGTAGTTAACAGTTGTAACTCCATATGCATCAAGATGATAGGGGTCAATCATATTAACATCGTTAAGGTCTGCCGTTGCAGCTTCGTAAGCAAGGTTTACCGGATGCTTCAAAGGAAGATTCCATACGGGGAAGGTTTCAAACTTTGCATAACCGGCTTTGTTGCCCCTTTGGTTTTCGTGATAAAGCTGTGAAAGGCAGGTTGCCATTTTTCCGCTTCCGGGACCGGGTGCGGTGATAACAACAAGCGGTCTTTCGGTTTCGATAAACTCATTTTTACCGAAGCCCTCTTCGCTCACTATATGAGAAACATTATAAGGGTATCCTTCTATATTGCGGTGAATGAAAACCTTGATTCCGAGTGTTTCAAGCTTTGATTTAAAAGCCTCGGCGGCAGGCTGCTCTTTAAACTGAGCAAGCACAACACTTCCGACAAACAAACCCGCATTTCTGTATTCGTCAATAAGGCGCAGAACATCGGCATCGTAGGTTATTCCGAGATCACGGCGCATTTTATTGCTCTCGATATCGCCCGAATTAATTACAATAACAACCTCAACATCGTCTGCAATGCTCTTGAGCATCTGGAGCTTGCTGTCAGGCGCAAAGCCGGGCAAAACTCTTGATGCGTGGAAATCGTCAAAAAGCTTTCCTCCGAATTCAAGATACAGCTTTCCTCCGAATTCATTTATGCGCTTGCTTATCTGCTCGGACTGCTTGCTGATATACGCAGCGTTGTCAAAACCGATTTTCTTCAATTTCAACACCCTTTCACCGCTACACTGTAAAATCTGCGGATTTTGTAAAACTGACTAATATATTATATATCAGTATTCGCTTTAAATCAAGAGAAATAAAAATTTATTTGATAAAATCCCTTGCAAAGTCCGTTTGGCTCCGCAAGGGATTGATTGCTTTTTTATGAAGGATTTCTTTCGAGGGTTTCCTCGCCTGCCGTTCTGGTTTCACGAAGGCTTGCATACATGGTTTCAAGCCTTGATTTATTAAGAGGATAACCGAACTTGAAGAGGATAAACACAAGTGTATAAACAATTGCAGGGATAACTGTGCAAACGAAAAGTATTCCCTCGCCTATGCCCTCAACATAGCCTGCAGAGCCGTGAATTGCGCCGTCATAGCCTGCAACGCTGCTCAGAAGCTTCATTCCTCCTACATCTGCAAGAGTCTGACCGAGGTTGCGGCAGAAGGTATAAACGGCATAAACGGCACTTTCGCTGCGGATTCCCGTTTTATATTCCTGATAGTCGATAACGTCGGTGATAATTGCCCAGTTGGTAATGCTGACAAACGAATAACCGAAGCCGATTACAAATGTAAAGAGCATAAACACAACGGGTGCGCTGCCGTCTCTGGGGCAATGAGGAACAATAAAGAACATAAGAACTGCAGCAACTGCCGAGAATAATGTTCCCACGCTGCAAAGCTCCTGCTTGCCGAATTTCTTAACAAGCTTTGGCATGAAGAAAATCATAACTGCCATGGGAAGATAGTTTGCGATAGTACCGATAATCGAAAGGTCGGTATTTTCAAAATAATTCTTATAGAGATACTGGTTAAGAGATGCAAACTGAAGCTGACCGCTGATAAGAATACCGGAAAGGCAAGCAACAATAAAGGGTCTGCTTTTGAGCATTCCCGCATACATACCCTTGATATCAACCTTGGGTTCTTCTTCGGAAGCAACTCTTTCCTTCGTTGTCTTGAAGCAAAGGAAGTAGAAGATTATTGAAAGAACACCCATAATTATACCGAATTTGAGCATTCCGCCTGCATCGGCAGCCTTAACGGCAACACCCTCGCTGTTTGTACCGGTAACGGTATAGATAATCATGGGGCCGATAAGAAGGGGTACTGCACCGCCGAGACCTGCTCCGATTGAACGGAAGGTTGACAGAAGAGTTCTTCCTTCGGGATCATCGGTAATAACTGAAGCAAGTGAGCCGTAAGGAATATTGATTGTTGTAT
>CAZJOH010000024.1:0-28367 GCA_964547575.1 uncultured Clostridium sp.
AGCGATAAGCCCGATACCCGTTACGGCATGGAAATCTATGACCTGAGCGAAACCGTCAAGGACTGCGGCTTCGGAGTTTTCACAGGCGCACTTGAAGCAGGCGGCAGTGTAAGAGGTATCACCGCAAAGAACGCATTCAATATTCTCACAAGAAAAGAAATAGATAAGCTCACCGAAATGGTAAGAGGCATCGGCGCAAAGGGTCTTGCATGGGCAAGAATCGCAGAGGACGGCACTATCGCTTCCTCATTTGCAAAGTTCATGACAGAAGATGAAATGAACGCTATTCTCGAAAAGGCGGATGCAAAAGCAGGCGATGTTATCCTTATCATCGGCGACGGCAAGAATTCAACAGTTCTTTCCGTACTCGGTGCACTCCGTCAGGCAGTTGCAAAGAAGCTTGATATTATTCCCGAAAATCAATATAATCTTCTCTGGATTACCGAATTCCCCTTCTTTGACTGGGATGAGGACAGCCAGCAGTTTGTTGCAATGCATCATCCGTTCACCTCACCCATGGATGAATGCCTCGACTATCTTGAAACAGACAAGGGTGCAGTAAGAGCAAAGGCTTATGACCTTGTTCTCAACGGCGTTGAGCTTTGCTCGGGTTCAATCAGAATCACCAATCCCGACCTTCAGGCAAGAATTTTCTCCCTTCTCGGTCTTTCCGATGAAGAAGCACATAATAAATTCGGATATCTCCTTGATGCATTCAAATACGGCGCACCGCCTCACGGCGGTATGGGCATCGGTCTTGACAGACTCGTTATGCAGATGCTCGGCTGTGAATCGCTCAGAGATGTTATCGCATATCCCAAGGTTCAGAACGCAAGCGAGCCCATGACGGAATGCCCCGCAACCGTTGACGGCGTTCAGCTTGACGACCTCGGAATTGCAATAAGTGCAAACGAAGAATAATTCTGCATATAATATACAGCAAATAATTTTCCATACGGAAGGATGAATATATCATGGCAAGAGTTTACAATTTTTCGGCAGGTCCCTCAATGCTTCCCGAAAGCGTACTCAACAGAGCTGCAGCGGAGATGCTCGATTATAAGGGCAGCGGTCAGTCAGTTCTCGAAATGAGCCACCGTTCAAAGGTATACGAAGAAATCATCTTCGGTGCCCGTGACCTTTTCAAAGAGGTTATGAGCATCCCCGATAACTACAAGGTTATCTTCTGCCAGGGCGGCGCTTCAACACAGTTTGCGGCTATTCCTCTCAACTTCCTCAACGGAAGCGGCAAGGCTGACTACGTTCTTTCGGGTCAGTTCTCCACAAAGGCATATAAGGAAGCCTGCAAATACGGCGATATCAAGGTTGTTGCTTCCTCGAAGGAGCAGAATTTCTCCTGCATTCCCGAGCTTGACAAGTCAAC
Source organism: uncultured Clostridium sp. (assembly GCA_964547575.1). Lineage (GTDB taxonomy): Bacteria > Bacillota > Clostridia > Oscillospirales > Acutalibacteraceae > CAG-177. The sequence goes on from CAZJOH010000024.1 coordinate 1,385, forward strand.
CTTCACACCCGACGCAGACTATTTCTACATCTGCCAGAACAACACAATCTACGGCACACGCTTTGCCGAGCTTCCCGATACAGGTAATGTTCCCCTTGTTGCAGACGTTTCGTCTTGCTTCCTTTCGGAGCCCATGGACGTTTCAAAGTACGGTGTAATGTACGGCGGCGCACAGAAGAACGTTGCTCCCGCAGGTCTTACAGTAGTTATCGTTCGTGAGGACCTTCTCGGCAATGCAAGGGACTACACTCCCACAATGCTCGACTATAAGACACTCGCTGATAACGATTCAATGTATAACACTCCGCCCTGCTACTCAATTTATATGTGCAAGCTCGTTCTTGAATGGATTAAGAACCTCGGCGGTCTTGAAGCAATGAAGCTTCACAATGAAAAGAAATGCTCAATTCTCTATGATTTCATTGATAACAGCAAGATGTTCAACAACCCCGTTAAGAAGAGTGACCGTTCACTCATGAACGTAACCTTCGTTACCGAGAGCGATGAACTCAATGCAAAATTCGTCAAGGAAGCAACGGAAGCAGGCTTTGTTAACCTTAAGGGTCACCGTTCAGTCGGCGGCATGAGAGCTTCTATCTACAACGCAATGCCCATCGAAGGCGTTGAAAAGCTTGTTGACTTCATGGCTGAGTTTGAAAAGAAGAACTGAAGGGGAAATAACAATGTTTAATATTTTGACCTTAAATAAAATCTCGAAAAACGGTCTTGACCGTCTTGACAGCGCACTCTTCACCTGCGGTGACAGCATCGAAAATCCCGATGCAATCCTTGTGCGTTCAGCTTCCATGCACGAATATGAGCTTTCGGAAAACACAGTTGCAATCGCAAGAGCAGGCGCAGGTGTTAACAATATTCCCATTCCTGCTTGCAGCGACAAGGGCGTTGTTGTTTTCAACACTCCCGGCGCAAATGCAAACGCTGTTAAGGAGCTTGTTATCTGCTCACTTTTCCTTGCTTCAAGAAAGGTTGCCGCTTCTCTCGACTGGTGCAAAACACTCAAGGGCGAGGGCGAAAATGTAGGCAAGCTCGTTGAAAAGGGCAAGAGCAATTTTGCAGGCCCCGAAATTCTCGGCAAAACCCTCGGTATTGTCGGCCTCGGTGCAATCGGCGCACTCGTTGCAGAAAGTGCAGCGGCACTCGGCATGACCGTTATCGCTTACGACCCCTTCGCAGCAGGCAAGACCGATATCAAGCTTGTTGAGCTTGACGAAATCTTTTCACAGAGCGATTATATAACCCTCCACGCTCCTCTTAATGACGGCACAAGGGGTATGATTAACGCAGAATCTCTTGAAAAGATGAAGGACGGCATCAGAATTCTCAACTTCGCAAGAGGCGAGCTTGTTGATTCAAAGGATATCATTGAGGCTCTTGCCAGCGGCAAGGCAGCGGCTTATGTTACCGACTTCCCCACCGACGAACAGCTCGGTGCAGACGGCGTAACAGCTATCCCCCACCTCGGCGCATCAACTCCCGAGAGCGAGGAAAACTGCGCAATGATGGCTGCTGACGAGGTTGCAGGCTATCTTCTCAAGGGTGAAATCAAGAATTCAGTTAACCTTCCCAACACCTGCCTTGCAGAAAGCTTTGCAGTCCGTACCTGCTTCATCCATAAGGAAAACGCAGACGATTTTGCAGTTAAGGCAGAAAATGCTGCAAAGACCGCAGGCGCAAACGTTACCGCAATCTTTACAGCCAACAAGAAGGATATGGGCTACACCGTTATCGATACCGATAAGGAATTTGATGCAGCCGTAGAAGGCGCAATCAGAGTAAGAGTAATTAAATAATTCTCGCATTAAGAAAGAGGATGATTCGCAGGAATCATCCTCTTTGTGTTTTAATCAGTACCCTGTTGAGAAAGGAAGGCAGACGGCGTTTTCTTCGACTGAAGGCGTACAAAGGTACGTCAATGGGAGAAAAAACGTCGTATGGCGACTTTATCGGCAGGCAAAAAAATAACCACCCTATTGGGTGGTTAAATAAAAGTGTCGGCGTCGACCTATTTTCCCGGGCCGCTTCCAGCCAAGTATTTTCGGCACTGTTGAGCTTAACTACCGTGTTCGGGATGGGAACGGGTGGACCCTCAACGTCATCAACACCGACTAAAAAACGCAACGGCGTTTTTTGAATGCTTGATGATTATATACCAATAATGTCGGTTTGTCAAGCCTTTTTTTAATTTTTTTTGGATTTTTTTGAAATAAACCGATTTTTGTCATAATCAGGCTTATATGTTCCGTTTTTATTTGATATTATAGACAAATCTTTTTGTTTGTGATATTATAATAATGTATGATTATTATCAACCCCTGCATGAAAGGATGATAAAAATGACCGAACTTAAATATTGGGAAAATCCTTATATTATCAAAGAAAACAAAGAAGACGGCCATAATACCGCTCTGCCCAGAGCTTCGGTAAAGGATGCGCTTGAAGGCGCAGAAGCTCCCCTTCGCTTCACCCTCAACGGCACATGGAAATTCTGCTGGCAGCTCGGCACAGATAACGCAAGAACGGATTATTATGCCGATAACTATGACGATTCATCATGGGACGATATGCCCGTGCCCTCGCTCTGGCAGCTTAAAGGCTACGGCAAGCCCATTTATCTTTGCAGCAGCCTTCCTGCTGCGGTTTCCTCCGTAAAGAACGAAATACCTAAAATCAATCATGACCTTAATGAAATCGGCGTCTACCGCCGCAGCTTTGATATTCCCGAAAGCTTTGACGGCAAGGAGATTTTCATCCACTTCGGCGCAGTCAAGGCAGGTTTCTTCCTTTATATCAACGGCAGACAGGTCGGATATTCGCAAGGCTCAATGACTCCTGCCGAATTCAGAATCACCGATTATGTAAAGGTCGGGGAAAATCAGATTACCGTTGAGGTTTTTCGTTATACTGACGGCACATACCTCGAGGACCAGGATATGTGGTTCCTGAGCGGTATTTACAGAGAGGTTTATGTTTATGCCGAAGAAAAGCTCTGCATAAGGGACTTCTTTGCAGACGCATCTCTTGACGATACATATAAAAACGGCGTTCTCAATCTTGAGGTAACGCTCAATAACTATAATTCCGAGGCGCAGAACTGCACTCTTGAAGCGGCTCTTATTGTTGACGAAAAGCCCAGAAAGATCGCCGTTGAAAAGCTTCGTGTTGAAAACGGCAAGTCAGTTTATAACTTCAGCCTTGTTGAGGAGAATATCCGTGCATGGTCGGCTGAAGACCCCAATCTTTATAACCTCATTCTTGCCCTTCGCATGGGCAGAAGGGTGCTTTCCGTTAAGTGCATCCGTATCGGCTTCAAGAAGGTTGAAATCAAGGACGGCGTTCTCTATATGAACGGCAAAAGGGTTATCATCAAGGGAGTTAACCGCCACGATTTTGACCCCGATAACGGCTGGGCTGTTCCCCTTGAAAGATACTATCAGGATTTGCATCTGATGAAGCAGGCAAATATCAATGCCATCAGAACAAGCCACTATCCCAACGCCGAGATTTTCTATGATATGTGCGATGAGCTCGGTTTTTACGTTATGGACGAGGCAGATGTTGAAAGCCACGGTGTACGCCGCAAGAACTGCCCCGGCGATAACCTTGAATTCAAGGAAGCCGTTGAGGACAGAGCAGAAAGAATGGTACTGCGTGACAGAAGCCATGCCTGCGTTTGCTTCTGGTCGCTCGGCAATGAAGCCGGCGACGGCGAAAACTTTGTTCACGAGAAAAATGCGATTCTTGCTCTCGATAAGTCAAGACCCGTTCACTATGAGGGCGATTTTGACTTCACAAAGAGCGATTTCATAAGCAGAATGTATCCCGTTGAATATGTTGTTGAGGCAATGCGTCAGAAGAAGGAGCTGAAAATCAGCCCCTACGAAAACGTTGCAAATGCTCTTGCCGCAGACAACAAGCCCATTCCCGAGGAAACATACAAAACTCACCCCGTAATGTACTGCGAATATGCTCACGCCATGGAAAACAGCCTGGGCAATTTCAAGGAATACGTTGACGATTTTGAGAAATACGACCACATGTGCGGCGGCTTCATCTGGGACTATGTTGACCAGTCTATCCGCAAGGTTGAAAACGGTCAGGAAAAATGGCTCTACGGCGGCGACTTCGGCGAAGGCGCAACAAGCTATTATTTCTGCGCAAACGGAATAATTTCTGCCGACAGAAAACCCCAGCCCTCATATTACGAGGTTAAAAAGGTTTATTCAAACCTTGAAGCGCTTGACAGCGATTGCTGCAACGGCAAAATTATTATCAAAAATAAAAATCTCTTTATTTCCACCGAGGATTACAGAATTCACTGGAGTCTTACGGTTGACGGAAACGAGGTTAAAAACGGCGATATAGATGAGGTTCTTGAGCCTCTCACCGAAAAGGAATTTGCCCTTCCCGTAAGCCTTTCGGATTATCCCGACGGCGAAGTTATAATCACAGTTTCATTCATTCTCAATAAGGATAAGGCATGGGCAAAGGCAGGCTTTGAGCATAACTTCTGCCAGATTATTCTCCGTGAGCAGCCTGCTTCAAAGAAAAATCCTGCAAAAGGCGAGCTGAAATATTCGCATTTCGGCAGAAACGTTAAAATTATCGGCGAAGGCTTCACCGCAAAAATCAAAAACGGCGCACTTGCATCTCTTAAATACGGCGAGGAAGAGGTTATCGAGGAAAACTCACCTCTGCGCCCCGATTTCTTCAGAGCGCTTACCGATAACGACAGAGAATATCTCAACTTTGCCGCTCCCCTTGTTGGTATTCATCCTCTCTATCAGTGGAAGCGCACTACGGCACAAACCGTTGCCCGTTCCGTAAAGGCACAGTCAACACCCTCGGGCGTTGAGGTTAAGGTCAACTGGGTTGCTCCCTTCGTTGCAGGCGTTGAAACAACCTATCTTTTCTCTCCTGCAGGCGAAGTTACCGTAAAACACAGCGCAATGGGTCTGCTTCTTCCGATGCTCAAGGTCGGTATGAGAATGAGCATCAAGAGTACTCTTGATAACGTTGAATGGTACGGCAGAGGTCCTCACGAAACATATCTTGACAGAAAAACAGGCGGCAAGCTTGCAAAGCACACAGCGACGGTTGCCGAGCTTGAACACAGATACATGCGTCCGCAGGAAAACGGCCACAGAACAGACACAAGAACTCTCACCGTCAGCGATGCTTCGGGCTTCGGAATCAAGATTGACGCCATGGACATCCCCTTCGGCTTCAATCTCAGCTACTACAGCCCCGAAAAGCTTGACAAAGCAGAGCATCTCTATGAGCTTGTTAAGGATAATTCCATAACGCTCTGCCTTGATGCGGCAATGAGAGGCGTCGGCGGCGATATGCCCGGCTGCGCACATCTTCACAAGGAATACCGTCTTAACAGCCATAAGAAAATCGAGTTCACATTCAGGATTTCAAAGAAATAATCAAACGTAGGGGTCGATGCCCACATCGACCCTTACTTTTTATAAGAAGTGATTTTATGACAAAAACCAACGCAATGCGGCTGCTTGAGGCTGCAAAAATCCCGTTTGAGCTGATGGAATATCCCGTTGACGAAAACGACCTTTCGGGCGGAAGCATCGCAAGGAAAACAGGCAAAGACCCCACGCAGGTTTTCAAAACCCTTGTTTTCTGCGGCGAAAAGAACGGCTTCGGCGTTTGCTGCATACCCGCTTGTGACGAGCTTGACCTGAAAAAGGTTGCAAAAGCCTTCGGCGAAAAGAAGGTTGAGATGATACACGTCAAGGATTTGCTCAAAACAACGGGCTATATCCGTGGCGGATGCTCACCCGTGGGAATGAAAAAGCCGTTCCCGACGGTTATCGACGAAACGGCAACACTTTTTGATAAAATTTATGTCAGCGCAGGTGTCAGAGGCGCAATGCTCGGCATTGAACCCTCTGCTCTCGCAGACTATGTCGGCGCAAAATTTGAAGATGTTACTGTAATGTGAAAAAGCTGCACTTCGGTGCAGCTTTTTTAAATTCAGAATTAATCCTCTAATGTTTTTCCGTTCTCGCTTATCTGCCCTCAAAAAATAACCATTTTAAAAATTATCCGGAAACTGTTTATCCCGAAGAAACAGAAAAAACACCACCTTAATTCGCTATAGAAAAACGAAACATGCGGATGATTGATAAATCAGATTATGTTTTAACTTATGTGAATCATATAACCGGCGGTGCGGCAAAATTTAAAGAAATTGCTGAAAAAAGAGGGAAAATTGTAATTAATATTGCCTCATCAACTTTTTAATTCGCAATGCGGAATTCGGAATTTTTTGTTGCTCCGCAAAAGCTGATTAACCCCCTCCGTCTTTTGCTTTGCAAAATCCACCTCCCCTGAAGTGGAGGCTAATGAAGCAGCAGACTTTCTGCATAACAGAAACTTACTGTTCAGGCTCCCTCCGGAGGGAGCCGGGTCATGGACCCTGAGGGAGTCAAATCAGTTTTTACGGAGCAATTTTTATTGCTTTTCAAACATTTCAACCAACAGCGACACATCTTCCGTTAAAGCTGAATATACAATTTCAAGATCGACATTATTTGCACCTTTAGTTTCTAACATGGTGCAATTATTGCACTTAGATTAATATGTAATTATTATTCCTTTCGGGGCGGAATTTAATCTTTATTTTTCTCTTGCCCTTTATATAAAAAGCCGCAGGGTTTTACTCCTGCGGCAATTTTTATTGTTTAATTATTTGCTGTACTTTGAACGCTTAACATAGTGAGTATGAAGAACCTCGTGAGCAATGTGGCTGCCGGGCTTCTCGAAATACTCTGCATAAACAGTCTTAACTGCTTCGCTTTCGTGGGACTTTCTGAGGGGAAGATTCTTATCTGCCTCATAGAGTGCCTTACCTCTGAGACCCTTAAGGTCAACAAAGTTGTGAACGCTTGCAGGCTGAACGGGCTGACCGCCGCCGTTTACACAACCGCCGGGGCAAGCCATGATTTCAACAAAGTGATAATCAGCTGTGCCGTTCTTAATCTTTTCCATAACTGTCTGTGCGTTCTTAAGTCCGCTTGCAGCGCAAACCTTGATTTCCATGCCTGCAACTGTGTAAGTAGCTTCCTTAAGACCTTCTGTGCCCCTTACCTCTGTGAAGTCAAGGCTCTTGAGCTCTTCGCCTGTAAGAGTTTCAACAGCAGTTCTGAGAGCAGCTTCCATAACGCCGCCTGTTGCGCCGAAGATAACGCCTGCGCCTGTGCCTTCGCCGAGAGGATTATCGAATTCTTCATCGGGAAGAGCGTTGAAAGCGATACCTGCAGTTTCGATCATTCTTGCAAGCTCACGGGTTGTGAGAGCGTAGTCAACATCGGGATAACCGCTTGCGGACTGGTCATCTCTGCCGCACTCAAACTTCTTTGCGGTACAGGGCATGATGCTTACAACAACGATATCCTTGGGGTCAAGGTTCATCTTCTTTGCATACCATGTCTTTGTTACTGCACCAAACATCTGCTGGGGTGACTTGCAGCTTGAAAGGTGATCAATCTGCTCGGGATAGTAATGCTCGCAGTACTTAACCCAACCGGGTGAGCAGGATGTGATGAGGGGAAGAGCGCCGCCGTTGTTGATTCTGTCAAGAAGCTCGTTTGCTTCTTCCATAATTGTAAGGTCGGCAGAGAAGTCTGTATCAAATACCTTATCAAAGCCGAGGCGGCGGAGAGCTGCAACCATCTTACCGGTAACGTTTGTACCGATTGCGTTGCCGAAAGCTTCGCCGAGAGTAACTCTGATTGAGGGAGCTGTGTTAACAACAACATACTTCTCGGGATCGCTGATAGCAGCGAATACCTTTGCGGTGTCGTCCTTCTCATAGATTGCGCCAACGGGGCAGTGAACAATACACTGACCGCAGGATACGCATGAGAAATCGTTGAGGGGAAGCTCGAAGGGTGAGCCGATATGAGTATCAAAGCCTCTTGCGTTTGCGCCGATAACGCTGATAGCCTGATTATCGCAGGCTGCAACGCAGCGACGGCAGAGGATACACTTGCTGTTATCTCTTATCATGTGAGCAGCGGAATCATCATATGCTGCTTCGGGATATGCACCTTCGTACTTTGTTGCATCTTCAACGCCGTAGTCCTTGCAAAGCTTCTGAAGCTCGCAGTTACCGCTGCGTACGCAGGTGAGGCAAGCCTTATTATGAGTTGAAAGAACGAGCTCAAGATTCTGCTTGCGGCTCTTTCTTACCTTTTCGCTGTTTGTGAAAACCTCCATACCCTCGTTAACGGGGAATACGCAGGCTGCAACGAGTGAACGTGCACCGGTTACTTCAACCATGCACATACGGCAAGCGCCGATTTCATTGATTTCCTTAAGGTAGCAGAGGGTGGGGATTTCCACGCCTGCATATCTTGCAGCCTCAAGGATAGTGATGCCCTTGGGAACGCTCAGGGGCATATTATTTATTTTAATGTTTACCATTTCCATTATCGTATGCCTCCTCTATTAGCCTTTGATGATTGCGCCGAACTTACATGAATCCATACAAGCACCGCACTTAATGCACTTTGCAGTGTCGATAACGTGAGGATTCTTAACTGTGCCGCTGATTGCGCCAACGGGGCACTTTCTTGAGCAGAGAGTACAGCCCTTGCACTTATCTGCAACGATTGAATAGTTGAGAAGACCCTTACATACGCCTGCGGGGCACTTCTTATCAACAACGTGAGCAATATATTCCTCACGGAAGAACTTAAGAGTTGCAAGAACGGGGTTGGGAGCTGTCTGACCAAGACCGCAGAGGGAGTTTTCCTTGATGTAATATGCAAGCTCTTCAAGCTTATCAATATCTTCAAGAGTGCCGTTACCTTCGGTAATCTTTTCAAGAATTTCCATCATGCGCTTTGTGCCGATACGGCAGGGTGCGCACTTACCGCAGGATTCATCAACTGTGAAGTCGAGGAAGAACTTAGCGATGTCAACCATACAGTTGTCCTCGTCCATAACGATAAGACCGCCCGAGCCCATCATGCAGCCGATAGCTGTGAGGTTATCGTAGTCAATCTTTGTATCGATAAGGCTTGCAGGGATACAGCCGCCGGAGGGACCGCCTGTCTGAGCAGCCTTGAACTTTTTGCCGTTGGGGATACCGCCGCCGATATCATAAATAACTTCACGGAGAGTAGTGCCCATGGGAATTTCAACAAGACCTGTGTTTTCGATCTTGCCGCCGAGTGCGAATACCTTTGTGCCCTTTGACTTTTCAGTACCCATTGATGCGAACCAGTCAGCACCCTTGAGAATAATCTGGGGAATATTAGCAAAGGTTTCAACGTTGTTTTCTGTTGTGGGCTTGCCGAAAAGACCCTTAACTGCGGGATAGGGAGGTCTGGGTCTGGGCTCACCTCTGTTACCCTCGATTGAGGTCATAAGAGCTGTTTCTTCACCGCACACGAATGCGCCTGCACCAAGACGGATGAAGAGGTCGAAGTCAAAGCCTGAATCAAAGATGTTCTTGCCGAGAAGACCGTATTCTCTTGCCTGGTCAATAGCCTTCTGAAGACGGTTAACAGCGATAGGATATTCAGCACGAACATAAACATAACCCTCGGTTGCGCCTGTAGCGTAGCCGCAGATTGTCATAGCTTCGATAAGGCAGTGGGGGTCGCCTTCAAGAACGGAACGGTCCATGAATGCGCCGGGGTCGCCTTCGTCAGCATTACATACAACATACTTCTGGTCTGCTGCATTAGCTGCGGTGAAGCTCCACTTAAGACCTGTGGGGAATCCGCCGCCGCCTCTGCCTCTGAGGCCTGAATCCTTAACAACCTGAATAACCTCTTCGGGCTTCATTTCGGTAAGAACCTTACCGAGAGCGGCATAACCGTCCATAGCGATGTATTCATCGATATTTTCAGGGTCAATAAGACCGCAGTTACGAAGAGCAACTCTCTTCTGGGTCTTATAGAAGTTAGTGTCATTAAGAGAAAGAGTTTTGCCTGCTTCCTCGATAACGCTTTCGTCTGCATCCTTATAAACGAGTCTGTCAACAAGACGGCCCTTGAGAAGATGCTCGGAAACGATTTCAGCAACATCCTTTTCCTCAACACGGCTGTAGAATGTGCCTTCAGGGTAAATGATAACAACGGGGCCGAGGGCACAAAGACCGAAGCAGCCCGTCTGAACAACCTTTACTTCTTCAGCAAGACCGTTCTTTTCGATTTCCTTTTCAAATGTGGAAATGAGTACCTTACTGCCCGATGAAGTACAGCCGGTACCGCCGCAAATCAATACATGGGAACGAATCATAATATTTTAACCTCCATTATGAGATAACGTTACTGATTGTGTATTCCGAAACAACCTCGCCGCCCTTAAGGTGCTTTTCAACAACCTCGGCTGCCTTTTCGGCTGTCATCTTAACATAAGTAACCTTTTCTTTGTCTGCTTCAAAGATTTCAACAACGGGCTCATACTGGCAAACGCCGATGCAGCCTGTCTGTGAAACAGTAACCTTTTCGCTAAGACCTGCCTTTGTAACTTCCTCAACAAAAGCGTTGAGAACGGGTCTTGCGCCTGCAGCGATGCCGCAGGTTGCCATGCCGACAACTACTCTGATTTCGCCTGTGCCTTCACGAAGAACAACCTTGTCCTTCATCTTTTCTCTGATAGCAGCAAGCTCAGCCAATGATTTCATAACATCTATCCTCTCTTTTATAATATACATTATATTAAATGGTTGCGTATCCCTCTTTGAGGTATTCCTCAATCCATTTTATGACCTCGTAATTATCAAGCGGAACATCACCCAGAACCTCACGCAGCTCCCTTGTGTCCAGCTCAACGCTTCCGCCGTTTTTCTTATGGACAAATTTCCATTCGATATCGGGCGAGCCTTGAATCAGCACCGTAACGGTTGAGATTATGTCACCGAGGGGTGTGCAGTCGATATGGTTCGTATAAAATTCCGCTGTAACGGTTGTTCCGTGACAATCGGGATTGTCGTTTTCGCTGACGGACTCTATTTTTATTCCGCCGCCTGTCTGCTCTGCCGCAAGCTTTAAAAGCGGCACGCCCAGACCGACATTTCTCGTTGTTCTCGTTGTACAGAACGGGTTCATCACGTTTTCAACCATCTCTTTGCTCATTCCGCAGCCGTCATCCTTAATCGTGAGAGTAAGGGTTTCGTCTGTTTCAATAAGCTCTATCAGAATATTCTTTGCTCTTGCCTTAACGGAGTTTTGGGCAATATCAAGAATATTCAAAGACAACTCTTTCATAAGCCTTTCAGCCTTTCAAAAAGCTTTTTACGGATATTTTCGGGAGTTTCTTCCTCTGCCTCAAGCTCAAAGCTGTTGAGCCTGCCGCTTATATCCCAAAGATAATGCGCATCCGACGATACAACGCAGGGCTTGTCCTTTAAAATCGGGAATCTGCCCGTATATTCGTCTTTTTTATCGCCGTCATGCAATTCATAGCATGGAAAATACGGCATATCAGGAAAAATGCCGAGCGTTGCAACAATTCCGTTTGCTTCCCTGTCTATATGAGCAGGATAGCAGATTCCGCCGAATTCGTTTACCAATTTCGGGGCATCGTCAACGGTTATCATCGTTGCATTTGAAAGCAGGTTTTCCTCAATGGCGATAACCTCGTCATTTTCGTTCATTATCATCTGCTCGCCGAAAATATCAACACGGTTTTTGAACGGTATTCTTTGTTTATTCACGGCTTCGTCGAATTTCAGCGCATCTTCGAGATTTTCAAAAAGACACACAAGATGAATATCCTCCGCCGTGGTAAGCTCCATGCCTGCAACGGGTACGATTCCGTTTGCCTCGGCTGTTTTGAAAAAAGCAGGGCAGTTGCGGCAGGTGTTATGGTCGGTCAGCGCCATTATATCGAGCTTCGCAACCACTCCCATGCCTGCAATGTTATTAGGAGTCATATCGTCGTCACCGCAGGGTGACAGGCATGAATGCATGTGTAAATCGTAATAATATTTTTTCATATACCGATAGCCTTTGCGGTTTCGTAGGCAGGCATTTCCGATGAGAGAATGTTGATTCCCTTTGCCATTGCGGTTTCAACGATTGTTGAATCGGGAGTAACTCCCTCTGCAAGGATGATACACGCAGTATCGGCAAGAGAAGCAACGGCAACAACGTTGATATTCGTCATTATTGTTATCCACGCATCGTCTGCCTTCGCTCTGCCCATTACCCAGCTGAGCAGGTCGCCGATGTAAACGCCGTTTATTTCACGCTCGCCCTCGGGCATTGCAACAGGCTTAAAGCCTTGCATTGCCGAAAGTTCATTCACCGTCAACCTTCTCACCTCCGTCATAGCTCTCTATATATTTTTTGATTAAATCCTTATAGGCGATAACACACTCGCTTCTTTCCGCATTGCCCATAACAATATCCTCGGCAAAGGCTCGGCAATTCGGTGCGCCGCATGAGCCGCAGTCAATACCCGGCAATTCCTTGCGGAGCGACTGGATTTTCGACATAAGCCTCATGGATTCTCCGATGCTGTCGCTGAGTCTGTTGAGGGGTCTGTATTCGGGCAAATCTCCGAAAAAGCTGTTTTCAGGGATGTATGCACCGTCCTCCGAACGGGGAACAAGAGAAACGGGCATATAGCGCCTTAAGGTGTGAAGTCTGTTTTTTGCAACATAGGGGTTTTCGATTGTAAGCACTCCGCCGACGCAGCCGCTCGGACATGCATTCAGCTCAACAAAATCAACGGGCGGAATATTGCCGTCCTCAATCTGGTCGAGCACCGAAATCACGTTGTTTATTCCGTCAGCGGCAATAATCTTATCGTTGAGCAGTGCGGAGCCTTCGCCGCCGCAGATTGCCCAGCTCAGACCGATTCTGCCTGCCTGAGAAGGCATATCACACGCATTCTCACGCTTCATGACGTTAAGGAGCTGAAAATAAATTTCACTCATGGAAACAACAAGGTCAACTTCGCTCTTATAGCTTCCGAATCCGTTTCTTACATAGCTTACCTTTGCGGGGCAGGGAGAGATAAAGCAGGTGCATATATCCTCTCTTTTAAGCTCGGGATTCTTCTTCATAGCTTCTTCAACAGCCATCTGTGCGGCAACCTCAACGGGAGGCAGAAGCGGAATAAGATTATCCTTAAGAAACGGGAAACGAATAAGTATCAGCCTTGTAACAACGGGGCATGCCGTGCTGATAACGGGCTTTCTTATGCCTTCGGTCTGAAGATAGAGCCTTGTATGCTCGGAAACGATTTCCGCAGCTCTTGCGACCTCGAAAACCTCATCAAAGCCGATATCGAGAAGCCCCTGAAGCACATAGCCGATGTTGTCAAGATTATCGAACTGAGCAAGCAGACTGGGCGCAGGAAGCGCAATTTTGTGCTTGTAGTTCTTTATTTCGTCAAAAGAGCTGCATATGCTCTTTTTGGCATTGTTGGTGCAGTTTCGTATGCACTCTCCGCAGTCAATGCAGCGCTCCGCATCAATAACGGCGCAGCCGTTACGCACTCTGATTGCCTCCGTGGGGCAATGCTTCATGCAGGTTGTGCAGCCTGTGCATTTGCTCGCATCGAGCGATACCGAGTGGATGTATGTATTCACAGAACACACTCCTTTCGGATATCCGTCAGAAGTTGACCCTCATCGTAATGGTGGTGCCTTCTCCGACAACGGAATCTATCTGCATATAGTCAGTATATCTTTTCATATTCGGGAGACCCATGCCTGCGCCGAAGCCGAGCGAACGGATATTATCGGGGGCGGTTGAAAAGCCCTCCTGCATAGCCTGCTCGATATTGGCAATACCGGGTCCCGTATCTTTGAGAATTATCTCAATACTGTCGTCGCTGACGATAACATCTGCCTCTCCGCCCTTTGCGTGAATGACCATGTTGATTTCACCTTCATACATCGCAATGGAAACTCTGCGGATTGTTTCGGGGTCGATTCCGAGCTGACGAAGGTTTTTCTTCACCTGCACCGAAGCCTGACCTGCCGATGTGAAATTATCGCCGTCAACTTCAAAATGGAATATCAGGGGTTCAGCCATTTGAGTCACCATTTCCTTTGAGTCCGTTTGAATAGAGGATGCCGCATGCGTCATACATACGCTTTGCTGTAGTCATAACGGCAATTCCGCTTTCTTCCGCAAGCTCCAGCATATCCGCCGAAGGACACTTTGAGCGAACGAAAACAATGCATTTCATATCCATCATTTCCGCTGTACGGATAACCTGTGCATTGACAAGTCCCGTAAGCAGCACCGCCTGGTCTTTAACATATGCGAGCACATCGCTCATCATGTCACTTCCGCAGGCTGAATGGATTTCGTCTCCGAGGCTTTCGCTTCCGCAGAGAATTTCCGCTTCAAGCAAATCTTTAACAGTGTTGATTGTCATACCAAATCCCTCGTTTTCCTGTATGCGGATTTAAGATTAGTTATATTTTGCGAGAATTTCGGGAATCTCGTCGGGAGTTACTCTGCCGTAAACGTCATCATTGATGGTGAAAACGGGAGCAAGACCGCAAGCACCGATGCAGCGGCAAGCTTCAACGGAGAACTTAAGGTCCTCTGTGCATTCGCCTGCAGCAATTCCGAGAACTTCGCAAATCTTATCGAGGATTTCCTGTGAGCCCTTAACATAGCAAGCCGTACCCAGGCAAACGGAAACGTTGTACTTTCCCTTGGGAGTGAGTGAGAAGAGAGCGTAGAAGCTTGCAACGCCGTAAACCTTCTCGAGGGGAACGTTCATTCCCTCTGCAATCATGGTCTGAACTTCGATGGGCAGGTAGCCGTAGATGTTCTGAGCTTCCTGCATAACGTGCATGAGCATGCTCTTATCGCCTGTGCATTCTGCGATAATTGCCTTAAGCTGAGCCTCCTGCTCGGGAGTGCCTGTGAAAGGCAGAGTGCTGATCTTTTTAAGCATTAAGTCATTCCTCCTGAATGAAAATTTAAACATAACAGTTTTCTCATGCAAAACTGCATTTTTATTCCGCAATTCCGCATTCTATTTGATTATAACATACATTTATAGAAAATGCTACTTTTTTATAAAATTTTTTCGACTGATTTATTCCCTTTTTTGCATGAATTTTGTATATTTTGCCTATCGGTATTCACTTTGTTGACATTTGACGATTAAATATGATATATTGAAATATAAAGAATTCAAAAAGGCGGTGCTGACCTTGTTTTTAAAAAACTGGATGTCGTATATTTCCGACGATGCAAAAATAACAAAAATCGCAATGCCCGGTTCGCATAATTCCGCAACCATGGGCATGTCAAAATTCGCAAAATGCCAGAACGGCTCTCTCTATGAGCAGTATGCTCACGGCGTGCGTGCGTTTGACATAAGACTTAAAGCGGATAAAAAAGGCAATCTTTTCATCGCACACGGAATAATGAAGGGCATGCCCGCCGAGCTTGCTTTTGAAAGCCTTAAAATGATTCTGAACGAAAGCGACGAATTTTTAATTATCACCGTAATGACATATATGAATCAGAAAATCGGTCCGATAAGTCTGAGCTATAACGGGAATTCGTCTGAAACAAGCAGGCTTATCCGTGAATATCTTTCGCCCGAAAAATATGCTCTTACAGACATTGAAAATATAGGCGAACTGACCCTCGGAGATATCCGTAAAGCAGGTAAAAAGTATGTAATTATCAACAAAAACAAGGAATATGACTACAGCGTTGACTGCTCATACACCGACCCGTGGGATTCCGTTGTTTACGGCTATAAGCCCGCAAAATTCGCAAAGGAAATCCTTAAATATCTCAAGGAAATTGAGACAGACGGCTTTCTGCGTTTCCAGACCCAGCAGACCCCGAATCTCGGCACTGAAAACGGCTGGACAAAGTGGCCCGATGACCTTGACGACATGATAAGACCCTATTTTGCACAGATTATCGACGATGTTGCCGCAGATCCCGTTATGCTTGAAAGAGTGAATATTGTTTCAGGCGATTTCATGTGCCGTGACAAAATGAAAGCAAACAAAACACTCTCCCTCAACCTGCTCAAAGGCATTGTAAAGGAAGAGCTGCTTGCGGAATTTGAAGCGGCAATTTCATGAGGCTGTTTCAAGGATTTTTAACGAAGCCGTGGCGGAAAGATACCTTTCAAAGCCTTATGGCTTGCTGTTAAATAAAGTATACGGTTATTAATAAAATATCTTACAAACGTTAAAAATGAATTCATACTGAATTAATATTTGAGGGTTATTATACAGATGTACCGAGCGGGAGCCGCAACCCGCAGAGTACTGCTCATTTTGAGTACGCAATACCCCTCCTCAATTCAACCCCATGCAGAAAAAGATGCTTAACCGCATCTTTTTCTTGCTTTTACGGCAAAAATTAAAGCTGCACATTGAGTGCAGCTTTTTTGTTATTGATTTTCATTTTTTACAGGAGTTCTTTTATTGAGGAACATATATGCCGTTATCGAAATAATCAGCATGAGAACGGTTACGGCAAGCGGAGATTCGATGCCGTAAAACGGAGCGCAGATAAGCTCAAAAACAACCTCGAAAATTTCCGAAATGCCTATCGCCCTTGTCATCATTGTTATAACGCTTACGGCAAGACCTACCATTGAATAGATGTTGACAATCTTTATCCAGAGCGTTTCGCCGAGCTTATAAGCAACGGCAACCGAAGCGATAACAAGAATCGCATAGCCTGCGGCGGCGATAATTTCCTTCGCATTTTCAAGCTCTGCAAGAATTTCGGGAATTATTTTGATAATTCGCCATATGTACGGCGCACCGAGAAGAAGTCCGCAGACAATATAAAAGGTAAGCCTTATATTTTTCTTGTTATCCATTTTCAACAGCCTCCCTGAGCGCTTTTGCAAGCTGGTCGGGGCATGAGGTTGTTTTGAAGCCGCAGCGGATGCCTTCAAGTCTTTCAATAACTTCATCCGCTTTCATCCCCTCAACGACAGAGCCGATGCCTTTGAGATTGCCGTTGCAGCCGCCCTCAAACCGCACGTTCTTTACAACTCCGCCGTCAATTTCAAACTCAATTGTTCGGGCACATGTGCCTCGGGTTTTGTATTTATAAACCATGTTTAACCACTCCTTTGCGTATTCGTTGCTTTATTTTACTATATAATCCCGAATTTTTCAACCCGCATATAAAAATTTGCCTTATTCCGCAGGGTCGAATATATTACGCCCGAAGAATTAAAACCCTGATAGGATCGATGCAGACACCGACCCCTATTCAGATAAGTATATACAGCAGCGCAAATATCAGCGAAAAATCCGATTTTTCCGCAAGGAGCAAAAGTGCAATCGGGAGAACGATTTTGCTGTCAGAATCCGTTGTTATTGTTATCACCGCCCATAAGATTTGTTATCATGGGTAAAAGCTCGAAAAGCTTCATCATCTGCATTGCTTCATCGGCTTTATGCCTTCTTTTTTCGGATAAAAGAGGCTTGAGTGCTTCAATCAGTCTTGTGCGGCTGTCGGTTTTATTCATTGCACTCATTATCGCACCGAGTCCCGACATCAGTCGGGCATTACCGAGTATGTTTGATAAATCGGGCATGCCGCCAAAGCCGAACCCCTCATTTTTCTCCGTTTTACTCTCGGAAGAAAAGAGATTTTCGGCTGCGGCACGAAGGTTTTCCATATCCTCATCGGAAAGCCCCGATAATATCTCGTTTATGTTATCTATATTTATATCCATATTATTTTTTACCGAACTGCTTCATGATTTTCTGCGCCTGCTCGCTTCTGAGAAGCTCCTCGAGTGCCTTTTTATCGCCGAGTATGCGCTTAATTTCGTTTACACCGTTTTCGGGAAGCCTGCCCTGCATTGCCGAAAGCATATCCTCGGGCTTATTGCTTTTGGCTGATTTTGCAAGTCTGAGCAGTTCCTCGGGAGAAATATTTGAGTTATTTATTGCAATCACCGCCTTAATCTAATATAATTTATGATAATGAATCAAAGTATAGAACGGAGATGAGAGATTGAGGATTCTTGTTTTTTCGGATTCGCACGGCTCAGCTTACCGCATGCGTGAAGCGATAACCATGCACGGCGAGGCGGATATGATTATCCACTTGGGTGACGGCGAGAGGGATATCGACCTTCTAAAAGATGAAATCGGAAACAGAAAAATTGTTCAGGTCTGCGGCAACTGCGATATGTATTCGCTTTTGCCTTATAATGAGCTTGTTTCCGTTTCGGGAATCAAAATTTTCTGTTCACACGGTCATAATGAATATGTCAAGCACGGCACGGAATATTTTATCGAAAAAGCAAGGTCAGCAGGTGCCCGTATTGCATTATACGGCCATACCCACGAAAGTGTTACTGCCTATGATGACGGTCTTTACATAATGAATCCGGGAAGCATCGCAAAGGGCGAATACGGCGCAATCGATATCACTCCGCAGGGAATAATGCTTATAAAAATGAAGGTTTGATAACCCTGATATTGCGGATTGAAACAACGAATATTTCTTCATTTACCTGAATATATATTTTTCAGGCGGTGAGATTAATGTTTGTATTTTCAGTTAAAACATCAAAAACAAAAATTGCGGCTCTTATTATTGCGATAATTGCGCTTGCCGCAGCGCTTTTCATGATTATCGGCAGAGGAAAACAGCCTGCGGCGAACGATTCGGTAATTAATTACAAGGCCGAAACGGCGGCGGAGAGAAGAGCTTTCCTCTCGCAGTTCGGATGGAAAATCTCCGAGGATCCCGTTGAGGTGAGCGAGGTAATCATTCCCGAAAATTTTGATGACGGCTACACGGAATATGCCGAAATGAACAAGGCGCAGGGTCTTGACCTTGAGCCGTTCAAGGGTATGCGTGCAAAGAGATGGACCTATGCCGTTCTGAATTACCCCGGGCTTGAAAACACGGAAACCGTTCAGGCAAATCTGCTTGTTTTTGACGGCAGGGTTATCGGCGGAGATATATGTTCACTTGAACAGGGCGGCTTCATCAGAGGCTTTGATTTCCCCGTGAACGAGTCCCCCGCCACAACCGCTGCACCGCAAAGTGCGGTAATAATCGAAACAACGGCAGAGGAAACAACCTCATAATTCAAAGAACAAGGAAGTATAAAATGAAAAATATTGTTTTAATCGGAATGCCCGGTGCGGGAAAAAGCACGATAGGAGTTCTTCTTGCAAAGACCCTGCTCATGGATTTCTGCGATACGGATCTGATTATTCAGAAAAAAGAGGGCAAGGCTCTCTGCGAAATAATAAAAGAAAAAGGCACCGACGAATTTATCAGAATCGAAGATAAAATCATCGGTGCGCAGAGGTTTGATAACTGTGTTGTTGCCACGGGAGGCAGTGCCGTTTACGGCGAAAATGCAATGAAAAATCTCGGAAAAAACGGCATCATTGTTTATCTGAAAGTCAATGCAGACGAGCTTGAAAAGCGCATCTGCAACATCCACACAAGAGGCATCGCAATGAAAGAGGGCACAACAATCGCAGAGCTTTACGCCGAACGTGCTCCCCTCTATGAAAAATATGCCGATATCACGGTTGACTGCTCCGACAGCACTCCCGAGCAATGCGTTGATGCAATCGCCGAAATGCTTTAATGCTTATCACAAAGATACACGTTACACGTCGTTTTTTCGCCTTTTGAGCGGTTTGAGAAAACGGCGTGAATTTTTATTTTTTCGCCCTGAAGTCCGTCGGGAATTTCAAGGAAAAATGTATTGTTTGAATCCGTACCGCAGACGCAGTGCTCCCATTGATTTGCCTTGTAATCGGGTGCTCTTTCGGGGAATCCGCAGAATTTTCCGCCGATTTCGGCAACGCAATATACGCATTCCTCGCCGTGTCCGCCTTCAACGGCAACGGCAAGCCTTGAGCCTGCTCTGTAATCGGGCAAACTCACCTCGCCGTGCTTTGCAAGCTGAATCTTTTTATGGCGGTAATGAGCCTGCATATTGTTTGCAAAAGGCTCTTTTATATCAACAGTTTTACCGTCTTTTATAAGCCTTACGGAGTAAATTCTGTCAACGGGTTTTTCGATTCGCAGATAACGCATTCCGCCGTTTACACCGTAGCTTGCAACAAGCTTTTTGCCGTGCAGGTCATAGGCTGTGTGAACGGTGAATTTCACGATTTTTGCAGTGAAATCATCATCTGCAACACTTGTTTTCGCAAGCTCGGAAGTATTCCATTCATTAAGGTCAACCGAATATTCGGCATGAAGCGGAAGCTTCTGGATTTCGACCTCTCTCGTAGGATAATCGGCAGAAAAAAACTCAACCTCAACGCTGTCGCAGTCAATTTCTTCGCCAAAGTCAACACGCAGACAGCCGCCGTTGATACGCAAATCATTGTCGCAGTATGTCTTGCTCTGTGCATCGAAAAATGTATCGGGTCTGCCGTCAAACATATTCTTTGCTTCGCAGCCCCTTAATTTATATGTTTCCTGCTCAAAAAATGCATCCCTCGCAGCCCTGACCTCGGGTATTTTTGTTTCGCCCGAGCGACGCAATGACCTGATTTCGAGAGAGTCGTTTGTAATTGCATACATCGCCGATTCATAGAGAAATTCGCCGTTTTCGGGATTTCTTTCGCCGTTTTCGAGAGTGCCGAGATATATCGGCGCTTTTTCTTTTATATCGGTATTTTCATCTTTAAGGATTTTAACCTCAACGGGAGTTCCGTCTTTTTCTTCTTTTATTATTTCATATTCGCAATTTTCAAGCATGGGTTCCGCTTCATCTTTAACGGCAACCTCGATAAGCGACGCTCTGAACGGCATGAGCTCAACCTCAACCGTATCGCCGACTTTAAAAATTCCGAGATGCTTTTCGTAAGGGTGATGAATATTCACGGCAACGGGCAGATCCGTTGATATTCCTATCTCTTCGCCGATATTTATCTTAACGGTTTTTATTTCCCATGAATTATTACCCGATGCAATAAAACGCTTTGTTTTTGTTCCTCTCGAACACGCATTGTCGCCGTATTCCTCGGGCAGAATCATGCCGTTGACAAGAATTTCCGCATTCCTTGCATGGAGATTATAAATTCTCGCAAGCTTCGGCAACTCATCGTCACGCATAAGCCACGGATTTCCGTAGATTTCGGGCGCAAGAATCAAAGAACGGTTGAATGCCTGATAGATAAGCTCATCCTCAAAATAATCAATATTTGAAGAAATGCAGACACCGTGATCCTCGGCAAGGCGTTCAAGATTATCGGTATGACCTCTTGTGAACATGAAGCCTCTGTGGTGCATGGCGGTCTGATTATTGCATGAAAGTATGTCAACATAGGTTTCATCGCCGTTCCAGAGATATGTTGTTATATATTTTTCAGCCTCATAGAAGTTCAGACGGTGGTTAAGAACAACGAGATCGGGCGAATATTTTCTGCATTCCTTGAGCATTTCCGCAAAAATCCCTGCTTTTTCGGGTCGGAGATGTCCGCAGACGCCGTCAAGCTTGAAAAGCGCAAAATCATAGTCTTTGCAAAGGTGAACAAAGAAATCAAAGCGGTCTTTTTCTTCTTCGGGAGTGTTGCCGAAGCCGTCGGGGCTTCCCCACAGACCGAAGCGGATTCCGATTTCCTTTGCTTTTTCAACAACATTCTTATATCCCTCGGGATACTGCGAAAGGAATTTTTCGCCGTTAACATTGCCGTAGCCCTCGCTTGCGCCGTCATAATTTCCCGCATCCCATGCGTAGATACGAAGATTCATTCCGTATGTATCCTTAAGATATCTGAAAAAGTCAAGGTTAATGAGGGTCTGCTTTTCAGTTGCGCCCTCGTTTGTGTTATTTATCCATGAAAAATACTGCGGTATCGACGGAGTAAAATTATCCGCACCTGCATTTTCAGCCGTTTTTTTCATAACGGTTCTCCTTTATGAAATGATACTGATATTATAGATTAAATATCCGATTATTTCAATGCATAAATTGACAAACATAATTTAACCCTTTATAATAAATGTATCAAATAACGGAGGTTCACTTATGAAAAAGCGCATTCTCTCGGCAATACTTGCCCTATGCCTTGTTTTCGGCGCAGCATCCGTATCCGCTTATGCGGCGCAGACAAAGCTCACTTTTGATGAAAACGGCGAATTCAACATTCTCCACCTGACAGACTTTCAGGACGGCTATCCTGCGCAGGAAGATATGCTGAAATATGTAAACCGCATGCTTGAGGTTTATAACCCCGATCTGGTTGTTCTCGGCGGCGACAACTGCGTTGCCGCAAAAGAAGATAAAGAAGCAGCCATCGCCGAAATCATTGCACCCTTCGTTGAGCATGAGGTTTATTTTACCCTTGTTTTCGGCAACCATGACGATGAGCAGGGCGTTGACAAGGATACCCTTCTTAAGATGTATCAGAAATACGGCGGCAAATACTGCCTTGCATATGATGCAGACCCCGACCTCAGCGGCTCGGGCAACCATTATCTGCCCGTTTATTCCTCTGACGGCAAGAGCGTTAAGTTTAACGTTTGGATGCTTGACACAGGCACATATGTTTACGATGAAGACGGCAACCGTCTCGGCTATGACTCCGTAAGAGAAGACCAGCTTGAATGGTACAAATCCGAAAGCAAAAAGCTTGAAGAACAAGCGGGCGAAAAAGTTCCCTCTATTGTCTTCCAGCACATGACTGTTCAGGAAGTTTATGAGGTTATGTTCCCCCACGCATATATTGATATTCCTTTCTTTACGGAAACCTACAGTGGAGTAAGATATTCCGTATTCAATCCCAAAACGGAATCATTTGCAGGCCATCTTCTTGAGCCTCCCTCACCCGGATATTATAACCACGGCGAGGTTGACGCAATGCTTGAAAGAGGCGACGTGCTTGCAATTTTCATGGGTCATGACCACCTTAACACCTATGAGGTTGATGTCGGAGGTCTTGATGTTATCAACACTCCCGGCAGCTCCTATAACGCATACGGTCATGAATTTGTAAGAGGCAGCCGTCTTATCACTATCAAAGAAGATAACCCTTGGGACTACGAATCAAAGGTTATCACCGTTACAGACCTTATCATGAGCGACGATGAATTTGCCGCTCAGTCCGATATGAGCCGCATTGAAGCATTCGGATGGATTTCTTTTGCAGATTTCCTTATCCTCTGCAAAATGCTTTCGGGTCCGATTTCATGGTTAATTTATTGGTAAAAGGAAGTGCAGACTATGCTTTATAATATATGGGGTTTTGTAAGACAGACCGCTGTAAGAATTCACCTTGCTGCGGCAGGTGCGATTTATAAAATCAGCTCAGGAAAGCTTCCGAAATCGCTCTATTGCAAAAGGGCAAACCCCGAAAAAGTGCCCACCGATGTAAAAATCATCTCCGAAAACGATTATTCAACCACAATCGCAAAGGTTGACAAAGACGGAAAAATCAAAAGCGACGACTTTGTTATCATCTCAACAACGGACTTCCATTTCAGCGATGACCACGATATGAATACAAAGACTGTCGGTAATTTTGTCCGTCACATCAAGGAAATCAAGCCCGACCTTGTTGTTCTTACGGGCGACAACATTCTCTCCAAATATCAGCAGATTGACGCAATTCAGTTTGCACAGATGATGGAGGAAATCGGCGTTTACTGGACTGCGATTTTCGGAAATCATGAAACAAGAGAGGACAGAGGCTTTTATAAATGGCTTCTTTTCAAGAGCTTCTGCGATTATGACCACTGCCTTTGCAAATTCGGTCCCGATGATATGTTCGGCTACGGCAACTATACAATAAATATCCTCGGCGAAGGCGGAAAGCATCTCAAAACTCTCTTCCTCTTCGACTCGGGCAGAGATATTCTCGACTCGGACAGAGAGAAATACGGCATCCCTGCAGATATGAAGGGTTATGACTTTCTTAAAAAGGAACAGATTGATTTCTATAAAAATGAAACCGCAAGGCTCAAAAAGCAGTACGGCTCGGCGGATTCCTTTATGTATATGCACATTCCTCTTTGTGAATATTCCCACGCCTTCAAAGAGGATGAAAACGGCAGATATGTCCCCTCAGGCGAATGTAAAATTCTTTACGGCGAGCAATATGAGGGTGTCGGCTCCTCGCAGTTCAACAGCGGAATGTTTGATGCCATTCTCGAAACGGGCAGCACTCAGGCTGTTTTTGCGGGTCACGACCATGTAAATGACTGGGTGGCTGAATATAAGGGCGTTTACCTTTGCTACAGCCTTGCAGGCGGCTATGCATGCTACAATATGGGCGATAAAACAGGTAAACCCGAGAGCGAGTGGGTTGAAGGTGTAACAATCACAACCCTTCATCAGGACGGCTCAATTGAATTCAAGCCCAGATATAACAGAATTTTCCTTTAAGAGGTAATTTTATGGTATTCTTTCTTGCGGCGCTGCTCATTCTCTGCCTCATCGGAATAAAAATCAAGGTCAGAGAAGGCTTTGAGGACTATATGTCGCCCCAAAAAACGGGCTCAATAAAAGGCATTTTTGTTATCATTGTTCTGTTTTCGCATGTAAGGCAATATATCACCCTTTCAACCGAGTGGTACGATAAGCCGTTCACGGATTTTATGCTTTTCCTCGGTCAGCTCATGGTGGTAATGTTCCTTTTCTGCTCGGGCTACGGAGTATTGCTCGGTCTTTCCAAAAAAGAAGGCTATGTTAAAACTCTGATTTCAAAGCGTTCTCTGAAAGTCCTGCTTCACTATGACATCGCAATTCTGATTTTCTGGCTTCTCGGTCTTGCTCTGGGTAAGAATTACTCAATAAAAAAGCTGCTGCTTTCCTTCATCGGTCTTGATGCAGTCGGCAACAGCGTATGGTTCATTTTTGTTATTCTTATACTTTACATACTGACGTGGATATCGTTCAGGTTTGTCGGAAAACGCATCATCACCGGCACGGTTATAACAACCGTTCTTTCAACAGCAACGGTAATCCTGCTCGTGTATTTGAAAAAGAACGAATACTGGTGGTATGATACGCTTTTGTGCTATCCGCTCGGAATGTGGTACGCAATCGCAAAGCCACATATCGACAAGGCACTTCTGCCGAGCATCGGCAAGTGGCTCTGCTGCACGGGAGTTACGCTTGCGGCGTTCATAACCCTCAATCATTTCCTGCTTCTTAACGGCAAGACCCGTGTGATTTTTGTTCCGATGGCGCTCGTTTTTACGCTTCTGATTGTTTTTGTGTCAATGAGAATCAGCATTAACAATGCCGTTCTCCGTTGGTTCGGAAAAAGGGTTTTCGGAATATATATCCTGCAAAGAATCCCGATGATTATTCTTCAGCACTTCGGTATGAACGATTCTCCGCTTCTTTTTGCGGCGGTAAGCTTCGCAATAACAATTGTCCTTGCCGAAATCTTCGAGCGCAGCACGGATAAGCTGGATAAATCACTTAAGTTAAGTAAATAAACAAATCAGCCCCGAACTTTAATCAAAGCTCGGGGTTTCTGTTTTCTTAACGCCCTTTCGAATCCACCCATATAAAAAATTAAGGTTCATGCCTTGCGGTATAAACCTTAATTTGGTGGAATTGTGTCAAATAAACACGAACCTTTTTCCAGTTCTTCCAAAGAGAGAATATTGGCTCCCTTGCGGAAGTTAAAAAAGAACTCAATTCTGTCATCATATAATACAACGGAATTCAAAAAGCTGTCAATAATCTTTTGGCGGTTTTTGAGTAAGGTTGAATCCATCTTTCTGAAACGGTAAAACCAAAATTTTATATGGTCCGGTTCAAGCAACGGATGCTCGATTTTCTCTTTTGAAATCTGACCTTCGAGTTCTTTTCTTTGTTCTTCAAGTTCGTCAAGGCGTTCTTTTGTTGAATCTGTGAATATACCTTTTTCAATATATTGCTGATGCTGTTTTTAACTTCTCTGAGGTTTTCGTTGAGCAATTTTAATGAGGTGCTTTCTTTTCGCTGATGCTCCATAACCATTTTTGTCAGTTCATCAATCAGTTTGTCATCCCATATTACTTCAAGAATCTGATTTACGTTTGACATAAAAATTTTAAAGTCCTTTCTTTAGATTTTTTTGAATTTGATTTTTAGATTTTGAAATTTTGCTAAAGCATTTTTTCACCTTCCTTAAATTTTGTATGTATGATGTTATATTCACTTGTTTTTATGTCGGAAAGCAACTGTTGCAAATTTTGCAATGGTTCAAACTGCAAATAAAGTTAATTACAAAAGACAAATGAGTAATTCAGTTGTTGCAGATTTTGCAACAACTGCCTGCATTGGTAATAGATTTAGGAGCAAAGAGTAATATTGATACAATGAAAAATAGTGAAAAAATAGTGAAATATTAGTGGAGTTTTTTGATGTGTTGTGGTATAATAAGAGCAGTAAAATATCAAAGGAATGATATAATTGATTAAGGTTACTCTCACAAATGACATACTGAAAAAAATCTCTGTGATAGACGAAAACAGATTTTCTGTCCGTTCAGTTGAATTGCCTGCAATCACAAAAAACAGATTGAGAAAAAATTCAAAAAAGAAAAGTTCTTATGCTTCAAATAAAATTGAGGGTAATCCTCTTACGGAAGCACAGGCAAATGAAGCAATGGAAAGAGATGCTCATAAGCATTTTCTAAAGCCTGAGCAAGAGGTAAGAAACTATTTCCTTGCTCTGAATCTCCTTGAAGAAAAGCTGAAAAAGAATGTGCCTTTTTCAAAAGAGCTCATACTTGAAGTTCAGGCAATGGTTGAAAAAGGTGCTTCAAAAGAGAAAATCGGTCTCAGAGGAGAAATGCCTCCCGGTGTACTGTTTGCCGTTTATGACAGTGAAACAGGTGCTCCCGAGTATATACCGCCCGAGTACAGCGATATTCCCTCACTTCTTGATGAGCTCGTTGAGTATGTAAACACAACAGATGACCATCCGCTTATTGTTGCTGCGGTAGTACACTATCAGCTTGTTACAATACATCCCTTTGAAGACGGTAACGGCAGAACTGCAAGATTGATGTCGGGATATATTC